>JARLGF010000160.1 GCA_031296165.1 Occallatibacter sp. | reverse complement strand
TTATGCGGACCTGAAGCAGGCCGTGGCCAACCGCAGCCCGCGCGAGCTGGGCAGCATCGTCAAAGGCTCCGAGGTCCAGTTCCATCACGCCGTCTACAACCAGTCCCTCTGGAACCAGTTCTAGAGCGATGCGGAAGCATCTGAAATGGACCACAAAAAGAGCAGCTCCCCGCCATCGGGAAGCTGCTCTTTTTGTGATTGCCGTCTGTCTACTTCTGGATGCGGCTCACGTCCCGCACTGCGCCACGAGCTGCACTGGTGGTCATTGCCGCATATGCCTGCAGCGCTTTGGAGACCTTGCGGTCACGGGTTGCAGGTTTCCATGCAGCAGATCCTTTGGCCTCCATGGCCTTGCGCCTCTTGAGGAGTTCTTCGCCGGAGAGGCTGACGCGAAGGATGCGCTTGGGAATATCGATCTCGATTGTGTCGCCCTCTTCCACCAACGCAAGCGAACCGCCCTCCGCCGACTCGGGAGAGATATGCCCGATGCAGAGGCCGGAGCTGCCGCCGGAGAAGCGCCCGTCGGTAATCAGAGCGCAGACCTTGCCCAATCCCTTGGATTTGAGATAGCTGGTGGGATAGAGCATCTCCTGCATGCCCGGACCGCCCTTTGGCCCTTCATAACGAATCAGCACCACATCGCCGGGAACGACCTTGTCTCCCAGAATGGCCCGCACTGCATCGTCCTGGCTCTCGAAGATGCGCGCTGGACCCGTAAAAGTAAGATGGGCGGAATCGACGCCGGCCGTCTTGACGATGCAACCGTCTTCGGCAATATTTCCAAACAAAACGGCCAAGCCGCCGTCGGCGCTGAAAGCGTGCGCGACATCGCGAATGACCCCGCTCTCGCGATTCAGGTCCAGGTTAGGATAGCGGGCGCTCTGGCTGAAAGCCAGAGTCGTACGCACTCCTCCGGGCGCGGCGCGGTAGAACTCTTTCACTGCCGCCGCAACCGGGCGTTTCACATCCAGCTTTTCAATCGCCTCGCCTAAAGTTGGAGTATGCACGGTATACGTATCGCGATGCAGCAGGCCGCCGCGGTCAAGTTCGGCCAGAATGGCGAAGATTCCGCCGGCGCGATGCACATCTTCGACATGCACGTAAGGCGAGGATGGAGCAACTTTGCAAAGATGCGGAACGCGGCGCGACAGGCGATCGATATCCGCCATCGTGAAAGGCACCTCGCCCTCCTGAGCTGCGGCCAGCAGATGCAGAACCGTATTGGTTGACCCGCCCATGGCAATGTCCAGCGTCATTGCATTCTCAAAGGCCTCGAAGGTCGCAATGCTGCGGGGAAGCACCGAGGCATCGTCTTTTTCGTAATAACGCTTTGCCAGATCGACAATGGTTCTTCCTGCCTGAAGGAAGAGATCTTTACGATCAGCATGGGTGGCCACCACGGTTCCATTGCCGGGAAGAGCCAGCCCCAGGGCCTCGGTCAGGCAGTTCATTGAATTGGCGGTAAACATGCCGGAACAGGAACCGCAGGTCGGACAGGCGGAGCGCTCGTATTCTTCCACATCCGCATCGCTGACCTTGGGATCCCCCGCGATAATCATGGCATCGATCAGGTCCACGGCCTTGACCACGTTCCCCAACTGTACCTTGCCCGCCTCCATGGGCCCGCCGGAAACAAAGACCACCGGAATGTTCAGGCGCAAGGACGCCATCAGCATGCCGGGCGTAATCTTGTCGCAATTCGAGATGCACACCAGCGCATCCGCGCAGTGGGCGTTCACCATGTACTCAACCGAATCGGCGATCAGGTCCCGGGATGGCAAGCTGTACAGCATGCCGTCATGTCCCATGGCGATTCCGTCATCGATGGCGATGGTGTTAAATTCCTTGGCAACCCCGCCCGCGCGGGCGATTTCTTCCGCGACAAGCTGCCCCAGGTCCTTCAGGTGAACATGCCCGGGAACAAACTGTGTAAAGGAGTTGGCGACGGCTATGATGGGCTTGCCGAAATCGCCGTCCTGCATCCCGGTAGCGCGCCAAAGACTGCGCGCCCCGGCCATATTGCGTCCATGCGTTGAGGTTCGTGACCGATAAGCTGGCATAAACTGTATATTACAGCGTGCGATGGCGATCCTGCGTGGAAGCAGAATTGCCACATCCCAGTTTAACCAGAACTGGATTTTGTGCCGCAATAGTTGTCATCCGGATTGCATGAACGGATGCAAAACGGGTGGCCAACGAACCTGATGAACGCCGGTATCCCTCCGCCCCAGAAAACACTGATCGCTGGCAAACCAGCAGCGGGCAAGTGGCCGGTAAGCCGACTGTAGCTTTCAGAGAGTTCATTGGCGATTCAGCGCCAATCGAGAATCCACGGCCACTGCGGCGTGTCGAGATGAATGGCGTCGCGCGGCCCTAGATTTCTAGATGAGCGTTTTGTTCTGATACGGCTTAGCGAGAGGGGCAGCCAGTCAGCAGAGCCGAATCAGCGTTAACCTACTACGACCAGGCGAATTGCTTTTGTTTGCGATGCGTGGCGGCAGGAAGTCGACAGATGGCTGGCCATTGTTTGATTTTTGATTATGATCGCAAGGCGATTAGGAAGCAGCAACACCGCCCGCACTATGTATTCGGCAAATCAATAGTGTCCGGCTACAAGTCGAACAAATTCAACTGGTTGTAAACATCTTCTAAGTCGCTATCGTAGTCCATCTTTTGAAGTGCCTGTAGAATGGGCGTTTTCTCGAACAGAGTTACGCTGAGAATCTGTAGGATTTGGTAAAGACTGGCCCCCAGGCCGAGCCGTTTGCGGACGATAGCGACCAGCACGTAGATGCTGACGGCGATCCAGATTTGGGTCTTGACCGCATTCTCGCTTGTGCCGAGGAAGCGCTTGATGCGCAGGTGCTGCTTTATCCATTTGAAGAACAACTCCGCTTGCCAACGCTGCTTGTAAATTTGCGCGATGGTCAGCGCGGGCAGGGTGAAGTTGTTTGTCAGAAACACCAATCGCTTTCCGGTGACGGCATCGAAGTAGCTCACACGGCGAAGCGCGTCGGGATACGCCGTGGCCGAACCAGCGGTAGCCAGGACCACGGTCTGATCTGAGCGCACACCAGTGCTCTTGTCCACCAGATGCGAATAGCGACGTTGCAGCAACACGTTCTCTCTGGTTCTCACTACGAAGGAGGCCAGCGAGAGTGTGAACGCATACAGCCGTTCAAAATCCACGTAGCCGCGATCCATCACGTAGAATGCGCCGGTCTCGATCAGAAGTTCGTCGAGGATGTTGACGTCATGCACCTTGCCGTCGGTAATGCGAATGAAGGTGGGGATGTTGCCACGCAGGTCGAGCAGCGTGTGCATCTTCACTGCGCCTTTGTGCTTGCGGAACCTACGGGTCTCCAAGCGCTGGCTAAGAGGAAAAGACGGGGAAACCAAGACGGCAAGATCGGACGGTTTTGTGCCGCTGCACCCTCGTCTGGGACGTCATCTGAAAGCTTGGCATTCACGGATGCCTTATGGAACGGACACGGATTTCGTGTTTCCTTCTTTCAAGGCAAACGGGAAGGTCCCGATTTCGCCCACTGTGTTTGTAGTGGATCACCTCCGTACGGCTGCCGTTGGGGTTTGGCTTGCATAATCTCCGCCATTTTCTTTCCAATTGGATGGTGAACAAGGCAAAGGTTGAGCCAAAGACGGTGCAGGGAATTCTTCGACATAGCCGGATTCAGACGACGCTGGATCTGTACACCCAGCAGGACTCGGATCAAGCACGGGCGGCGCAAGGTCAGTTTCTTGTGGCACTACAGACGCACACTGCAATGGTGCAATAGATGTGGGTTGAAATGTGGGTTAAATTTATAGGCTGAAAAGGCCGTAAGTTATAGATTTCTATGGTGGGCGCTGCAGGATTCGAACCTGCGACTTCCACCGTGTGAAGGTGGCACTCTACCGCTGAGTTAAGCGCCCGGGAGAAGGCTGGCAGAGGCAGAGCCAGCGGAGCATTCCGTAGTTTAGAGTAACACCAGCAGGGCTTTATGGCCAACCCCTAAGTCCTGCGCCCGGTGCGGCCTTGGCCGCGCGAAATTCGATCATGCGCTGGAGAACCCGAACAACCCGAGACACAGGCGACTCGCACCCCGGCGTGGATGTGGGAATACGCCCTGTTCCAGGGCTTGGCGCATTGGGATTTGCCACTCCAGGACAGGAATTTGCAACTCCGGAACAATGGGGCGCAGGGCTGGCCGGCACCGGTTTGACGGCTTCTATGGCCAGGTTCGCCACGTCCAGACCGGAAGCAGGCCCCCCCGCTGCCGCCGACGGGGATTCCGGAGCGGAAACGGGGCCTGCAGCGCAACCTTCCGACAGGAACGGGGTTCCAGAAGATATGGCGACCTTGGTGCTGGACAATTCGGCCCTGGGAGCGGGTTTGGCCGCAAGGCCGGGCTCCACGCAACCGCTGGGTTCGGGCGTGCCATACGATCTGGACCCCGCCAGCGATGCAGCCGTCATGTTGCGCGTGGCCGCGGGCGATGAAGCGGGCTTCAATTACCTAGTGGAAAAGTACCACCGGGCCATGATTCACTTCCTCTTCCGGATGGTGCGCAATCAGGCGGTTGCCGAGGAACTGGCGCAGGAGGTATTTCTGCGCGTGTACCGCTCTAGGGAAAGCTATCGGGCAGAGGCCAAGTTCACCACCTGGCTTTACCGGATCGCGACCAACCTGGCGGTGAATCAGGCGCGCGATACCCGGCACGAGCGTGCGGCACAGACGATCTACCTGGACGCTCCGGACGAGGAGACAGGCACGACGCCGGACGTGGCCGACGACGAGCCATCGGTGGAACAGCGCCTGATGCGGGATGAGCGGATGGCGGCGATTCGCGCCCACGTGATGGCGCTGCCGGAACGGCAGCGCATGGCGGTGCTGATGCACAAGTACCAGGGGATGGATTACCGGCAGATCGGAGAGGTGCTGAAGCTGAGCGAGTCGGCGACAAAATCGCTGCTCTTCCGCGCCTACCAGACGCTGAGGGACAAGTTGAAGGATTTTGTGTAAGTGGAAAGAAGCCGGGCTACACCGGCAGGAATCGGGGGGTACACCATGGAACGGATGAAGAAGAATTGCATGGGAATGGACGCGAAGCTGGCAGAGATGCTGCTCGATCCGAACGCCGTGTCTGCCAAGGTTCGTATGCATGTTGCGGAGTGCGATGTCTGCCGCCGGGAGCTGGATGAGCTGAAAGCGACCATGGCGCTGCTGGATACCTGGAAGACTCCAGAGCCGAGTCCCTATTTTCTGTCGCGGCTGGATGCGCGGATGCGGAAAGAGCGCCAGGCTGCGCCGGCTGGCTTGCTGGCAAGCTGGATGGACCGGCTGCGCGCCCGGTTCGCTTACGGGCCGGCGATGCCTGTGCGTCCACTGGCGGCCATGGCGCTTACCGTGATGCTGCTGGTGGGAGGCGGAACTTATCTGGGCATCACCGACTGGAATCAGGCGGCCAAGCCGGCGGGCGAAGCAGCCGTGGTTCACGATCTGCAGAACCTGGATAACAACGCCCAACTGCTGGATCAGCTGGAAGCGCTATCAAGCAACAAAAACGGGGACTGATGGTTCGCACTTTTCGGCAGGAAGCCGGACGAGAGAGACTGGTGATCTTGGCATGCAACACGGGCGGAATGCGCCGGACGGCTTTGGCCGCTGCGGTGATGGCGTTGTGCCTGCCCGCAACCTGGTCACATGGCCAGTACGGACAGCCCCCCTTTGCTCAGCCGCGCGCTTCCGCACCCCATGCCGCCCAGACATCCCCGCCGCGCTATGCAGCGCCGCAGACCCAACGCGGATCAATGCAGAACAACCGTATGCAGGACTATCCCAGGCAGAATCCAGCGCAAGGCTATCCAAGGCAGGGTTCGGCGCCGGGGTATGCCGGCCGCCCTGCGTATCCCGGTTCGGCCTACCCTAATCGCGCTTATCCGGGACAGAGTTATCCGGGACGCTCTTATCCAGGGCCCGGTCAGCCCGGGTCGTCTTATGCCCGTCCCGCGTACCCAGGTTCGGGTTATCCCGGTGCAGTTCGCCCCGGCTACAGCTATCCAGGGGCGGCACCTTCCGGCCACCTGGGGGACTGGCTCAACCAGCATCGGAACCTTCCCGTGCAGGATCAGGAGCGGATGCTGCGCAGCGACCCCAGCTTCAACCGGCTGCCCGGCTCAGAACAGCAGCGGGTGCTGCAGCAGTTGCGCCAGGTAGATCAGTTACCGGAGCAGCAGCGGGAGCGGCGGCTGGCCCGCGCCGAGATGCTGGAGCGCATGTCGCCCCAGGACCGCATGAGCGTGAATCTCTCCGCGCAACGCTGGGGTACCTTGCCGCCGGACCGCCAGGCCATGATGAAGAACGCTTTCCAGGATCTGCGCGGCGTTCCTCTGGAGCAGCGCCAGACGGTGCTGAACTCCAGCCGCTACCAAGGCGTCTTCACGCCCGAGGAGCGCGGAATTCTCTCCAATGTCCTGCGCGCGGAGCCTTATCAGCCGGCGCGGTAAGAGCCTGAGAATCCTGTTGCCGCAAGAACTGCGGTCTGCCCGACCGGAAGAGTGAAGCTGGTTACCCAGAAGCCCCGGAACCGCCCCTACGGTACAATGGAAGATGGGCCACGGCCAGATTTCACTGTGCTGTGAGCGCAACCAAAGCAAGGAGCTTCAAATATTATGGCGATTCCCGCCACTCATTTGCGTCCCGGCATGATCATCAAGCACAACGACCAACTGCACCTGGTCTTCAAGGTGGAACACCGCACGCCCGGCAACCTGCGCGCCTTCATCCAGGCCAAACTGCGCAACCTCAAGTCGGGTTCGATGTTTGAACACCGCTTCCGCTCCGCCGATTCCATTGAGAAAGTTGTCGTGGACGAGATTGCCATGGATTTTCTCTACGCCGACGGCGACGACTACTACTTCATGAACCCGGAAGACTTTGAGCAGACCGTGCTGAAGGGCTCCACGCTGGGCGATGCAATCGAGTACCTGGTTCCCAACCTGCAGATCAAGGTCAGCTATCACGACGGCCAGGCCGTGGGCATCGAACTGCCTGCGGCTGTCGAGCTGGAAGTGGTGGAAACCGAGCCGGGACTGAAGTCGGCCACCGCCTCCAGCGTCACCAAAGCCGCCAAGCTTGAAACCGGCCTGGTGGTTCAGGTGCCATCGTTCATCAACGAGGGCGAAAAAATCCGCGTGGACACCAGCGAAGGCGCTTACCTGAGCCGGGCGTAAACTCCTGGACACAAGATCAGATGTAAGATCATCTGTCAGGATCGATCATGAATCGAATTGATTTTCAGGAAATTGCCGAAACCCGGATACGGGAAGCCAGGGCTTTGCTGACCGCCGGATTTCCGGATGGCGCATACTATCTGGCAGGATATGCCGTGGAGTGCGCCCTGAAGTCGTGCATCGCCAAACGAACTCGGGAACATGACTTCCCCGAGAAAAAGCTGGTTAACGACAGCCACACACACGATTTGGGCAAGCTGCTGCAATTGGCTGAGTTGAAGGACGCGTTGGATGCGGTAATCGGGTCTGACCCCGCAATGGAGTCGGCCCTCGATAAGATTCAGGATTGGTCCGAGACAAGCCGGTATCAGAGAAAGACTGTTCAGGAAGCCGCAGAGTTGCTGAAAGCAATTGAAGATCAGACAGGAGGACTACTCCCGTGGATACGTCTGCATTGGTAAATTACGATATTGAAAGCGGAAATGACGTGATCGAAGCTCTTGATCGGGACGGAAAGACTCCCAACGTCGCTCTGTGGGCCAAGCTTCCGGATTACGAAAGCTGGAGATTGGTGATCGCCTCGGACCGACTCGATCAATCGTCCACTCTATCGGGCTATGAGGAAATCAATGCGGCGATGAAGAAAGCCGGGATTTCCTATCGTAAACGACCGTCAATCTATTGGCGTCCGATGGACAAGCCGTTCATTCAGGCATTGCGCCGTGCCTTTGCGTCCGCGAGCGACACCTACGGGATGCGGCTGGGTGGCCAGAAGTTTGGCGATCAGTATCTGGAAGATGCATTCGTCTATCGCATCCGGTGAGACGCTTTGCATGTCGGTAATAGGCCTGTTCATCTTCTCTTTGGCATCAGGCATGAAAAACCACCGCTGGTTGGCGGTGGTTTTTCATTGGTGCTGAGAGCAGCCGATACCTATCGGGAAGTCTCAGAACCCAGCTTCAGGCAGTACAACCAGCTTCGCTTCGATCAAGGCTTCAATGGTTTGCAGGGCCTCAAGCACTTTGTTTGAAACCGGGGCGTCGACCTGGACCACGGCCAGCGCCTTTACCGGCTTGGGCCCGGAGCGCTCGCGGCCCAGCGCAAAGTTGGCGATGTTCACGCCTTGCTCACCCAGGATGGAGCCAATTTTGCCGATAACGCCCGGGACATCCTGGTTACGGCAGACCAGCAGGCTACCTTCCAGCGGCGTCTCGATGTCGATACCGTCGAACTGCAGCAGCCGCGGCTGTTCGCCGTGGATGACGGTTGCCGCAGCGTAGCTTTTGCCGGCAGCCGAATGCAATTCGATGGTGAGCACCGTGGCTGCGCCGCCGCGATGGCTTTCCTGCCTTTCTTCGTGAACACGGATGCCGCGCTCCTGGGCAACGGTTGCCGCATTGATGCGGTTCACGTTCTCCGAGCCCTGCAGCAGTCCCTCAATGGCCGCGTTGCGCACCAGATCGATTTTGGCGTCGGCCAGCGTGCCACCGTAGACTATGTGAATGGACTCGGTGCCGCCCTTACCGGCCTGCGCGAGGAACGAGCCAAGCCGCCCGGCCAGATCGATGTACGGTGCCAGTTGCACATACTCCTCGTGGCTCAGGGAGGGCAGATTGACAGCATTCTGCACCACGCCCAGCTTGAGGTAATCGCGCACCTGGCGGGCGATCTGAATGCCGACTGCTTCCTGCGCCTCGGCCGTGGAGCCGGCGATGTGCGGAGTGAGAATCACGTTGTCCAGCGCGAAGTAAGGCGATTCCTTCAGCGGTTCGGACGCGAACACGTCCAGCGCCGCGCCGGCCACCTGCCCGCTCTTGAGCGCCTCCACCAGAGCCGCGTCGTCCACCAGCTCGCCGCGTGCGCAGTTGACGATGCGCACGCCCTTCTTCATGGCCGTCAGGGTTTTGGCATTGATGACTCCGGTGGTCTGCGGCGTGAGCCCCACGTGCAGCGTAATGTAATCCGAGCCGGCAATCAGCTCGTCCAGGGTCACCAGCTTGATGCCGTTTTCGCGGGCCACGGCGACCGAGACAAAGGGGTCGCTGCCGATGATTTCCAGGCCAAAGCCCCGGGCGCGCTTGGCAACTTCAAGGCCAATGCGGCCCAGGCCGAGAATGCCCAGAGTCTTGCCGCGCAGCTCCGAGCCCTGCAGGGACTTCTTTTCCCACCGGCCGGCATGCATGCCGGTGTTGGCCACGGTCAGTTTGCGGGCCAGGGCCAGCATCAGGCCGATGGTCAATTCGGCAACGGCCACGGCGTTGGCGCCCGGCGTATTCATGACCACAATGCCCCGGCGCGTGGCCGCGGCGGCATCGATGTTGTCCACGCCCACGCCGGCGCGCCCGATCACCCGCAGATTGGGCGCATGCGCCATCAGCGCGTCGTCGGCCTGCACGGCGCTGCGCACCACCAATGCATCGGCATCGGCCAGAGCCGCCGGCAAACCCTCCGGCAACTGGTCGTGCGTTAGAACTTCCCACCCCGGCTCGGCCGCGAATACGGCTAATGTTGCCGGAGAAACCTTCTCTGCCAGTACGATCTTCATCCCGTCTCCCTTGCCCTTTGGTGCGGTTTCATACTCGTCAAAGCGGATGTTCTGCTGCTCGCATAAAAGATCGAACATCCGTAACACGGCGGCGTGCGGCTTGCCCTCGCCCCGCTCGTACTTGGTGATCGAGTTGGCATGGACACCCAGCCGCTCGGCCATCTGGTATTGATAGAGGTCAAGCTGCTTGCGTGCGATCAGCAGCTTTTCTCCGAAAGTCAGTTCAGCCATGAAAACAGCTCCTAGCTGCTAGCTTCTAGCCTCTAGCTAAAAGCCGGGTGCCCCAGGCCTTGTCTGCTGTGGCGAACCAGACCCGGGAAACATCAGGACGTACAACCTTACTTCTGTTCAGCTGGCCGCCGTCATTACCGGAAGCCTCTGTACAGTAATCCGCCGAAAAACAAGCTAGTAGCTAGAAGCTGGCGGCTGCTATTTCTTGTACGCTGCGGCGTAGACCTTCTGCGCCGCTGCCACTGCTTGTCCATACTCGACCGGCAGGCCCAGCGTGTCCTTGGCAATGTGCTCCACCGCGCCCAGAAACGCCACCGTATCCAGATAGTCGAAGAAGCCAAGGTGCGCCACGCGGAAGATCTTGCCCTGCATCTCGCCCTGTCCGTTGGCGGTGACCAGGGCAAAGCGCGTCTTGAGCGCCTTCACTAGGTCTCCGGAGTTCATTCCCTCAGGCACCGCAACCGCGGTGGCTGCCGCCGAGGGCGACTTGGGCGCAAAGAGCGTAAAGCCCAACGCCACCAGACCGGCGCGCGTCGCTGCCGCATTCACCTGCGCGTTGTCGATCAGCGCGATGCGGCCCTTTTCCAAGTCCCCGCCCGCCTGGTTGGCGATGTAGTCCAGAGCCGCGCCCAGTCCGGCAATCAGCGCCACCGCGGGCGTGTACGCGCTCTCGCCCTTGGAGGCATTCTTGCGCTCCTTGCGCAGGTCGAAGTAGTAGCGCGGATTCTTTGAGGTTTCCGCCGCCGCCCATGCCTTCTCGCTCACGCTCAGATACGCCAGCCCCGGCGGAATCATGACTGCCTTCTGCGAGCCGCCAATCAGAATGTCCACGCCCCAGCCGTCCACGTCGAAGGTCTGCGTGCCGAGCCCGGTAATGCCATCCACAATCAGCAGCGTATCGGTGTTCTTGACCAGCCTGGCAATCGCCTCCACATCGTGGCTTGCGGCCGTCGAGGTCTCCGACGCCTGCATATAAATCGCCTTGTGCTCGGGCTTCAGAGCCTTCTTCACCACTTCCAGGTCAAAGGTCTCGCCGTTGGGCGCCGTCACCACGTCGGCCTCCAGGCCAAAGGCCTTGGCCAATCCAACCCAGCGCTCGCCAAACTTGCCGGCAGAGAGGACCAGGACCTTGTCGCCCGGCGAAGTAAAGTTGGAGACCGATGCCTCCATGGCGCCCGTTCCCGAGCTGGAGAGCAGCAGCACGTCGTTCTGCGTGCCGATAAAAATCTTCAACTGGGCAAGCACCTTCAGAAAGAGGGCGCGAAACTCCGGCGTGCGGTGGTGAATGTCCGCGGCGGCCATGGCAAACTGGGCGGCGGGCAACAGGGGCGTCGGACCGGGTGTAAACAAGCGCGTCTTGCGAATCATTGTGTCTCCTCGATGCGGACCGGGATCTGAAGCCGGGTGGGGCTGGATTGTCTTGGTTCAGGTTTCCCTGCGAACATCCGTCAATCACAGAATACACATTTATGTGATTTATGTGAATTGTGTTGATTATTTAGTTGTGGAAAACTAGCGCAGGAGTTTGGCTTTTTGGCGGGAGCCTGGAATTCCTTGAATTTGTTTGACCTCAACCGCCAGGGCCGGGTTTTACTACAAAGTAATTGACGGATCGCCGACAACGCGCCCGCGATCCTGTCGAAGAGCGTGTTGGCTGCGCCTTTCGATGCAAATGGCGCACTCTTCAGCGCTCGGCGCTTTGGATCCGGGGCAATTTGCTAGGCGCATCTGCATCCATCAGTCCCCTCCCTTGTCATCTGGAGGGAAGCAACAATCTCGCAAGGTCGGCACTGTCGTCTTTAAGGGATGTACAACGCGTCGCGAGCAGGTCCATACTACCGACATAGTCATGGATATGGCAGTGAAGACGCCACTAATAGGTGATCAGCCGGATATTGGCGTTCACGAGTACCGCGTTTCTGCGGCGAACAAGACTGTGACTGTGATGTTGGGCATCATTCAGTTCTGCATAGCTGGGTGGCTATGTTCCGGTTTGTTTGTTCCGCACCTTCGGGCAAGGCTCGCACACCAGGGCCTGAACACCACAGCCAACCTGGCCGTCACATTGGTGCTGTTTGGTTTGGCAGTGTTCTCGGCGATTCGACCATTCCAGATGCGTGTGACAATCACGAACTCGCAGGTTGAGGTCGTCGATGCATTCAGCAGCCACACCATTCCGTTCGTGGACATTTCAGGCTGTCGCGTCGCAGCTGGCAAGTATGTAAGGGGCATGTATCTTTACCGTCGGGGCAAATCGCGCGTCTTCGTGCGCGAATCGTCACTTAGATTGGACGACTTCTATCAGCGATGGAAAGCTTCCATCTACGACCTCGACAAGGCAGACAGGAGCAAGCGCAAGCTGGTCGGCAAACAGCGGCCGATGGACTGGTTTTTCGACGATAGCGAACAGCATCCGGCGATTGGCGGCCCTGACATCAACGCCTGACTTAGCGGAAGGTTGCCGGATGCCCCAGGTCCCAAGGAGTTGAATCGCGCCACTCAAGATGGGTGCCCGACACCCTCGCATTTGGGAACCCGGGAGCCGCAAACCCCAACCGGACGATTCCTGAATTTTGACGTTCCGGTTGTATCATCAGCCATTCGGCAGTTACCGTTCAGCGATCATTCCCGGCGGCAGCGATGCCAACGGCGTCTTGAAATCGGGAATAGATTCCACACCAAAAGCCTCACTCCCCCGGAACTGGCGCGGCTCCTGCTGCACTGCCTGCGGCGAAGACCTTGGGAATGCGGTCCGCAGGCGCCGGAAGAGCCGGGAAGGCCGCGTGCGGCTCGGTCTGGTACCAGTAGGCTGTGGAATAGAAGTTGTCCGAGCGGTGGTTGGCGTGGCCGTGCTCGATGGTGACGCGAATCGACTTCTCAAAGGTGATGGGGCTCTCCGTGTGCCAGCGGTAGAGGCAGTAACGGCCGCCCAGCCGCTCCGGGTCCACCACGTACGGCGCGCCCTGGTGCTGGTAGCCGAAAGCCTCGCTGCCAAAGTCCCAGGCGCCGTTGAAGTAGTCCTCGGTGCCGGTGCCGTTGATGGTGGGCAGGGTGTCGCCGTCGATGAAGATCATGTCGTCACCCTCGCCGAACCAGCCGTCCTGATTCTGCTCCACGGCGTGGGTGACGCCGACAAAGTGTCCCTTGCCGGTGGCTTCCAGATAGACGTAGTTGCCTTCGCCGTTGAGGTTCTTGCGGGCATTGATGCCGGGACTGCCGTTGTTAGCCCACTCGCTGGTCCATCCCTTGCAGGGCGCGGCCTGGCGGTATTGCGCGTGGAAGCGGCCCAGGCCGTCGGGCAGGCTGGGCAGGGTCACGTAGTCGACGGCGTAGTAGAGGCTGTTGGTGCGGATCGTGCCTTCATTGGTCACAGAGATCCGCGCGGCGGTTGCAAACGGCATTTTGAAGTAGGCGTTGAGCGCCTTGATGGGCGCAACGGCCAGCAGCTCGGACTCGTAGACGAAATACTCGCCCAGGCCGAGGCCGAAGAAGTCGCCGATGGGGACTTCGACCGACGGGGTGGCTTCGCCGTCCCACCAGGCGCGCAGGACCAGGTTCTTCAGGTGCATGGCGTCGCGCGTGCTGATGGTGAACCAGATGTGCGTCACCACGCCCGTTCCGGAAATATCCAGTAGCGTCGCCGTCTGGCCCGGTTCCACGGGAATTGCGTCAGCGTTGCCGCCGGTGCGGTCCCAACTGGAGGAGCGGCGGGACTTGTAGGTGCGCAGCCGGGCCTGGGCAAAAAGCTCTTCCGGGGCATCCGGCTCGGCTGGGTCAGCCTTCGCTGGCGTGGCGGCCTCAGCTCCGGTGGCGCCGAGACCCAGCAGAGCGGCCGCGGTGATGCCGGTAGCGGAGGCGAGCAGCCTGCGCCGCGTGGGCAGACTGTCATGGACGTCGGATGGTTGCGCAGGTAGATGCATAGGTGGTTCCTCCCAGGCTGGCTTGTGTTGAAAAGGAATTGTAATACCACGCGGCTGGAGCCGGTTTTGTGCTTCTGGCGAATTGCCCATCACGGAAACGATGCAACCGGCCCGGGACGCGGAAAAAGCTTCAACGAGGTCACGGCTGCGCAAGTGCTTTCACCGCTTGCGCTCTTTAAGGTTGTGGCTGTCTGAGGCTTTCAGGGTCATGCCGTAGAGAGCTTTGAACTGCTCGATCTCCTTGAGGGTCTGCGGCGAGAAGGGCACGATTTTGCCCTCGAAGGCGTGCAGGACAATGCCCTCCAGCAAATCGCCCAGGGTCATATCCTTCTGTTCGGCGAGGGCTTTGAGCACCTTCAACATGCGTTTTTCCATGCGAACGCCGGTCTGGACGCGCTCGACAACGACGGGTTCCCGATGCTGTGGTTCCTGAGTCATGATTATCTCCTGTGAGGATGGTACCAATGTACCACGGTAACAACTTGAAAACAAGAGGCAGGCAGGACATTTTGCAAAATATGAACAGGAGGCGGGACTTCGCGCAGCCGGGTCCGGCCTGATATGGTCAGTGAGGAAACTCAAGATGAATCCCCCATAGGAATCCGCGGTTATGTTGAAGCGTTGGCGAATCCGGATACTCTTGTTCCTGGCCGTACTAGGCCCCGGATTCATTACCGCCAACGTTGATAACGACTCCGGCGGCATCCTCACCTACTCCCAGGCAGGCGCGCAGTACGGATACTCCCTGCTGTGGATCATGCTTCCCATCACCATTGCGCTGATCGTGGTGCAGGAGATGTGTGCGCGCATGGGCGTGGTCACCGGCAAGGGGCTGAGCGACCTGATCCGCGAGGAGTTTGGCCTGCGGCTGACCTTTGTGCTGATGGTGCTGCTGGTAGTGGTGAACTACACCAACGTGGTGACCGAGTTCATCGGCGTGGCCGGCTCCATGCACCTGTTCCATGTGTCCAAATTCATCTCCGTGCCGTTCTGTGCCGCTCTGGTCTGGTACATGGTGGTCAAGGGCAGCTACAAGAGCACGGAAAAAATATTCATTGTCGCTTCCCTGGTTTATATCTCGTACATCTTTGCCGGCGTGCTTTCGCAACCCAGTTGGCACGATGCGCTGCTGGCCACGGTCCGGCTGCCGGCCAAGTCGGTGTGGGGCGACAAGGCGTATATGTATATGGCGATCGGCGTGGTGGGCACTACCATCGCTCCGTGGATGCAGTTCTACCTGCAATCCTCGATCGTGGAAAAAGGCATCCGCGTGAAGGACTACGCGGCTTCGCGGCTGGATGTGATCATCGGCAGCTTCTTCACCGACATTGTGGCGTGGTTCATCGTAGTGGCCTGCGCGGCCACGCTCTTTGTGCATGGCATGGGAGCCATCCAGGTGGCCTCAGACGCCGCCGAAGCCATGCGCCCCCTGGCTGGCGACTACGCCTTCATCCTCTTCGCCTTTGGTCTCTTCAACGCCTCGCTGTTCGCGGCTTCGATTCTGCCCCTCTCGACGGCGTACACCGTGTGCGAGGGGCTTGGGTTCGAGTCTGGCGTGGATAAGAGCTTCAAAGAAGCGCCGTTTTTTTACTGGCTCTACTCAATTCTGATTGCGGGCGGCGCGCTGACCGTGCTGCTGCTGCCCGATGCGCAACTGATCAACATGGCCATTCTCTCCCAGGTGCTGAACGGCGTTTTGCTACCCGTGGTCATCATTCTGATGCTGATGCTGATCAACCGCCAGGATCTGATGGGCGAGCACAAGAACTCGCACCTGTGGAACGCCATCGCCTGGAGCACCAGCATTATCGTGATCGGGATGACGCTGGTGATGCTGTGGGGCATGATGCCTGGGCACTGAAGAACTTGTTGAGTATTGTGGAGTCTCAGGTATAGATTCCCTGACCTTGAACCTTCCTACAGCAGCTTGCCGGCGGCCAGGTCACGGATGAGGCCGCGGTCTGCGGCCAGAAAATCGTAGCCGCGCAGGTCTTCGAGCTTGACCCAGCGCACCTGCTGATAGATACGGGCTTCAATCTCGCCGGTGAACTCGTGGACCACAAAGAACTGCAGGTCCACGGCGCCTCCATGGCGATAGTTGTGGCGGATGCGCGTCACCGGCGCTCCAATTGTGGCGAGGATGCCCAGTTCTTCGTCCAGTTCCCGGGCCAGGGCTTGCTCGGCACTCTCACCGGCCTCGATCTTGCCGCCGGGGAACTCCCACTGCAAGGCCATGGGCTGATCCGGGCGGCGTTGGCCGATAAGAACTTTGCCGTCGCGCACAATCAGGCCGGCCGCCACCAAACGCAGTGCGGGACCGGCAGGCCGCGGGCTGGAACCTGGCTTGTCTTCTTCCACTCCTCTAGTGTAAACGCCTCAAAAGAGTTACAGAATTCAAGCGGAGAAGTCCTGGCCGGCAAAGCCAGCCAAGACTACAGATTCGCGGCGAATTGCCAGAGAAAATTCTTATTCCCCATCCACAGCTGCTGATACACCCTCGGCAGCTTGCGGCCGGAAGTAGCCCCAGCCGTTCTTTGCTACTGCCTCAAGCAGCGCGGGAGAGGGGTTTATCGGGAACGGGTGGCGCGCGATCTCCAGCATGGCCAGGTCATGAACCGAGTTGCCGAATACCGCATCAGGGCAGGGCAATCCCACGCGCTTAAGCGAGGTGGCCTTGCCCTGGCCGGTGGGCACGTCCACAATTTCACTGCCAATGAGGCCGTGCGTGACGCGCACCTCGACGGCCAGGACGCGCTGCTCGGGAATGCCGAAATCGCGCACCGCCTCGGCGATCACCCACTTGTTGGTGGAGCTGACGGCCCAGAGTTCCACGCCGGCCTGGCGCAGAGTGGCCATCAGCGAGACCATCTCAGGAAACAGGCGACCGGGCAGAAACTCCTTCATGTACTGGGCGGCGGCGGCGCGCAGTTCCTGCTCGCGCAATCCGGCGTAGATCTGCACCACTTCGCCGCAGATTTCTTCCTCGCTGACCTTGCCCGCGCGGTAAGCCCGGTAACGCGCATCCACCCAGTCGCTGGTGGAGCGGGAAACCAACCCCTGCTCGATGGACCAGACCATGAACCCGGAACCCGAGTCGCCGTTCCATAGCGTTCCATCACAATCGAAGACCGCTACCTTGGGATTACTATCAAGAACCAGCCGCTCAAACTCCCCGGCGGTCCACTTGGCAATATTGATCTCTGTAACTGTCAAGCTCTCCTCAATCCTGCGCGAAAGTTCTTCCAAATCTATTCTCCCCTAAACGGGCCGGTTTTTGCACGTGAAGGTTTGAAGAAAGCGCGCGATGCGCATGGGAACGAGGCACTTGGGGCGCAATGCAACGATTTGTTTTGGGCGCGGGGTAATGATGTTGATTCCGTGATGAACCAGGTACGGTAACCGATCATGCATCGGCGGGCAGGGATGGAACGCGCGGATAATCGACAGTGTGGACAGCACGCGCAATCTACCGTTGTTGAAGGACTACCAGGCGTATCTGAGCGTGGAAAAGGGATTGCGCCCGCTCACCTGCGAGGCCTACGACAGCGACCTGAAGACTTTTGCAGAGTTCATCGAGGGGCGGCATGGGGTACTGCTGATTGCGACGCAGCAGGATGTGGCGGCGTTTCTTGAGCATCTGCGCACTCACGGCATCGATTCGCGCTCGGCGGCGCGCAAGCTGAGCTGCCTGCGCGGGTTTTACAAGTGGCTGCTGCTGGACCGGCGCATCCACCACGACCCCACGGTGAATATCGAGTCGCCCAAGGCGTGGAAGGTGCTGCCCAAGTCGCTGGCCGAGCCGGAGGTGCTGGAGATGCTGGAGCGCGCGGGAATGGCAGCCGCGCATCCCCAGGCACAGGCCACGGCGCTGCGCGACAGCGCCATTCTGGAGCTGCTTTACGCCGGAGGGCTACGCGTCTCCGAGGTCACTGCGCTTACCACCGGCGACCTGGCTCTGGACCTGGGGCGCGTGCAGGTGCGCGGCAAGGGCGACAAGGAACGCATTGTGCCGCTGGGACGAACGGCGATCGAGGCGCTGGAAACGTATCTGCGCCAGGGCCGTCCGCACCTGGCCCGCATCAGCTCCGCGCGAAAAAACGCTGCGTCACGGCAGGATGCGCAAACACAGGACCGGGTACGGCTGTTTCTCTCACTGCGGGGAATGCCGCTGACGCGGCAGTGGGTCTGGCACCTGGTGAAGATGGCCAACAGCTCCGCCAGCCCGCACCGGCTGCGCCACAGTTGCGCCACGCACATGGTGGAGCACGGCGCCGACCTGCGCAGCGTGCAACTGCTGCTGGGCCATGCCGATATTTCCACCACGCAGGTGTACACGCACCTGGCGCTGGGCCATTTGAAGTCCGTACTGCGCGAGCATCATCCCCGCGCCACGCGAAGGACGGCCGAATTCGATGCGGTTGCCGACACCAGCCCGGATGCGCTGCCTGCCGCGCTTGAGATTGCGGAATGAGCACACCCGCGGCACCACTCGTTGCCTCGCCGCTCGATGCGCTGGTTACCGGCTATCTGCACATGCTGGCCAACGAGCGGGGCGCATCGCCGCATACGCTGCGTGCATATCAGCGCGAATTGCATAGCTTTGCAGCCTTCATCGCCGAGCGCTACGGCCCCGAACAGAATGTTGGCCAGATCGAACACACGCACATCCGCGCCTACCTGGGCACTCTCTACGAGCGCAATCTCTCCAAGGCCTCGGCGGCACGGGCGCTGGCGGCCATTCGCGGCTGGTTCAAGTGGCTGGCGCGCGGCGGACTCATCGAGCAGAACGCAGCCTCGCTTGTATCCACGCCGCGGCTGCCCAAACATCTGCCGCGCGTGCCCTCCATCGAGCAGATGAACCGGGTGGTGGACTCGGTGGGCGAAGACGCCGCGAGTTGGCCAACAAGAGACAAGGCCATTCTTGAAATGCTCTATGGCTGCGGCATCCGCAACGCGGAGCTGACGGGGCTGAACCTGGACGACATTCACTGGGCCAACGAAGCCATCCTGGTGCGCGGCAAAGGCCAAAAGCAGCGCTACGTACCGCTGGGCGATGCGGCCGCAGAGGCGCTACGTTTTTATCTCGCAGAGCGGGAAGCGCTTCTGGCCGCAGCCGGCACAGGCAAGACTCCGGCGTTGTTCGTCAATCTGCAACTGCGCGGCCTGAGCAAACCCGGCGGGCAGGCGCGGCTGACCACGCGCAGTGTGGGCCGGATCGTCAAGCGCATCGCCATCCTGCGCGGTCTCTCCGCCGAGGTGCACCCGCATACGCTTCGCCATGCCTTCGGAACCCATCTGCTGGAAGAAGGCGCGGACCTTCGCTCCATTCAGGAACTGCTGGGCCACGAACGGCTCTCCACCACGCAGCGGTACACGCAGTTGACCACCGCGCAGTTGACGCAGGTGTACGACCGGACCCATCCGCGAGCACGGTAAACGCCATTTCAAACTGGGAATGGCAGGTTTCAGAAATTACGCTGAGTCCCCAAAGGCGCCGCTGGGACGCCCTGCCATCCGGTACAGTTTGAACGGTTCCGTACCACATATCGACACCCTACCCCCCCCCTTATGTAGTTAGTCAAGTTCTCCAGTTTCAATGAGATGAGAGGGGGGCATCGCCGCAAAAATTAGATTCTAAAGGAGTTATATGTCAAAAATTAGATAATAAAGGGGTTACGGGCGTTTTTTGGCGTTTTGGGAGGTTTTTTGTACCGCATATTGAGATTTATACGCTTTTGCATCGGTTTGAAAACTCCTTTCAGCGCTTTCTGCTCAGGCCCCGGATCTCTCCTGGATGCTTCTCTTTTCGGCTTGAGTGCTGGGGACCTGCTTATGCCGCACCGGCTCAAAAAAGACACCATGGAACAATTGTGCGCCTGGGTGGGGTAATTATCTGCAAACAGCCGCGGTGGGGCAGACACGCTGCGCGTCTTTGGTTCGTGGTCTCCCCGGCGCCCAACAGCGAGGCTGTTCAGTTCCATGACATCCTTTACACATTGTCTCTGGACATCCTTTACACTTCGGCACGAGTTCGATCGAGGGTGGAGGTGCGCGAGGCACCGGGGGCACCCGATCATTTTGGACGGTCAGGGCTGAGCCACCCGTAAAAATCGGCGAAATGCGGCGCTCCAGAGGCAGTGGAGAGAGGCTCTCCAGCGCGTCATTTCGGATGGATTGGCACTTTTTGGCGTATTTTGCCCGCAAAACAGGCGTCTCAATCATCGAGTTTATGGCGGCAGAGCATTTTTCGATTCACATGTTGACGTTTGGAGATCGTGGGAGGCGGCTTTTTCTTCCACCCCAGCGGCGAAGACCCGGCAATTCAAGTCTCTATCTCAATCGGCGATACGTCTGGAAGGTTCTCCGTGGCGAGAACTATTGCTCGGGTATTTCCTGATCACAAGCAATTCGTCCAAGACGTTGTCGCGGAAGGGATTGAACCGGCATCCTCCTTTCCCTCGGGGCCATATCCAGCGGACAGGTTGACCTATCGGAATAAGAAGGTTGTTGAGTTTGAAACTCCGCCCCATCTCGAGGGACTCGGAACTAGTTCAATGCTGCGAGCTAACTCAAGTCCTATCCGAGGAGTGGCCATCCTGCTCGGAAAGGAACCAAGCCTAGAGCATTTTTCGATTCACCTGTTGACGTTTGGAGATCGTGGGAGGCGGCTTTTTCTTGAGGAAAAAGCCACTCAGCTTCCAGGATTCTGTAAAGAGCAGAATCGAAAATGCTGTAGTCCAAGCGTCGGTAAGGCTCTCAGCAGAGAGTCAAAATTTGATCCGAACCATCGTAAGGCAGATCGAGAGAGAGGCAGCCGAGTCGGATGGCCAATAATGCAAGGTGGCAGCTTCCGCATATCGTGATTGGCAAACTCGGGACGAATGAGGAATGAGCCGACCGCTAACCCGGTACTTTGCCTATTCCGCAGAGTCTCGATAAATTTTTTGAAGGACGCTCTCCGTGATAACATTGTTATTACATGGAGGGCGCTATGCTCACGTCGATTCGGCGTTTGGGGAACTCGCAGGGAATTCTGATTCCCAAGCCGCTGCTGCTGCAGGTGGGACTGGTGGATCAGGCAGAGCTGCGGGTAGAGGGGGATACGCTGGTATTGCGCAGACCTAAAGCCACGCCGCGCAGCGATTGGGCAGCCGCGAGCCAGCGGCTGGCGGCCGCAGACGATGATGCGCTGGTGATGCCGGAGTTCGCCAACGAACAGGACGCGGAGCTTACGTGGTAAAGCGCGGCGAGATTTGGCTGGTCAATCTCGATCCCACTGTTGGCAGCGAGATTCAAAAGACCCGTCCCTGCGTGGTGATCTCGCCGCCGGAGATGCACGATTACCTGCGCACCGTGATGGTTGCTCCCATGACTACCGGCAGCCACCCGGCTCCGTTTCGCATTGCTGTCCGGCACGCGGGCAAAAGCGGACTGATTCTGCTGGACCAGATCCGCACGATCGACAAAGCGCGGCTCGTGAAGCGGTCTGGAACACTGAGCGCCGTTACCCTGAGCGCCACGCTGGCCACTCTGCGCGAGGTCTTTGATGAGTAGTTACATCGCGCCATTTGCGGTCAGAAACTCTAGAAGCTGACCTTGCGGTTGGGGAACCAAGTGAGCTGAATGGTGGTGGTGGTCACGGTCTGCTGGCCGGGCAGGTAAATGGGCGCTTTGTAGTGCTCATAGGCAAAGTTGCCGTTGATCTCAAAATCGTTCCCGATGCG
>JARLGF010000159.1 GCA_031296165.1 Occallatibacter sp. | reverse complement strand
GTTCGTCGGCCACCACAAAACACAGTTTACCGCCTGCTTTAGATCAAGTTGTGCCATACCAGAGTAAGCGTGTTTCGGAAGAACACCCGCCGCCCCGTTACAACACGCGCTCCTCCCTACCAGAACGTACCCAACCCAAAAACCACTGTTCACGGCTTGATTTAGAACTCGTAGTGCAATCCGAGCGTAAGGTTGTTGGCGTGGAAGTCGCGCGGCGCGGTAGCACCCGCCGCTCCCTCGTTCCTGCCCGTCGCAACCGACATGCTGGCGCAGGGAACGATGTTAGCTGCGGTTACGTTAGCGACGGCCGTCAGGGTGCAGTTTTGCGCGCCCGAGGGACCACCTTCACCGTAGCCAAGGTAGTTATACTCCGCCTTCCAGGTCAGCCCTGGATGGATAGTCCAGTTCACGTTGAGATAGGGCGTCTGGTAGGACGATTGCAGCGAACCGTTCACCAGGCGCGCATCGGTAAACAGTTGGTTGCCGGCAACCGAGCTGATCCGGTAACCGACGCCGTAATTCACCTTCTCCTCCGAGTTCACAAGCACACCCACCGAACCGGACTGCGTGGGAGCGGACATGAAGGCACGGCCGTACCATTGGGTCGGAGTGCTGTTGGTGGCGCTGGTCACGCAGGTGCTGGGTGCGCCCGTGGAAGTCAGCACCGCAGTGCCTGCAAAATACGGACTGGTGGTGCCGGTCAGCATTCCGCTGTCCATGTTCGCGAAACAGATGTTGGTGGCCGTGTAAACGTCGTTGTAGGCGTAGTCGAAGTTAACCGCCAAGTGTTCGCTGGGTGTCAACATGCCGCTGATGCTGGCCGTTCGACTGTAGTCCACGTGATTGAGAGGACCGTACGGCGAAGCCACGCCCGTATTGAAAGTATTGTTGTGACGCTCCATATCGTTGTAGGCGGCGGTAAAGAGAGCCCACTTCTCGGGACGGAACTTGGTGTGTACGCGATAGTGGCGCACCTGGCGCGGCGACATGGCCGTGAAGGCGTTGTCGTCGTAGAGCGCCTCAACCGAACCGTTGATGTCCCAGTTACTGTTCACGCGATAGGTTGCATTCAGGATGCCGCCCTGCTCGGTGATGGCGATGATGGCGCGATTGAGGTTGGTGGTGGTGATGCCGGTGTTGATGCCGATGTTGCGATTGCCGTAACGGTAAGTAAATGCGAAGTTGGCCTTAGGCGTCGCCTGCCAACTGGCGGTCAGGTTGTTGACCACTTGCTCGTTGCCAAAGTAGGTGTAGGTGTTGCCGTAGACCAAGCCGGTTACCAGCGCGGAGTTGGTTACGGTCGTAGTCAGCGTGGGGTAGTTGATGGTTTCCGACGTGGCCGGCGTGGTGGGCGTGGCCAGCTTGGTGTAACCGGAGATATTGACATTGCCTGGCTGGGCATTCGCCGCGAGGGTTACCTGATCTTCCAGGTCGAAGTTTTTGGCCAGTTCCCAAATCACGCCAAGCTGCGCACTGTAAACTTCCCGCTTGGCGCTGCCAGCTGCGGAGAAGTACTCGGTGCGGGCGTTGCTGTTCAGGCCCGAGGCAGTCTCGAAGTAGCTGGGCATGTTCATCGTCACCCGGCTGTAGCTGAACTGGCCGTTCATGCTCAGTTTCCTGATGCTGGACGACTGGAAGCGCAGCGTCTCGCTCGGCAGGGTACTGCGAATCGGATTGGTCCGCTGGTAGCTGGTCACCACCGCGCAGGAGGGATCGATGATCGGCATTCCGCCATTCGGCGACGGGTAAAGGAACTGGTTGGCGGTCGTCAGGCTGTTGCAGGCGGCAGTGCTGTACGGCGCATAGCTGGTGGTGGTCGTAGCTGAACCGTTGCTCGACGCATCCCAGTTACCCAGGTAGGCCGGCGTGCCATCAGCCTCCTGCACCAGGAATCCATTCGGATCCAGGGTGAAGTAGCTGTTCTCCTTATAGCGGCTGATACGCTGCTCGTAGGTCACCTGTGTGCCCTGTATCGGCTTCCAGTCAACCGACGCGGTGTATTCGTCTGTTGAGTGGCGCTGGAACTGCTCCAGCAGCGCGGCGTATTTCAGGATGCCAGCCGAGCGCGCGGGCTGCAGCGAGGGACCCTGCATGATGTTCTGCGCGTAACCGAGGCGAATGGTGAACTTCGACTGCGGAAAGAGCGTCAGGTTGGTGTCGGTCATGCGGCGCACAGAGTTAGTCATGACCGCTGAGTGCTGCTGCTGCGGCCAGGCCAGATAGCCGGTCGGCGCGGTCGTGAGGCCGATGGGCAGCTTCAGGCCCGCAGGGACATTCGGGTTGTTCAACAGATCGTAGTCGAAGTACTGACGGTTGCGGCGGAAGATGCCGTCGAATTCGTAGATCTTCGCCTTGCTCATCGAAAGCTTTGCGAAGTTGTAGGGGTCGCCGCCAAAGCCGGAACCGAAGACACGCGCGTCATCCACCCACGCGTGCTTGTTCGAGTCCAGCTTGTGCAGTTCCATCGTCTCGCCGCTGACGCGGGGGCCGGACTGGAGGTTAACGAGGGTATCGTACATTGCGCCGGAGCCAACCCGGTTGATCACTCGGCCTGCCACATCCACCGAATAGCGTGCGGAGTAGCCATTTGGGGTGGACATCTTCGAAGGATTCACCTCTGGCTCCTGTGCCAGGGCGATGCACGCAGCCATCGGCAGTGCGATCACCAGACCGGCAGCCAAAAGGCGCATCCGGTTTGACCGTGCATGGATTAGTCGCTCTAGAAAGAAGAAGTTCATAAAAAGCCTCACTTGATAACGTCTCGTGGCGTGTCGAACTTATTGCAAAATTCATCCATCAGCCTGCCGCGTCCGTGAACGATGCAGGCCCGCGGGAAACTCGTCAGCGCTTGAGGAACTGATCGAGATTCGAGCCATGAATCATGGTGTGGCAGCTGATGCACGGCGTAATGTCGCTCGATTGGCTCAGCAAGGTGGTGTTATGGATCGCATTGGTCGCCACCAGGCTATGGCATTGGTTGCAGAGAACATTGACAGACGGCACGTTTAGCAGCCGTGCGTTCTGTGAACCATGCGGCGTGTGGCAAGAAAGGCAACCCTCACCTTTCACCGCGGCATGCTCGTAGATGAACGGTCCGCGCTTCTCCATGTGGCACTTGGTGCAGATCGCATTCTGATCGGCAGTCGACCGGATGTTGTTGTTGCCGAAGGTTCCGTGAACGTCGTGGCAATCAGTGCAATTCACGGCGCCCTCGTTCACCTTGTGATGGAAGGGCATGGAGAACTGCGGTTTTACGTCGTTGTGGCACTGGAAACAGAGCTGCGGCTGCGGGGCCTTGAGCAGTGTTTCTTCCTTGCTGCCGTGAACGCTGTGGCAACTAGTGCAGCCGACGTTGGCCTTGGCGTGCGGCGAGCGCGCGAAGTTGGGATGCACGCCAGAGTGGCAACCCTGGCACTTTTCATCCACTTCCTTCGTCGGGTGCTTGGCGGGGTTGAAGATCTTGGTCACGTCGCCGCCGCCGGCCACGTGTTCACTGCCGGCACCGTGGCAGTTCTCGCAGGTCACACCCTCGTGATTACCCGGCATCGACAACATCTTCTGGTGAGGGTTTGTGGCGAATTTTTTGGACACCTCATCGTGACAGGTGGCGCAGGTGTCAGAGCCTACGGTGGTGGCGCCCTTGGGCGTGTCGCCGATTACAGTGGCTGCCGGCTTGGCTGCCGGCTTTTGAGCAACCAGCGCCGTGGCGCAAAGCAAGCCCGCGCCCACGAAAAACATCAAGAACACTCGCAGTCCCGATAACTTCCCGGGAGCCGCACCGAACATCCGCGTTACCGGCCTAATTGTATGCATGCAAAATTCCGCCTTAAAAGAGCTTCCTGGCACAACCTGAAACCAACCTCAGCAGCCATTCTGCGCTGAATGTGGGCTTTCTCCATGTGAGCGTGAGCACCGCCGATACCCATTGGCGGCATCCTGCCGGTGTGGAGCATCACCACATGCACGTGAGATTACGGTTTTAGCGTATCGGCGGGCGGTGATGTCCATCACACACAGTAGAGCCTCCGTTCCGAACCCGGAACGCCCTTTGCGCCAGCGGTTTGCGGTCCTAAGGTGATCGGGATTTCATCCTCTCCATCACAGGCACCTTTTCATCTCCCGATGGACGTGAGCCCCATCACATCCAAAGCCCAACTGGCTCAAGCAAACTCGATTTGGATGCCTGCATCCCCAGGATCGGCGGGTATCCGGGGCCTCAGCCGCAACTCGAGCAGAGACAAAGATGGCTCGGGACCGGCAGGAGGGCGGGCCGCATCGATAGGGAACGGATGATGACGATGGCGGACACGCAGTTTACATTGGAAGAGCAGAGCCGGCCGAGGCATACGGGCCGGTCATCGCCTTTAGGTTGTGCGGCTTGCGCGAATCGGCGCCCCGGGTGGTTTTGCTCCCTTGGCAGCGCCGTCCTGGCCGACCTGGAACTCGCCACCAGCACCATTTCATTGCCTGCACAGGCTTCGCTCTTTACGCAGGGCGAAGATGCCCGGTGTCTGTATCTCATTTGCAGCGGCTATCTCAAGCTGACCGCGGGCCGCGCGGAAGACCGGCACATGATCGTGCGCGTCGCCGGCCCGGGCTCGATGTTGGGGCTGTACGCGGTGCTTTCGCACGGGGTTTACGAGGTCACCGCGGAGTCGCTGACACCGGCGCAATTGCGCCCCGTCGAGCGCGAGCGTTTTCTCACCTTCCTGCGCAGCCACAAGGAAGCCCAGTTGCGCGCCGTGCAGTGCATCTGTCAGGAGTACCGTTTCGCGTTGCAGGATGCCTGCCGCATTGCGCTGGCCGAGACCGTGGCCGCACGCCTGGCGCGGCTGCTGATCGAGCTGTCGCATCAGATCGGCGAGCATACCGAAGCCGGAGAATACCGCTTCCCGTTGCTGCTGACGCACGAAGAGATGGCCTCGATGACCTGCACCACGCGGGAAACCGTCACGCGCACCCTGGGCCAGTTCCGCAAGGAAGGCTGGATCTCCATCGAAGACTCCATCCTGACGCTGCATAGTCCTGACAGGCTGCAGGGCCTTCTGTAGAAACAAGCGTCGTTAGCGGCGCTAGAACTGGTTACATAAATGCTCGAAGCCGATTGAGAAACACCCCTCAGGGACCGACCGTGTTATCCGAAGCTTGCCGCACGGATAATTCCGCGCCCGTTCAAAGCTTTCCCCAAATGTAAACAACGTCTTGAGATTTCACATCTAAAACCCCGCTGTTTATGCGCCTTCTCAAAACGGGATTTATGCAGCCGGTTCTAGTGCCGCTAACTCCGTTTCTTGCCCTTTTTCGCTCACTTCCTGCCGCTTTCCCGAGTCCAGGAGATATGATCTTGGAAGAGCCATCCTTTACTCAGGGTTGGAGTCCATCCCGCTTATGAAGCGCTTTCTTG
>JARLGF010000158.1 GCA_031296165.1 Occallatibacter sp. | reverse complement strand
GGCAGCTCCCACATGCCCGGCATCACGGTGAGCGAAGCAGGCCGCTGCTCCAGAAGCACTTCCCGCTCGGCCGGGTTCGAATGCAGTCCCGTCCGCACAGAGAGCGCCTGCGCAATCGCGCGGCTCAGCATCTGCGGCCGCGCTGCCGTTTTATGTTCGCCGCGGGTCTTGCAATGCCCTGACACCGGGCACACCAGGCACTGCGGATTGCGGGGCAGGCAGACCGTCGCTCCCAGCTCCATGATCGCCTGGTTGTAGTCTCCGGGCCGTTCCGGGTCCACAAGCTGACCGGCCAAATCCACAATCCTGCGCTTGAGCGCCGCGCCGCCTGTCCGGCCCCCGGCGTCCCAGCCTTGCAGCCGGCACAGCACCCGCTCCACGTTGCCGTCCACCACGGCCACCGGCTCGCCGTGGGCGATGCTGGCAATGGCCGCAGCCGTATACGCACCAATGCCGGGCAGTGTCCGCAGCTCCTCCGCGGTCGCCGGCAGGTTGCCTGAGCGCTGGTCGGCCACATACTGCGCTGCCTTGTGCAACATGCGCGCGCGGCGATAGTAGCCCAGGCCGCTCCACAGCGCCAGCACCTCCTGCTCCGGCGCCAGGGCCAGCGAGATGAGCGTGGGAAATCGCGCCATAAATGCCTGGTAGCGCTCCACCACAACGGCAACCCGTGTTTGCTGCAGCATGATCTCGGAAACCCAGATCGCATAAGGCTCGGGGTTGCGCCGCCATGGCAGGTCGCGCCGGTTCTGTGCGTACCACTTCAGCAGTTGGCGGCGCAGCGTTCCGGTCTTCCCGGCGGTCTTTGCGGCTTCTGGCAACTCGATGCCCATGCGCCCCAGATTAAGCTATTCCACCCTATGCGTGTCTCATCCGTGCATGAACCTGAGCCTGCTCACGCGCTGAAAAGGTTGTCGTGGGCGATACCGGTCTTATGAAGATGATTGCACCCGGAAATTTTGACTGTTACGATTTGGCTTAATTTCCTTCTTCACGCAATGCTGTTCGTGCAGGCGCATGGCGCCATGCCACCGTAAATCCCGGCTCATCCCGTAAGAGGATTGGCTAACCGAGTAGCCGGACTTCACCCTGCAAATCTCTGGAGGCTTTCACTTGAAAACGACTGCGCTTTTCCTGACCCTGCCCCTGTTGGCTGCATCCTCGATGCTGTTTGCCCAAACCACCGTCTCGCCAAACGACCTGAAACTCCCCTCCTCTTCCCAGAACAACCCGAGCGCCCAAAGCCAGACCGCCGGTCAGCTCAACCATAAGAGCAAGAAACAGGCGGCTCCTCTCAAGCCCTTTTCCCGGCTTGCGCTGGGCGGCGGCGTCTCGCTTATGGGCATCAATATGCAGGCCGCTACCAATGTGAACCAGCACTTGAACGTGCGCGCCACTGGCAACTACTTCAATTACACCGTCGACAACATCTCCACCAACGGCTTCAACGTGAACGGCAAGGTGAACTTCGCCACCGGCGGCGTGGCGCTGGACTATTATCCGTTCCCGTCGCATGGCTTTCGCCTCAGTCCAGGGGTGCTGTTCTATAACCAGAACCAGATCGGTGCAAGCGGCGTCGGCGCGACGGGCAGCAGCATTACCCTGAGCGGCACCAAGTATTATTCCGAGACGGCCAGCCCTCTCACCTTGAACGGAAAACTGGGCCTGAACACGCGCAAGCAGACCGCCACCCTCACCACCGGATGGGGCAACATGATTCCCCGCAAGGGCGGTCACTGGTCCTTCCCCTTCGAGTTGGGCGCGGCCTTCACCGGCGTGCCAACCGTGGATGTGGCCCTCACCGGCTATGCCTGCACAAACTCGTCGGATGCGGCCATCGCTGGCGCTTCCTGCGTGAATATGGCCACCGAAAAAACGGCGCAAGCCAACCTGACCGCGCAGAAGAACAAGTGGACAAGCGACCTGAACCCGCTCCAGGTCTACCCCATCTTTTCCTTCGGCGTAACTTACTCATTCCCCATCCGCTAACCCGCCACCCTGCCAGCGCAAAAAGGGCCTCTCCCACACGGGAGCGGCTCTTTTTGCGCGGCTCTCTAAGTCTCAGGACTGCCGCTCCGGCTTGCCAGTAGCTGCCGCTTTCATGTTCCGCCCATTCAACAAACTGGAATCGCTATAATCCAGTGCGAAAGGAATTATCAAATGAGTGGATGTACGCGCAATGGCTGCGCACTGGTTCTGGCGCTCGTTGTTTCGTTTTTTGGCAGCACTCGCCTGTTGGCGCAAGCGGTCAACTTCGCGGATGTCAAGCCTTCGCCGCAGCAGGTCCAGTGGCAGGATCTCGAGTTCGGCGTCATCATCCACTTCGGCACCAACACCTTTCTCAATCGCGAGTGGGGCGACGGAACCGCCGACCCCAAGGTCTTCAACCCTGCCCAGGCCGATCCCGAGCAGTGGGTGCGCGCTGCCAAGGCTGCAGGCGCCCGCTACGTGGTACTGGTGGCCAAGCACCATGACGGCTTTTGCCTTTTCCCCACCAAGGAGACGGATTACAGCGTGGCCAACAGCCCCTGGAAAGATGGAAAAGGCGATCTGGTGCGCATGACCGCCGACGCCGCGCGCAAGTACGGCCTCAAATTCGGCGTCTATCTCTCCCCTTGGGACCGCCACGATCCCCGCTACAAAGACCCTGCCGCCTACGACAAGTACTATCTCGCCCTGCTCGACGAGTTATCTACCCGCTACGGCGATCTCACCGAGTTCTGGCTCGATGGCGCAGGCAGCGCCGGCCACGTTTACGACTTCAAAAAAATCGTTGAAGAGCTTCGCACGTACCAGCCCAACACGGTTGTCTTTGCCGATATGGCCTTGTTTGAATACGGCGATGCGCGCTGGGTTGGTAGCGAACGCGGCGACATTCCCTACGAAAACTGGAACGTGATTGACCGTCACGGCGTCCTGCGCTGGCGGCCCGTTGAGGCGGACACCACCCTGCGCAAGGCCCATTGGTTCTGGCACCCCAATGACGAGGCATCGCTCAAATCGGTGGACGAACTGGTCAACATCTACGACCGCACCGTTGGCCACGGCGGCCAGTTGATGCTGGGCCTGGCTCCCGATGACCGCGGTCTGCTGCCCGACTCCGACGTAGCGCGCCTCAAAGAGATGGGCGACGCCCTCCGCGCCCGCTACGCAAACAATCTTGCGCTCCATCACCTGCCCATCGATGCCAACGCCGCCAGCGCGCTCGACGGCGACGAAGATACTTTCTGGTCCGCGCCCGCCGGCTCCCATCACGCCGTGCTTGAGGTGAGCTTCGCCAAGCCCGTCACCTTCAACCACGCCCTCTCCATGGAGTGGCTCAACGACGGCCAGCATGTTCAGAAATACGCAATCGAGGCCTGGGATGGCGCCCACTGGAATTCCGTTCTGCAGGGTGCGGCCATCGGCCACAAAAAGATCGACAGCTTTCCTCCGGTGACGGCCAGCCGCGTCCGCCTGCATATCCTCTCCAGCACCAGCGAAGCCGAAATCCGCGAGTTCCAGCTCTTTAATATCGCCGCGCAATAAGAACCACGGCGCAAAATAAACGGGCGGCAAACCGTAGAAACCGGTTGACCGCCCGTTTGTAGCGTTTCAAATTCTTTGCGGATGCCCCATGTCTCGCCTTGAGGCCTGGGAATTCATTTTTTGTGTGTCGCGCACGGCGCTTTTTCCGTTCGCGAACGCCGTGGCCGCTGCCGCTTACATCTACCCAAAAAGTGTCATTGACCGTACGGTATGGTTACTATAGATTACTTTTGTGCTCGGCAACTGGGTACTTCTTGTTGCAAAACGAACAGCACGCATGGACCGGGTTTCATCTGAAAGATCGTGTGGCTGCTCTTTCCTGGTCTGAGGAGAACAAATGGCTTTCAATCTGCTCTCAATCGCTGTAGTCTCTGCTGCGGCTTTTTACATGGTCCGCTGGCGAGCCGGCTTGCGCCGCCGCAACGCCCAGTCCTGGGATTCGCTGGTTCAGCGTTTGCAGCCCGATTGGAATGCCCCCGCGCTGAACTATCGCTTCTCCGGTAACGCAGGCCAGAACGCCACGCCGGAAGAAATGTGGGGATCTGTCCAGGGCGCTCATGGTCTTTGGGCCATGTATGAGAACGCGCGCGTCATGCTGGAGATCGCCGACTATGCGGCCCGCAACAGCGCCTCCGTCGACCGCGAACTGATTGCGGCTCTGCGCAGCGACGCCATGCAGGTCCGCGTATGCGTTCTCAGGGCTCTTGTCCAGTACGCCTTCAGCCAGGTCAATGAAAGCATCTGCGTGAATGCGTACCGCGCAGCATCCATGTACTCCGACATGGCGGCCCACATGAGGCAACTCATCGAGGTGAATGCCGGCGGCATGATTCCCGCCAGCGTAGCTGCGATGTAAAGGTTCTTCCCCTTCCCAGAAAAGACCTCGGCCGAGTCCGGGGTCTTTTTCGTAGAGTCCGGTTCCAGACGCGTCACTTTGGAGGTCATCGTGCACGATATCCCCATACATTCCAACCTGAAAGCAATTCTGGTTGCGCTTCCCATGCTGTTTGTCTTGCTGGCAGGCTTTTTCCGGCTGGACCAGCTATTTGCCGCACCCAAGCGCCGAGCCGCGGTGTCACGGCCGCCCACCGGCATCGACGAAGACGGCGCACCCATCCTCTGCGATCCGGACGGCCGGCGGCAACCCGTTCCCAGGCCGCGGCGCACGTAATTCGGAAAACCGTGAATCGAAAATGCTCTAGTGTCCTGAGTCATTAATTAATTCAACAAATAGCAGCAAGCGTCGTCTAACATGGCAGGAGCGAAGTCATGAGACGCGGACGCCGATTGCCGGAGTTAAGCCTGAGTGAGGAGCAGCGTTCGACGTTGCAAGGTTGG
>JARLGF010000157.1 GCA_031296165.1 Occallatibacter sp. | reverse complement strand
CGAACGGAACACATTCTTAGGGTTATGCTTGCCCAATACCTTGGTAATCGCCGCCGTCAACGTCGTCTTGCCGTGATCGATGTGCCCAATGGTTCCCACGTTCACATGCGGCTTGCTGCGATCGAACTTTTCCTTGCCCATAAAAGTCCCTAATCCCTTTCGTAGCTCGTACTACCCGTTTCTACCCGGGGCGCCGGCCATCCGGCTCCAGCCCCAAAACCTTACATGCAGCTTCTAGCTGCCGGCTCCTGGCCTCTAGCTTTTCTTGCCAGAAGCAGCAGCCCCCAATTCCTCAAGCATTAGCTAGCAGCTAGAAGCTAAAAGCTCGCCCTACTTGCCCTGCGCGCGACCGATGATCTCGTCGGCAATCATGCGCGGAGCTTCTTCATACCTTGCAAACTGCATCGAGTACGACGCGCGGCCCTGAGTGGACGAGCGAATCTCGTTCACATAGCCGAACATCTCTTTCAGCGGCACAATCGCCTTCACAACCTGCGAGCCGCCTACGCGATCCAAATGCTCGATGCGCCCGCGGCGCGAGTTAATATCGCCGATAATCACGCCCATGAACTCCTCGGGGACCGTAACTTCGACCGCCATCACCGGCTCCAGAAGAACCGGAGAGGCCTTGCGCGCTGCTTCCTTGAACGCAATCGAACCGGCAAACTTGAAGGCCATTTCGTTCGAGTCCACTTCGTGGTAACTGCCGTCGTACAAGGTTACCTTCACGTCCACCATGGGAAAACCGGCCAGGATGCCCAGTTCCAGCGCTCCCCGCACACCCTGATCGATAGGCTTGATGTATTCCTTGGGCACTACGCCGCCCTTGATGTCGTTGATGAATTCGTAACCTTTGCCCGGCTCGTTGGGCTCGACGCGTAGCTTGCAATGCCCGTAGTTGCCCGAACCGCCGGTCTGACGAATGTACTTCCCCTCAGCCTCAGCCTTCTTGCGGATGGTCTCGCGGAAGGCAACCTTGGGCTCGCCTACATTGGCTTCAACCTTGTACTCGCGCCTCATCCGGTCAACCAGGATCTCCAGATGCAGTTCGCCCATACCGCTGATAATCGTCTGCCCCGAATCCTCGTCGGTATGCACCTTAAAGGTGGGATCTTCGTCTGCCAGGCGCGAAAGAGCGATCCCCATCTTCTCCTGGTCAGCCTTGGTCTTAGGCTCGATGGCGACCGAGATCACCGTCTCCGGGAAGGTGATGGCGCCCAGCGCGATGGGATGATTCGGATCGCTCAAAGTGTCGCCGGTCTTCAGGTCTTTCAGTCCTACGCAGGCGCAGATATCGCCGGCCAGAATCTCGGTAACATCTTCGCGCTTGTTGGCATGCATCTTCACCAGACGGCCCACGCGGTCGGTTTTGCCGGTGCGGGGATTGAGAATCGTATCGCCGGTCTTGAGAGAGCCGGAATAAACCCGGACAAAGCACAGCTTGCCGAAAGGATCGTTGATGATCTTGAACGCCAGGGCCGAGAGCGGCTCACTGTCGTCGGGCTTGCGCACTTCGATCACACCGGCCTGATCGGGATTGATGCCCTCTACCGGAAGCTTGTCGAGCGGACTGGGCAGGTAGTCGACCACCGCATCCAGCAGCGTCTGCACGCCCTTGTTCTTGAAAGCGCTGCCGCAGATCACCGGGAAGACCTTCAGGTCGATGGTGGCTTGGCGAATGCCGGCCTTCAGTTCTGCAATGGTGGGCGTTTCACCCTCCAGAAATTTTTCCAGCAGCACATCGTCGGTCTCGGCGATGATCTCGATCAGTTGCAAGCGGAAGGCCTCGGCCTTCTTCACCAGATCGGCAGGAATTGGCTCGGTCGAAAACTCGGCGCCCATCGTCTCGTCGTGCCAGAGAATGGCCTTCATCTCGATCAGGTCGACAACACCCTTAAAGCCAGCCTCGGCGCCAATGGGAATCTGCAGCGCGATCGGGCGCGCTCCCAGACGCTTGCGAATGGTCTCCAGGACGTGCTCGAAGTCCGCGCCGTTCTTGTCCATCTTGTTGACAAAGCAGATGCGCGGCACCTTGTACTTGTCGCCCTGACGCCACACGGTCTCGGTCTGCGGCTGCACGCCGGAAACCGAGTCGAACACGGCCACCGCGCCATCTAGAACGCGCAGGCTCCGCTCCACTTCGGCGGTAAAGTCCACGTGGCCGGGAGTGTCGATGATATTAATGCGTACATCGCGCCACATGCAGGTGGTGGCGGCCGAGGTAATCGTAATGCCGCGCTCCTGCTCCTGCTCCATGTAATCCATGGTCGCCGTGCCTTCATGCACTTCGCCGATGCGGTGCGTGATGCCGGTATAAAACAGGATGCGCTCTGTCGCTGTCGTCTTTCCGGCGTCGATGTGCGCCATGATTCCGATGTTCCGGCAACGGTTCAGAGATACGGTGCGAGCCACGATTATTCTTCCTTGCGAGCGCTACGCCCGCGGTTTCTGGTCTTTCAGTAGTTAAATTTTCAGGCGCCCCGGGTCTCGTCTTTTGAAACCCGGAAAGCCTCAACTCTCGGCGCGCAACCTACCAGCGGTAGTGAGCAAAGGCCTTATTAGCCTCAGCCATGCGGTGCACATCTTCCTTCTTCTTCATCGCCGCGCCGCGCCCGTTGGCCGCATCCAGCAGCTCGTTGCTCAGCTTGTCAGTCATGCCCTTTTCGCCGCGATTGCGGCCATAGGTAATCAACCAGCGAATCGCCAGCGAGGTGCGCCGGTCGGGATTGACTTCAATCGGCACCTGATAATTGGCGCCGCCAACCCGTCGAGTCTTCACTTCCAGAAGCGGCTTGCAGTTCTCCACCGCCTTCTTGAAGAGCTTCAGAGCGTCGTCGCCGCCACCCTTTTCCTCGAGAATCTTCATCGCATCGTAAAAGATGCCCTGGGCCGTCGACTTCTTGCCGCCCCACATCATCGAGTTGACAAACTTGGTGACCAGCGTGGACCCGTAAACTGGGTCAGGCGCCACTTCCCGCTTCGCAATGTGCCCTTTTCTCGGCATAATCCTCTAAATCCTCGGCGCTTCTGGCGCCTTGCTCACTGCCCTAGTCCGGGTTCCACACTCCGCCCCGGAACCGTTCCTACTTCTTGCCCGGCGCCGCGCCGCCCTTGGCGCGCTTGGCTCCGTACTTCGACCTGCTCTGCTTGCGGTTGGCCACGCCCACCGAATCCAGCGTGCCGCGCACCACGTGATAGCGAACGCCCGGCAGATCCTTCACACGGCCTCCGCGAATCAGCACGATCGAGTGCTCCTGCAAATTGTGGCCAATGCCGGGAATGTAGGTTGTTACCTCAATCCCGTTCGTCAGCCGCACGCGAGCCACCTTGCGCAGCGCCGAGTTCGGCTTCTTGGGTGTCTGCGTATACACGCGAGTGCAGACGCCGCGCCGCTGCGGCGACGCCTGCAGCGCAGGCGATGCCGTCTTGTACCGCGGGGCCGTGCGCCCCTTGCGAACCAACTGATTAAATGTAGGCAAACTGAAACTCCTTACCCTTCAAAAAACCTGGCCAACCCAAATTCAACAGCCGCGCGCAGTCCCATGGGGCTTTCCGCTACGCATTACGCTGCCAATACCTGGTGCGCACGCACACGGATGCCCTATCGTTGCTGCTTCGCGTCTGCCTTCGTTCCAATCTCAGACGAGAACCGGGACGGTGGCCGGGCGTTTACCTCTCTTGCCCAGGTAAAGCCAGCTCCGTTTCGCGGTTCCGGCCCGCATAGCCCTCCAAGGTGGAGAACGCGCGGACTCCGTAGCGATTTGCCCCTGCCCTCCGCAAGAAGAGAGCCTTTTCGGGACCTGTCTGGCTGGCCAACTGCGCCTAACCATGGAGCCAACCCTTGTCGTTCAACGCCTGACCGGGCTGCCCCTACGCGCCCGCCGTTAGGACACACGGACAGAGGCGTTCTTGCGGAACCTTTTAACAATATCAAGAAACACCGGCGGGGTCAATGAATTCGACCCCGCTCCATGTGATTTTCTTGCCTTATTGGATCGAATTCAGTTTCCAGGCGCCGCCATCCAGCACAAACTCGGCCTGACGCTTGGTGCTCAGCTTGTTCCCGGGATTGTGAGCCATGTTCTGCAACGCATCCGGTACACCGGTCAGATCCACACTCTCCGTGAAGGAGACACCTTTGCCTCCGGCGTCATCCTGAACCGCTTCCAGGTCGCGCGCTTTCAGATGATTGGCCACCGCCGTGGTCACAATCAGGGCATATTGCTTGTCGTCGGCGGTCTCCGGGCGCCACTGAATCACATCGCCCCCGCTCGACAGCTTGATTGCCTTCTTGCCGTCTGCCGTCAGAGTGAAGTCGGCCCAGATCTTGTTGGGATAGACCGTGGTCCTCGTCCAGTACTTGGCCTCGGCGCCCTGCCGCATCCCAAGATCGTTCACCGCAATGTTGACGCCCACCGCCGGTGTCTGGTCATACTTCGCCTGGATCAGCGCCAGCGCGTTGGCTTGCGTCAGTTCTGGCGCCGACTTGCAGCCGCTCAAAAGCAACCCCGTGCCCAGAAATGCCACCACGCCAAAAGTCTTCAATTTCAGTGCGTTTTTCACTTTTCCTCCATACAGCGCATTCAACAGCTCAAAGTAGCTTGACCCGCTATTTTTCTCTAACTTTCACCCGGTGTCAACAGATTTACAAGTGACCCAGCGCACACCTGATAGGTTTCCGTTTTGCCAGCTGAAATGCTCTCCTTCAGCACAGAAAAATAGCCCCTCTTTTTCAGCGCGCCGTCTCCCCGGCAATCCGGCCCAGCAATAGCTCCACAAACCCCTTCTCGTCCGATTGCAGGCAAACCTCTGCATTGGGTGCTCCCTCCACGGGGCGCGTAAATCCTTTATCGTCAGCATCCAGTCGCATGGGCTTCGCCGGGCACAGATCCGGACGCAGGGCGTACGTCACGGCCACAGGGTCAAATAACGTCGGCGTTTTCCATGCCCCCGCCCCGCTCCACTCGTGATAAAGCAGCGTCAGTTGATCGGTCAGCGCCGAGCCCGCGGAAAAAATCGCCGCCAACTTCGCCTGCTCCAGGTGAACTTGCGTCGAATCGAGAGGCATTACGAAGACCGGCACTCCCGCTGCCAGCAACGCCCTGGCCCCCGCCGGATCGCAACGGATGTTCCACTCGGCATCGGGCGGACGGTGCGTGTCTCCGGACTTCCTGTCGTCGTAGCCCCGGTAAACGCTCCCGCCCATGATCACCACTCGCCTGAGCTTGCGGAATGTCGCCGGATCGCGCTCAATCGCCGCCTGCACATTGAACAACGGTCCAATGGCAATCAGCGTGATCTGACCCGGATGAGCGCGGATCTGGCTCAGCAGAAACGCCGCCCCATCGGCATGTTTCTTCGCCGGCTCCTGCCGCGCATACGCGGCCTGGGACATCGCGCCGCTCGGCGTCCGTACCCCGGCTGCCACTGGAATATCGCTCCGCCCCACCGCCTTCAGATAGCGGTCCACCAGCCGCGCCCGCAGCTCCGTATCCCCATATGCTGTCGTAATCCCCAGCAGCCGCAACTCCGGGCTGCGCAGCACCAGCGCCAGCGCATACGCATCGTCAATGTCATCACCTATATCGGTATCGAGAATCACCAATTGCGGCGCCGCGGGCAGTTTCTCTACTGCGGAAGCCGCTTGCCCACCGGCCCCGCGCAACCCAGCCACTGCCGCCAGCACGGCCAGCGCAAGTACAACTCGACCATTTCTCATGCGCACCATTGTAGCCGGACTCGCAGTTCGCCAGCCCGCTTGAATTCCAGCTTCGCAAATCGCCTCGTCTGCGATAGCATCAATCCACGTTTCCACGACTTACCCAAGAGAGAAACGTCCCCATGCGCTTTGGTTCGGCTCTTCGACAGCTCTCGGTGCTCGCCCTGCTGACCTGCGCGGCAGGGCTGCCGGCTCAGTCCTTCAATCTGGACAGCGGTCGGGAGCCCCTCGTCTCGCTCGATGGCCTCTGGCGCTTCCATCCCGGCGACTCCCCCTCCGCGCCCGGCTCACACCTGCCGCTCTGGGCCGCGCCCGCCTTCGACGATTCCGCATGGCCGCTCCTGCGCAGTGACAACACATGGTCCGCGCAGGGCTACGCCGCCATGAGCGGCTTCGGCTGGTACCGCTTTACTGTCCGGGTTCCCGCCGGAGAAAAACCCACCTCTCTCCTGCTCGCTCCCATCCTCACCTCGTTTCAGGTCTACGTGGACGGCAAGCGCGTTGGCGGATCGGGCAAGATGCCTCCCACCATCATGCCCAACACCCAAATCAGCTACCACCTCTTTCCCCTTACCCCGTCGGGCAGCAGCTCCGAACGCACCGTGCAGGTAGCCCTGCGCGTCTGGCACTCGCCCATCTGGGCCAGCTATGTCGGCGGCGGACCCTTTCTGCACGGCCATCTTGCCGGCGACCCCATACTGCTGGCCGCCGAACAGCAGCATCGTCAATTGGCCCGCAATGCCCGCTTTGTCGATAGCTATGCCTACAGCATTGCCGCGGCCCTGATCGGCTTCACCATCCTCTGCCTGTTTTTCTTCCGGCCCGCCGAGCGCGAATACCTGTGGTTTGCCATCATCCTGCTCTCGCAGTCGGCTGACAATGTCCTCTACGTCGGCCAGCAAATCTACTCCTGGCCGCCCATCCCCATCAACGACCTGCTGGATGGCCTGCTGGTCGCCACCGGCATCTTCGCCTCCTTCTGCTTTTTCTGGAGAATTCTCCACGCCCGCGCCGGCCTGCTGAGCCGCATCGTTCTTGCCCTGGTAGCCTTCAGCCCCATCCCCGTCGTCTTTTACTGGCCTGGATGGTTCTCGGCTCCAGCCTCTGCCGCCATCCAGTTAGCCTGCCTGCTTCCCGCCGCCATTTGCATCTTCTGGCTGCTGGTCAAGCGCGCCCTCAGTGGCAATCTCGACGCCCGCCTGCTGTTGCTGCCCACTCTGCTCGACGTCGGCTATTACGTGGCCGACAACGTCACCATCGTCCTTGCCCAGGCCGGCTGGACCAGTCTCCCGCGCGTGCTGGAAGTGCCGCTCCCGCTGCCGCCCTTCACCATGCAAACCGGCATTCTCCTGCATCTGTTCTTCCTGCTGGCCATGTTGGTCTTCCTCATCCTGCGCTTCACGCGCGCACGCCGCCGCGAGGTCTGGCTGGCTGGCGAGTTCGAGGCCGCGCGCCAGGTGCAGCAGGTACTGCTTCCCGACGCCCAGGACCAGTGCCCCGGCTTCACCGTCGAGTGCGTTTACCAGCCTGCCGAACAGGTGGGCGGCGACTTCTTTCAGCAGATCGCCGACGGCCACGGCGGCCTGTTGATCGTCGTGGGCGACGTCAGCGGCAAGGGCCTCCCGGCCGCCATGATGGTCTCCGTGCTGGTCGGCGCCATCCGTGCCGAAGCCGAGCACGGCGCCAGTCCCGCCACCATGCTGCGCTCGCTCAACCACCGCATGATGGGCCGCTCCCACGGCGGATTCACCACGTGCATGTCCGCGCACATCGCCGCCAACGGCCTGCTCACCCTGGCCAACGCCGGCCACCTCCCGCCCTATCTCAATGGTCAGGAGATGGATGTTACCGGATCTCTACCCCTCGGCATCCTCGCGCAGGCAGAATACGAATGCATCAGCCTGCAACTGGCTCCCGCAGACCGGCTCACCTTCGTCTCCGACGGTGTCGTCGAAGCCCAATCCAAATCGCCATCCAGATCGAATGCCCTCTTCGGCTTCGAACGCACCCGCCAGCTCAGCCGCCAGCCCGCCGCGGAAATCGCCCAGGCAGCCCGCCTCTTCGGCCAAACCGACGACATCACCGTCGTCACCGTCGAGTTTTCCGGCCTGGCACTGCCCACCACGCAACCGTAATCTACACCGCGATTGCCCCATCCGTCGGCTCTGTGCCCATCTCCGTTCGCTATGATGTTGGCTGTCTTCGTACAGGAGCTGACCGTGCCTTCCAACTCTTCCATCTCTCCCGCCCGCCGCCGATTCATCCGGCAGTGCAGCCTCCTGGGCCTCGCCTCCACCCTCCCCGCCGGCCGGCTCCTGTTCGCCTCCGGAAATCCAGCCTCCGCCACCTCATCGGCAGCCGCGCCCCCGGTCAAGGATCGCGCCCCACTCAACCCCGGCGCTTTTTTCTCCTTGCCTCTCGGCTCCATCCGACCCGCCGGCTGGCTCCGGGGCCAGCTTCAAACTCAGGCCAACGGACTCAGCGGCCACCTCGACGAAACCTGGCCGGATGTCGGTCCCAACAGCGGCTGGCTTGGCGGCACCGGCGAATCCTGGGAGCGCGGCCCTTACTACCTCGACGGCCTGCTGCCCCTTGCGTATCTGCTTGACGACCCGCGCCTCAAAGCCAAGGCGCAAAAATACGTCGAGTGGACCCTCACCCACCAGGCTCCCAACGGCATGATCGGCCCCTCCACCAACAACGACTGGTGGCCGCGCATAGTCATTCTCAAGGCCCTCACCCAATATCACGAAGCCACCGCCGACCCGCGCGTGCTTCCGTTCATGGACAAGTATTTCCGCTATCAGCTCGCCGAACTGCCCAACCGTCCCCTGCGCGACTGGGGCAAGTTCCGCTGGCAGGACGCCGCGCTTAGCGTCGTCTGGCTCTACAACCGCACCGGCTCCGCATATCTCCTGGACCTCGCGCGTCTCCTCCACCAGCAGGGTTATGACTGGATCGCCGAGTTCGACAACTTCCAGTACACCCAACGCGTCACCTCCGAATATTTGAAACTCGCCGAGGGCAATGGCCTCAAGGATCTCGCCCTCGCCACCCACGGCGTCAACAATGGCCAGGCCATCAAGACCGGCCCCGTCTGGTCTCTGGTCTCCGGCTCCCCCTCCGACCGGGCTGCTGTTCTCAAAATGATCGCCGAGCTGGACAAGTACCACGGCCTGCCCAACGGCATGTTCTCCTGCGACGAACATCTCGCCGGACCCGATCCCACCCAGGGCTCCGAGCTCTGCACCGTCGTCGAATATATGTTTTCGCTGGAGCGCTCCCTCGCCATCACCGGGGACCCATCCCTCGGCGACCGCCTCGAACGTCTCGCCTTCAACGCCCTGCCCGGCACCCTCACCGACGACATGTGGGCGCACCAATACAACCAGGAGCCCAACCAGGTTGAGTGCAGCCTCCATCGCAAGCCCTGGGTCAGCGACGGCCCGGAATCCAATCTCTACGGCCTAGAGCCCAACTTCGGCTGCTGCACGGCCAACTTCCACCAGGGCTGGCCCAAGTTCGCCGCCAGCCTCTTTCTGCTCTCAGGCCCATCAGAAACCAGCCCAGCGAAATCAGACGCGCATGAAACCAGCGCATCGCAACCCGACGGCCTCGTCGCCGCCGCCTACGCCCCCTGCGAACTGCGCACCCTTCTCAACGGCACGCCCGTCCACATCGTCGAAGAGACCAATTATCCCTTCCACGGAGCCGTCCATCTCACCATCAACCCGGCCGGCCCGCTGCGTTTCCCCTTGCAGCTCCGCATCCCCGCTTGGGCCAGCGGCGCAACCCTCTCGGTCAACGGCCATCCCCAGCCCCAACCCGCCGCCGGCACCTTCGCCCGCATCCACCGCATCTGGACAGCAGGCGACCGCGTCGAGCTCATCTTTCCCATGCAGCCCCGCATCTCCCGCTGGTTCCACAACTCCGTCGCCGTCGAACGCGGCCCGCTTGTCTTCTCGTATGGAATAGGTGAAAGCTGGGTCAAGCTCCGCCAGCGAGGCATGACTGCCGACTGGCAGGTCTTTCCCACCACCCCGTGGAACTATGCGCTCCAGCTCGACCCTGCCTCACCCGCCAAGTCCATCGCCGTCGCTGAAACCGCCGTCGGCCCGGCCCCGTTCTCGCGCCGCCACGCCCCGGTCCGTCTCACCGTCAAAGCCCGCAAGCTCGACGCCTGGCGCGCCGTCGATGGCGCAACCAATCCCTTGCCGCCCAGCCCCGTCGCCACCGATGAGCCCGAGGAAACCATCACCCTCATCCCCTACGCTGCCGCCAAGCTCCGCATCACCGCCTTCCCCCAATGCAAAACCTAGGGAGCCACATGGTCTCGGCCTTTGCCCTCATCGCCGGATGAACCATGAAGCAGTAACTTCCGAATAGACGACGACAGGCCCGGAACCCCCGCTCCCAAGTTTGCAGTAAAGCTGCCTACGCACCCGTTGGCTTAAACATGCGGGCTGCCACACAGTCAAAAATTGCACCTACAGCTCTTTTGAACGGGCCAAGTTTGGCTGGGTAGTAATAGCCTGAGTCAAACCAACCGTGATCGCGGTAGTACGTGTAGTCTCGATTGTCGTCGCCTAGCGTGAGCTTCATGCTCGTGCGGCTCATTCTGAACGCCATGAGCTGGAAGGTCGACGGTTCAGGATGGGTTGGCCTAAAGAGTTGCGCGTGAAACCGCTTGCTCTGCCTGACGATAGTCTGATACATCTTCCGCCGGTCCTTCTCCACCATCGGTTCGAGCGCCGTGACACAGCTACCTTTCACAACGTTGAAGCCCAGACCGCCTCCCACAAAGTCGAAATACTTCACTACCTTGCCGCCGCCGTAGATTCCCTGGGCGACGATGCCCGTGAAGGTCTTACCGTGGAATCGCGGACGGTGGAACACGAAGCCGAGCCTATCGAGGAACGTCTTCATGATTGCGGAAACCTGAAACGAGTAGTTAGGGGAAGCAAAGACGACCCCATCGGAAGCCATGATTTTTTCGATGAGCACGTCCCGGTCGTCCTTGAGCGGGCAGCGCTCCTCCCCTCGCAGGAAACATGCTTTGCAGCCGCGACACACGCCAACGTTGTACTCGCTCAGGAAGACGATCTCACCGTTGACGTCGCCGAACGACTCCAAGCTGTCAAGAAACTGGCGCGCAGCAATGTAGGTGAGGCCCCTCTTGCGCGCACTGCCGACAAAAGCGGTGACGGTCTTCATGTGTATCGTCCTCCCTCGACTGCTGACACTTGCGCTTCACGCAAGACGGTCAGGCAATGACGGAAACGAGGTCCGCAGCTCCAGAATAATGTGTACAGTCTGAATGCCCGAAACCCCGTGATGAGTGTCACCGGCTGGTACTCAGCTTAGACACAGAGTGTCCAGAGCTTATGGTCGGGTGACCGGCAAATCGGAAGTTACCGTTTGACCAACAATCCCGCAGACTCTCATCCAGTCCCCTACATCTCCTGCTACGAAACCTCGCGCAATTTCTCCGCCGCCCGCAAGGCAAGCCCGTGGGCCACGGAAGTAAACTCATTCCCGCTGCGAATGCGTTCTTTGCCGAAGCGCGTCTCAAAGATGCTGCGCACCGCGGGCACAAAGGAGCTTCCGCCGGTGAGGAAGACGCGGTCCACCGCGCGCCGATCGATGCCGGAGCTTTTCAGCAGTCCGTCAATCGACTTCTCAATCGCCTGCAAATCGTTCGCGATCCAGGATTCAAATTCCCGGCGCGTGACCGGTATGCGCAGGTCAATGCTGGAATACGCGGGGGTGCCGTCGCAAAAGCGAAACTCGGCGCTCTGGCTGCGCGACAACTCATACTTCACCTGCTGCACCGCCTGGTGAAGCTGGAACCCCAGGTCTTCTTCAATCAGCGTAATCAACGCCTGAATCTTTTCCGGTTCCAGCGCTCGAATCCGCGCGCTCTTCAGAATCTCGCGCACGTTGTTGGTGCGCAGAAATGACAGATAGTGCCACCGTTCCAGGTTCGCGTAAATCCACGCCGGCACCGCCGGAAGCACCTTATTCAGCGACCGCGCCTCGGAGTTCGATCCCAGCGCCGGCGAAACCAGTTTGCGAATGATGCGGGCGTCGAACGCGTCTCCCGCCAGCCCCACTCCGCTGTTGCCCAGCAGGTCCTCCGGTATGCGTCCGCGGCGGCGCACGCCTGGCCCCACGCGCAGCAGTGAAAAGTCGCTGGTGCCGCCGCCAAAGTCGCCAATCAGGATCAGCTCGTCGTGATCCAGCGTAGCCTCATAGGCGCAGGCGGCCGCCACCGGCTCCATTTCAAAATCCACACGCTCAAAACCCGCTGCCGCAAACGCCTCACGCAGCCGCGAAACCGCAAACTCGTCATCTTCCGCCGACTCCGAGCCTACAAAGCGAACCGGCCGCCCCACCATGGCATAGCGAACAGGCTTTTCAAATTGCTTTGCCGCATGTTTGCGCAAGTCGCCCAGCATACAGGCAATCAGGTCTTCCAACTTGTAGCGGCGGCCAAAGACTTCCGTCCCGGTCAGCGAGCGGCTGGAAAGGTGAGACTTGAGTGACTGGATGAGCCGGCCCTTTTCCTCCGCCTCAAGATAGCGCTCGATGGCGGCCGGGCCGGTGAGGCCATGCACCTTGCGGGGACCGTTTCCGGTCTTCGCTTGTTCAAGATAAAGAACCGACCGAAAGGATTCTACCTCAGTTCCAAACGACGGGAACCGGGCAAGCTGTACCTCGGACTTTTCATTCAAAAACGCGACTGAACTATTGGTAGTACCGAAATCGAACCCAATGGCATCCAGATGATCCTTCGTTGTTTGCATCAATTCTATTATTTCGTAGATTGCCAGCCCCCGCCCGGTCCATCGGGGATGCAAGAGAAAAGTGGCCGGGTGCCCCAGGTCTCGCCTTTGAGACCTGGGAAACAGCCAACTCCCCCGCAAACTCCGCAAACAACGCTAGTTCCGCTAACTCCGCTATTTTTCCGTCGCCATCGCCACCGACACCAGCGAATCCGCGCACCCGTAATACATCAGCCACTGCCCGTGAAACACCACCAGCCCCTCGGCAAAGGTAGTCCCCGCCGCATACTGCCCCGTCTTCTCATACGGCAACTCCGGCTTGAACATGGGCTTCTCCGCCCGCGCCAGCATCTTCACCGGCTCCTTCGCGTCGAACAGCGCCTCCCCATCCGCATAGGCATTCGGCCCCAACTCCGGATCACCGCCCTCCGCCGCATTTTTCCCGTTGTAGAGCACCACAATCCCCGCGCTCGTCAGCACCGGCGGCGGCCCGGTCTCCGGAAAAGAGCTGTCGAAGTGTCCCGCTCTCTGGCTCAGCAGCACCAGCGGCGCGCCCGTCGCATCCTCCACCGGCGTCCAGTGAATCAGGTCCGTCGAAGTCGCCAGCCGGATCGTAACTTCGCCCCAGTACATCCAGTATTTCCCGTCGATCTTCGCCGCAATCAGCCGTCCCTTCGCCCGGTCCAGCCGCGTCACAATCCCCGCCGACTTGTACATCAGACCCGCATACTTGCCACCCGCCGCCGTCTCGAAGGCCGTCCCGTGCTTGGTCCAGTGCATCAGGTCCCGCGACGTCGCAATCCCCACCGAATACGTCTTCCGGTTCCACTGCGTATAGGTCAGCACATACATGCCGTTCGCCGCCTCCACCAGCCGCGGGTCTTCCACGCCCCCGGGCCATTCCCGCGCTTCCTGCGCGTCTTTCGCCGGATAAAAAACCGGCTCGGCCCGCCGCGTAAAATGCACGCCGTCGCTGCTCTCCGCCAACCCCAGCCGCGACGTGTGCCCGCCAATCGCCATCGCCCCGGAGTCGTCCTCCGCACGGTACAGCACGTACACCTTGCCATTGCGCACAATCGCCGCAGGATTGAACGTATGCAGCGCCTCCCAGTGAGAAGGCGCATGGGCCAGCGGGTCGTTAAACACCGACTCCGCCCTGGGCTGAATCACCGGGTTGCCCGCTGCCGGCCGCGTAAACGGCCCAATCTCCCACGACGCAAGCGTCTGCGCCTGTAAGGCCGCAGCGCAAAGCACCAACGCAGCCAGTACCCATCTTCCCCGCATTCTCATCCCGTTCACCCTCGCATCCACCTGTACAAATCGAAACAATCCACGCCCTGCGGGTGCCCCAGGTCCCGATTTTGGGACCTGGGAATCCACAACCTATACCCGCTCCCTCAACCGCACGGCATAAAAGCTCAGCGCCGCATCGCCCTGTTCCAGCAGCCGCGTCCGTTCCAAACTCCCATAGCGCACTTCCAGCCGCTCCTTGCGCCGGTGCTCGGCAATCACCAGCGCCTCGACAGCCAACATACCCTCCGCGCCCCTTCCCAGCAACCCCAGCGTCGCCGCGTACTCCTCGGCCGCGTCATAAGGCGGATCCAGAAACACCAGATCAAATCCCTCCGCCGCAGGTCTCCGCAGATACGCTCCCACGCTCCCCGTCTGCACCCGGAATCCCGCCGTCAGCCCCAGCCTGGCCAGATTCCCGCGCAACACCTTCAACGCCGGCTCAGCCCGCTCCACAAAGACCACGCTCTCCGCTCCACGGCTCAGCGCCTCCATGCCCACCGCGCCCGACCCGGCATACAAATCCAGAAAGGCCGAGCCTCTGATCCGCGGAGCCAGCACGTTGAAAAGCGTCTCGCGTAGCCGATCGCTGGTGGGCCGCGTGGCCAACCCCGGCGGGGCCTCCAGGGTACGGGATCGATACTCGCCGGCAATGATGCGCATCGCACACCAGCATATCCCACGCGCTTCCCGCGCCGAACCCGGCGTCTCCGCCAAAGGGCCAACTTCATTGGCAAAAGAACAGGTCCTTGTCCATGGGGTGGGACGCACTACAATCGAGGGATGCGAGGCTGGTCAATCCCGTTAGGCCGTTGGATGGGCGTAGAAATGCGCGTCCACCTCTTTTTCCCCGTGCTCGCCATCGTCTGCATCGGCCTCAGCGCTGCTGACGGCTGGGTGCGCGGCCTGGGCCTGTTTTTCGCGGTGGTGGCGGCGGTCGTGGTGCGGGAAACAGCGCGCCTGTTAGTAGCGGCGTGGCTCGGACTCAAGCTCCGCGCCATTCTGCTCCTGCCCATCGGCGGTTTGTTTGCTTATGCCGATCCCGACAGCCAGGAAAACGCCAACAAGGGCGGCGGCCAGTTTGCCATGGCGCTCGCCGGACCGCTGGCCAACTGGGCAACCGCTCTCATGCTGGCCGCTGCCTTCCTCGGCGCAAGCGGCAACATACGCCTCCTCGACCAGCCCTACATCACCTCAGCCTATCTACTGCGCAGCCTGGTTTGGATGCAGGTATTCATGGGACTGCTGCATGTGCTGCCCGCCTACCCGCTGGACTGCGGCCGGCTGATCCGCGGCAGTTTTGCCCGCAAGCATGGTTTCGCTCCCACCGGTCGCGCAGCCACCGGCCTGGGCCAGGTATTGGCCATGGCGGCCATGGTTGGCGGCATGTTGCTCCACAATCCATGGCTCATCTTCGCCGGCTTCTTCATCATGATTGGCGCGCAGGTCGAGGATCAGGGAGTCTTTTTCCAGTCCGTCGTCGATACAGTGCAGATGCGCGAGGTCATGCTCACCGATTTCTCCACCCTCTCGCCCTCTGACACGCTGGCCGACGCGCTATACCGCTGCGTTCACTCCCTGCAGGATGATTTCCCGGTAGTCCGCGGCCCACAACTGGTCGGCATCGTCTCCCGCCAGCGCATCGTCGACGCCCTGCGCAACGACGGCAACGGCTACGTCCAGTCCGTCATGAACCGCGCCTTCCAGGTCGCACGCCCTGAAGACACACTCGGCACCACCATTCGCCGCCTCACTGCCGGCCACGGACTCGCCCTCATTCCCGTCACCGAGAGCGGAAAAGTCGTCGGCATCGTCAGCGTCCAGAACCTGATGAGTTCCATGTCCCTGCTCGCCGAGCAGCGCCGCCTGGAACGCGAAGAAGCCGGAGACTGACAACTATAATGGCCGCAGAACCGGAAGCCTTAGCACCCGGCCTCTACCTGGTGGCCACCCCCATCGGCAACCTCGGCGACATCACCCTCCGCGCCCTCGACGTTCTCCGGCGAGCGGACAGAATCGCCTGCGAAGACACACGCCAGACGCAAAAGCTTCTCAACCACTTTGAGATAACCACCCCCACGGTAAGCTGTCATCTGCACAACGAGCACCAGCGTGCAGCCGAACTCATTGAGGCGCTCAAGGCCGGCGGCCGCATCGCCCTTGTCTCCGACGCCGGAATGCCCGGCATCAGCGACCCCGGAACCTGGCTCACCGCTGAAGCCATCGCCGCCGCCATCCCCGTTATCCCCATTCCCGGCGCCAATGCCGCGCTCAGCGCGCTGGTCGCCTCGGGCCTGCCCACAGGCGAGTTTCACTTTATTGGTTTCCTGCCGGAAAAGGCCGGAGCACGCCGCAGCCGACTGGAAGCGCTGGCAGAAGAGGCCGCAAAATCCCAGGTCGCGCAGACCCTGGTTTTTTACGAGGCGCCGCACCGGATTCTTGAAACCCTGGCCGATCTTGAAGCTGTCTGGGGGCCTGCACTGCGCGTCGTCGTGGCCCGCGAACTCACCAAAATCCACGAGGAGTTTCTGCGCGGCACAGTCGCTGCCGCCCGCCAGAACCTGGCCGCCCGCGACCGCGTCCGCGGCGAGATCACCCTGCTGGTCGAGGCGCTGCCGCAAACCAGTTCCCACTCCGATTCGCAATCCGCCGGTGCTGCTCCCGAAAAAATTGCCATCCGCCTCGCCCGCATCCAGACTGAAACCGGCGCAGACGAAAAAGAAGCCCTCAAGCGCCTGGCGCGAGAGCTGGGCCAATCCAAAAGCAATGTCTATCGCGAACTACAGCGCGAACGGGCGCGGCTTAAAACCGGCTCCCGCTGAACCCGCAACGCCCTGTGAAAAAGAAACAAAATAAAACCAATTTGCAGAATCGTCATTGCATCCTCGCTTGCGAATTGCGCGATGCAACCAGCATCTGCTTGAGCATCGGCATCGCGCTGCCAAAATTCGGAAACAACTCCGCGGCCTGCGGTGGCAACCGTCTCGGCCGCGCGGCCATCGGTACCGGCATCTCTTCATTTGGCACTGCCTGCACCGTGCCTTGCTGAATCCGGTACGGATAGATCCTTACCCTCGCCAAAAAAAACCATGGATACTGCGTTAACTCGATATGCTCCACTTCCACGGCATTGAAGTCTTCGCTTATGCGGCGCAGAGCCAGCTCAAGCGCGCTGGCAACGGCCAGTTGCGATGTGTCTCCCACGCCGCTGCGCAGCGCGCCATCGGCGATCTTGATAAAGTTCCAGCCTCGTGTCTGAATCTTCTTTTTCAGGCGTGGCGCATCTCCCGCCCGCACAAAGTTCCAGCCTTCGCGAAACTCTTCGGTCGCCAGCTTCAGGCCGGTGGGCAACTCGATCCGTTCGCGCAAAAGCATGTTCAGTTCAGCGATAGTACGCATAAGAACAACTCTTTCTTTCCGCTTTTCATTTTCAGTAGTAGAACTGGGGCTGGATGGCAGGCGTCTGCTCCCTCTCCGCAGGCTTTCTTTGAAGAACCTGTGAAGCCGCCCGATCCGCCGGCTCGACGATGACAAAGCGAATCGAACTGCGGCAAAAAACGCAACTCGCTTCGTACAGGATGAGGCACAGCAAGCTGCCCACGGGTTGAGGAAAGCTGCGCAGGCACTCCGGGCACTCAATCATCGCGTAGGGCAGTCCCGATGAGCCGTGTTCGGCCCGCTCAACCCAGACCGGCTCCGTTGTGCTGCATAGCTGGGCAGCCCGCGGCTCCATCTGCGGCAGCGCTTCCATGATCCTCAACAACGAGCCAATGCTGCTGCCTTTCTGGTAGAAGGCATCGGCGGCAACGCCGGATGGCACCTCGTCGCCCTGGAACGCCCCGCTCATCGCTATCGTATGCACTGCGGGAAAACGCCGCCGCACCACGGTGAGCAACTCGAACCCGCTCATGCCCGGCATGTTCAGATCGGAGAGAACAATATCTGGAACTTCCTGCCGCAGCTCGCGCAACGCGGCAAAGCCGTCATTGGCAGTGCGTACGCCATACCCAATCTCGGTAAGTACGTGCGACATCGACGTACGGATCGAAGGCTCATCGTCGACAATAAGGAGTCTTGCTGTTGTATCGGGCATCTCTCACCTCGCCAGAAGCAATGCAGGGGTAGTTGAAGTGAGTGTCCCATTAAAGAAATCGTAATGCTGTTCAATTTCGTACAGGCCTGCCGCGGTAACAGCCTGCCGTCTTCGCGCTATTCCCCGGAGTCATACGAAACAGACGGCCCTTCCGCGTTGTCGTCGGGAAATTGATCGTGCAGAACCACGTTCAGCAACGACTTGTGAACCCGTATCTGGCCGTTGTATTCAATAAACCCCAGCTTGCGAAAGCGGTTCATAAAAAAACTCACGCGCGATCGCGTCGTGCCGATCATCTCCGCCAGTGTCTCCTGCGAGATCTTGGGAATATACTGCTCCGGCTCGCCCGGCTTGCCGAACTCCGCCATCAGCAGAAGAATGCGCGCCAGCCGCTTTTCGCTCGAGTTGAAAAGCTGATCCACAAGATCCGCCTGGATCTTCATGCTGCGCGCCAGAAGAAACTTCATAAAGATGTCGGTGAGCGCACGCTCCTCGTGCATCGCGCGGGTCATCTCCTCCCGCCTGATCTTGAGCGCCGTGCAGGCTGTCAAGGCGGTCGCCGTGGACAAACGCACTCCCTCCACGATCGCCAACGACTCCTCGCCCACAAAGTCGCCGTCGGCCAGAAGCGTGATGGTGGCCTCCTTGCCGGTTTGCGAAACTACCGTAACTTTTACCCGGCCCTTCTGAAGATAAAAAAAGGAATCCGCCGGATCTCCCTGCGTAAAGAAGGTCTGCTTCGGCGCCACCTGGACTATTCTTCGCCCCAGACCGGCGCTCGCCAGAAAGGCGGCCGCATCGAATTCGGGTTTTTCAAGCACAACCATTGCAGAAACCTCCTCCCCATGCGGCTTGCGCATGGTTGCTGCAGAAACAACCGCAACGGCTCGCCAACATGCTAACAAAACAATTGGAACATCGGACAAAAAATCGGCGCCAGAAATTGGGGCCCAAGGGAAGACGTAACCTGCTCATTCAAATATCCATTCGCGACAACATCCCAACCGCACACAATCAGCGGTATTTTAATTCTTTATTTCACGTTCGGAAGGCGGGAAACTGTTCAATTTTGCTCACTTTTCCGGAAATATTTTCAGCGAACACTATCCTCGCCGCTCCCTGCCTCGCCAGCGCCAGCGCTGAAACAGCCTCTGACAATCCCGCTCGATGCACGCCGCCCGCACTCGCCCGATCCGCTCGCCGCGGCAAATCTTTTCTCCCCCATGAATTGACGCCGCTCCCTGTTTCCCTTGTACCGAATTGCTCAGACTCTGCCGCCCAACGCCGCTAACGTGAAGCTACCTAATGCGCCTCAGTGCGCGGAAAGTAAGTGTCGCTGCGCATAGGTAGAAAAAGGTGAGTTGCATGAAGAAATTTGTGACGTTGGTGGCACTATTCGGTCTGGGCGTAGCTACCGCTGCCTGGGCAGAGACTCGCGAAGATACGCAGAACCGGTTGGATAATGCTGCCACGGTGCTGCATGAGGTCATGGCCGCGCCCGATAAAGGCATTCCTGAAGAAGTAATGGAGCACGCCAAGTGCGTGGCCGTTGTGCCGCACATGATCAAGGGCGGCTTAGTGTTCGGCGCAGAAAATGGCAGAGGCGTAGCCACCTGCCGCACCGCAAAGGGTTGGAGCTCGCCGGCGTTCTTCGCCATTACCGGCGGCAGTTGGGGATTGCAGATCGGCGTCGAAGGCGTGGATCTGGTCATGATCTTCCAGGGCAATACAGGCATGCAGCGCCTGGAATCCTCCAAGTTCCAGCTTGGCGCTGACGCTTCCGCGGCAGCCGGACCGGTTGGACGCCACGCTTCCGCCAATACCGATTGGAAACTGGATACAGAGATCCTCACTTACTCGCGTGCCAAAGGCGCCTTTGCCGGACTCACGCTGAGCGGAGCCTCTATCCGCCGCGACGACGATTCCATGGACGCCTTCTATGGCCATGAAGTCTCCATACATCGCGTTCTCGGGGGCGAGGTGCATGCTCCAGCTTCAGCACACAGGTTCCTCAACGCGGTCAGGGGCGCCAAGGCACAGGCGGTCGCTTCCAATTAGGGCTGCTTCAACCAACCAGGCTATAACGCGCCGGTTGTAAAGGCTCACGGGCGTCCAGGAAAGCACCATCCATTCCGGGCGCCCGCGGTGCACAGGAGAATCGTATGCTTTGGACTATCTTCGTAATTCTTGTCGTTCTGTGGCTTCTCGGCTTCAGCTTCCATATCGCAGGCAGCCTCATCCACATTCTGCTGGTCATTGCGGTCGTCGTCCTGGTCTTTAACCTGATCTCCGGCCGGCGCGTCTAAAAATACAACCAGCGCCGGGGAAAACCAGGGCCAGGGCAAGCGGCTTCGCGCTCCGGCTTTTCAGCCGTTCATTCGCCCAGCGGCTTGGCCTGCGCCAATTCCTTCCGCGCGCGCAACTCCTCGATCTCCCCGATCAACTGCTCCACCTGATCCCGCTTGCGTTCGCTCATATCCAGAAACCGGATGCCCACCATGTGCCGGTCCCGGTCGTGAACAGCCTGAATCACCCCGCCCAGCCGGAACGGCAGCCCTTCCAGGCGAAACTCCGTCTCCACCCGCGTATAAATCCCCACCGGAAATCGCTCGTCCGTGCAAATCCGGCACCCGCTCACGCTCAGGTCCAGAATGCGCCCGCTCAGCCTCGACCCAATCTTGATCAAATAAATCACCGCCGAGGTATCCACCCCGTGACGGGACTGCGCTCGCCGTTCGCGGCTGGCAGGCTTGGCTGGCTCCACGGCTCCCGGGATTCCGGCTTGCTCACTCGCCTGCCGTTCCACCGCTTCCCGCGCCTGCTGCGCCTGGGCTTCGGCTTGCTGTTCCGCCGCTAGCCTATCTGCCGCCTCCCTTGCGGCCTTTGCGGCATTCGCTGCCTCCACCTCGTCCAGCACCTCCACCAGCGCCTCCCGGCGCCGCATGGCCACATCCACAAAGTGAATTCCTGCCAGGTGCCGTCCATCCGTCCACCTGATTACCCCGCTGAACCGGAAAGCAATTCCGTTCACCTTGAAGGCCACCTCGACGCGAACCCCGATGCCGCCGTGAAACCTGTCCCCGGTGCGCATCCTGCACCCTTCCAGGCTCAGATCCAGAATGCGGCATTCCATCGGAAGGCCGTGGCTCACCAGCAGAACCACTGAAGCTTCATCCACGGCATAACGGCAGCCGCGCCGGCGCTCCGGGTACTGCGTCGCCGTGCCTTCCGCCCTTTCTTCCGCTTCCATGCCCTGCCCGCCGATGTGATTTCAGCCCTGTCAGTGCCCCGCAGCAGTATCCCAGGGGCGCACGGCAGTTGGTCCTGCCGCCTCACGGCCCTTCAGCCGGTCGTACGCATACAGGTCGCTGGTCGTGCCCAGCGACTCGTTGTACAGGCTGGTGGCGCCGGTCAGTTGCTTCAACTCCTCGCCGAACTCGTGAATTGAGTGCAACTGGCTGGCCGTTGCGGGCAACTCGTATTGGGAAGTTTTAAGGAATTTCTGATAGCCCCGGTCCACAAGACGCGCCACTTCCCCCTTCACCAGCGCGCCTGGACGCTCCGCCAGCGCCGCCGGCGCATCCGCCACAGCCACAAGCACCGCCGCCGCCCCATACTTGCTCACCAGCACTCCGCCGGCAACCCCGGCATACGGCGTTATATCGAACGAATGGGCGCGCAGCGTCTCCACTGTCTGATCGAAGTTCGGATTGCGGGATTTTCGGCTCACGGTCGCTTCCAGTCTGCGAGGATAATCTAAGTAGGGTTCGGTGGAATTCTCGCTATGTAGAATCTCGCATATGCCGAGCCCCGGCGGCAATTCGCCCCAACAGAAATCTCCTATGAAAATTACCGGCAACTCCGCAATTCCCGTCTCTTCTATGCCCGGCTCCTCGCTGCCCCAGCGCATCGGCAACACGCCGCTCATCCGCCTTGAAATGCCCGTCCGCGATCTTGCCGGCATCACCCTCCTAGGCAAGGCCGAGTGGGCCAACCCCGGTGGCAGCGTCAAGGACCGGGCCGCCGCCGCCATCGTTCGCGATGCGCGCGCCCGCGGCCTGCTCACCCAGGGCAAAACCCTCCTGGACGCCTCCACCGGCAACTCCGGCCTCGCCTTCGCCATGTTGGGCGCGGCGCTCGGTTTTCCCGTCCTGCTGGCCATGCCCTCCAACGTCTCGCCTGAGCGCAAGCGCATCCTCCACGCCTACGGAGCGCAAGTGGACTGGACCGATCCTGCCCTGGGTCCCGATGGAGCCATCTTCCGCGCCCGCGAAATCGCCGGCAACGATCCCCATCGCTACTACTACGCCGACCAGTACTCCAACGACGCCAACTGGCAGGAGCATTTCCGCACCACGGGCCCTGAAATCTGGCAGCAGTCCTCCGGCCAGGTCACGCACTTTGTCGCCGGCATCGGAACCAGCGGAACCTTTACCGGAGTCACCCGCTTTCTCAAGGGGTGCAACCCCGCCCTCCAGGCCATCAGCTTCCTGCCCAATGCGCCTTTGCACGGCATTGTCGGCCTCAAGTACCAGGGCCCAACCCTGGTGCCTGCCATCTATAACCCCCATCTCGCCGATCGCACCGTGGAAGTGGAAACCGAAGCCGCTTACGACATGGCCCGGCGCCTGGCTCGCGAGGAAGGCCTGCTGGTCGGCATCTCTGCTGCCGCGGCCGTCTCCGTCTCGCTCGGCATCGCTCGTGAAGAAGCCGCCGCCGGCCGCCGCGCCGTCATCGTCACCGTTCTGCCCGACGGGGCCGGCACATATCTCTCCGAGCGTTTCTGGGAGCAATCCTGAGACTTCTCCGCGCTCTCGTCCAGGCAGCCATGCCGAAGGCAATTGGCCCCACCGCAGATGGCGGGTGGCTACGACTCGCCGTTCTTCCCGTTCTCGTCCAGCTTGCCGAAAATCATCTTCCCGCTGGCGGTTTGCAGCACGCTGGTCACTGAAATCTCCACCGCCCTGCCAATCAGCTTGCGCGCATGGTCCACCACCACCATGGTCCCGTCGTCCAGGTAGCCCACGCCCTGGTTGAACTCTTTGCCCTCTTTCAAGATCAGCACCGTCATCTTCTCGCCGGGCAGCACCACGGGCTTCAGCGCGTTGGCCAGGTCGTTGATGTTCAGTACTTCCACGTGGTGCAGGTGGGCCACCTTGTTCAGGTTGAAGTCGTTGGTCACCACCTTGGCCTCCCACTTCTTGGCCAGTTCCAGCAGCTTCAGATCCACTTCCCGAATCGACGGAAAGTCGTCGGGAACAATCTGCACCTGGATGTTCACGTTCGATTGCATGCGCTGCAGCATGTCCAGCCCGCGCCGGCCTCTTTGCCGTTTTGACCCGTCGGTTGAGTCGGCCACCGTCTGCAGTTCCCGCAGCACAAACTCCGGCACCACCATCATGCCGTCCACAAAACCGGCCTCGGCAATATCGGCAATGCGGCCGTCGATGATGACGCTCGTGTCCAGAACCTTGGCGCTGCGCCGCGTCGGCCGATCGCTGCTGAACACAGTACCCAGTGCCGCCGGGTTCAGCAGATCGCCCTTGCTGGCCCCCACCAGAAGGCCCACATACGTCATCAGCAGCAGTACAAAAATCTGCAATGCCGCCGAGTTGGCCGCAGGCAGGGGTGCGCTGCGCAGCACCAGGCAAAACAGCGCCGCGCCAAAGATGCCCAGCACGCTGCCGGTCACCGCGCCGATCAGCCGCCGCAGGCTCAGCGCCCGCACCCGCAACTCGAACACGATCACCGCCACGGCCGCCACCGCGCCCATGCACGCACCCATCCACCCTGTTTGAACTCCGAAAGGATGAAGGAAATAACATACCCCGGCCAGCAGGGCTACAAAAAGAATGCGAAGAACAATCAGATCCATATAAAGCCAACTTCCGCCGGAGCGTAGGGAAAATGCTCCAGCTTGGACATAAATGGCGAGTATGCCCACTGCCGTGCGCAGTCGTCAAGAGAGAAGTGTGGCCGGGGAAAGAACCCGAGTTCCAGTGGGGCTATGTATTATGGCTATCGCATCCAGTTTTCAGCGGTCGGTTGTTCGTGCCCGATGGTCATGGATTCGTCTTGACCGGCCACTGACAACCGACCGCTGAAAACTGTTGCTACGAGGCCACAGCCAACTCCACCATCGGTGTCTGCCGTTGCGCGCCCTTGCGCGGACCGCGCTTGCGCGCGCTCATCACCTTGATGCGTTCCAGAAGTTCCTGCGACGAGCAGTTCTTCTTGGCTAGCAGAGCATCGGCTGCATGGATCTCGCCGCCCATCTTCTGCGGGTCGCACAGCAGAATCATCGGCACGTGCGAGGCAATCTGCTTCAGCCGGCCCACCAGTTGATCTCCATTCATCTGCGGCATGGCATAGTCGGCCAGCACCAGATCCGCCTGAATCTCGGCAAAGATGCCGATCGCCTCCTGCCCGGTGCAGGCCGAGTACACCCGGTATCCGTTGGTTTCCAGCATGAACTTGAGTACGGAAAGCTCTTGTTCGTTATCGTCTACGCAGAGAATTACTTTCTTAGGCCGCATGATATGGGGACTCGCTCCTTGGTTCAATTTTTTGCCCGCGCTGTGAAAACACACCGCCGTCGCCCGCTCGTATGGCAGGCTGGCGTATTGAATTTCCGTGCCCGGTGACCGGGAACAAGCTGGCTGCGCCATGGTTGATCGTGCATACCCGTTGCCTGGTTTGCGGCGCTCGGCCCTCGAGGGGGGCACGGCGGACACACAAGGGAGCAAGGGCATTCGATCCATGACGGCCAGACAGGCCGCGGTCAAGTGGTGTTTTGATGCCTGGGGCTAGACCAGCAACGAGGCCGGTTAAAATCCATCAATGAATCGCTAGCCTACGAGCCTTGGAAGCCCATGGGAAGAGGGAACGGGAGGCGAAACCTGGCTTGAAAATCCGCATGAAACAAGTGGAAATCCGCTAGCATCTACTCCTGCCGTCACTTGCATCCATGATTGCCTGTTGAAAGCATGTGCATCACGGCAGGAAAAGCTGTCCCTTTGCAACAAGAACGGTGCTACCCCCTACGCACACATCCGTCACCTTCAAAGATTGCTCCTCGCCAAATCCGTTTTGCCGGCGCTCTGCCCCACCGTGGATTTGCGCCGAAAGATAAAGATCGCTCTGCCTGCCTATCTCCACACCCTGCCGAACATGTGTGCCTACCCCCGGAGCCACGGCGCCATGACGCACCAGGTAGCCAATCGCGCAACCGGCCGCCGATCCCGTAGCCGGGTCCTCGCCGCCATTAAACTGCATCCGCGCACGCCACGCAGGCTCCCCGCCGCCGCCCTGCTCCAATGCGGGCCCCAGCACGTAGAACCACCGCGCTCCGCGCTCCCGCAGCCACGCCATGCTCTCTTCCTGCTTCACCCTGAGCCTCGCCAACATCCCCGCGTCACGCAACGGAACAATCGCAAATGCGGTTCCCGTGGATACAATCTGCGGCGGCAACCCCGGGTCCAGATCGCTCTCCGCCAGCCCCGTCAGGCGCGCCACCTCTGCCCGGTTCAGCTCTTCGCCAAACTCCGGGTCCCGCTGCGTCATCTCGCCGTAAAGCCCATCCCCGCTGAATCGCACCGGAATCGCCCCCACATTCTCCGCCAGCCTCACCGTATCTCCCTCAAAGACTTCGGGAGCGATCAGCTTCAGAACGCTCGCGGTGCCCAGCGTCGGGTGCCCGGCAAAGTTCAGTTCTTCCCGGGTTGTAAAAATCCTCACCCGCACGCCCTCGGCCTCTTCCACCGCCGCCGGTCTGCGTTCCACAAACGTGGTCTCTGAAAAATTGAACTCGCGCGCAATCGCCTGCATCCGCTCCGTTGTCAGCCCGCGGTTGTTCATCGCCACCGCCAGCGGATTGCCCGTGAGCGCCGTGCCTGTGAATACATCCACCACAAAATAATCGATTGCAAACATCGCTTGACTTGCCTCCGGATTACCTCTAGTCTACGAATATCCGGTGAGCCGCAGCGTGATTTGCGTGTTTCCCGGCAAAGGATTTCGATGGCCCGATTCTCTACTCCCGCGATCTGTCTGTGCTGCTGCTGTCAGGGCTGCCGCACCGCGCGGGCGTGTTCTCTGGGCTAGATTCCGAAAGCAAAGAATCTCCAGTCAACCCACCCGCCACAAGGCGCGGTGGGTTTTTTAGTTGCAGCCGACAGTGTTCAGTTCTCAGCAATCGGACTCTCACTGACAACTGACGACTGACAACTGCCTTTTCAAGCACCGGTGGCGAAGTGGCTAACGCGCAGGTCTGCAAAACCTGTATTCGCGGGTTCGAAACCCGCCCGGTGCTCCAAATTCTGCCCTGTACGCAAAAAGAGCCGCGCCTTATCGTCACAGGCTGCGGCTCTTGTTCTTGCTAATTTGGATTTTTTGCGGATTCAGCGTGCGGTTTGCTGTGCGGATGACCAGCGCCTGTCGCTTGTTGCGGCTTCGCTGCGCAGCCCGCGCAACGATCACAGCGCAATCAACGGACGCGGCAACCGCGTCATGGCACGGTCCAGAAACAATCTCATGCGCAGAGCCTCGCTCCGTTGCACGGCCACCAGCCGCATCTGCCTCCGGATATGGTCGCCGTCTACCAGTGTGGCCACAAATGCCTCGTCGCTTTCCGCGTCCCGCTCCAACCGTGTTATCCGCTCTTCCACGCTCTGGCGAAAACGGGGACTGATCTCAAAACCTTCGCTGACTGTACACTTGGTCGTCATGGCAAGCTCCTGGGGTCGAATTCCTGAGGCCAAAATTATTTTTCTGCAAAGCCTCAAGTTTTTCCAACCTGTGCCGATATTAAAGAAGACTCATCCTATGCGCCAGATTACGATGTGATAATTCTAGGTAACTGACTGTCCTAAATCTGGACAGTCTGCCCTCCCAAAACGCTTTTTTGCACAACCCTACCCCCTGCCGTAACCTGCGGCAGCTCTTCTTGCCCGCAGCCACAAGCCCTTGCTGGCTGCTAATAACTGATAACTGTTAACTGAAAACTGAATTGTCGCCTTAGTCCTGAGGTGCCGTCGCAAAGTAGCCCTTGCGTACCTGCACCTTCATCCCGTCCCCGCTGCACTCCACGCCAAGCCGTCTGAAGCTCCCGTCCAGCTTGGTGTTGCTCGGCGTATAGCTGGCCACGTACTGGGTCCGCAGCTCGTCCTCAATCTGCTGGAATGCCGCCTCCAGCTTCGGCCCGTTGTTGCCCACGTCGATCAGCCGTCCGCCGGTTTCCGCGCTCAGCCGCTTCATGGCAGAGAAGCCGCTGTAGCCAAAGCTGAATCCCCCGTAAAAGCCCCGGTCCGCAATCAGAATCACGTATACGATCACATTCGATTTCTGCGCCGCGGCAATCGCCTCGGAGATCTTCACGCGGCTGCCCTGATCCTCGCCGTCGGTCAGCAGAATTAAGGCCTTGCGGCCCGTCTCCTGGTTCAATTTGTCGTTTGACGCCAGCATCACCGCATCGTAGAGCACCGTTCCGCGGGGCCCCCCGGGCGTGGGAACCGGCCCTGGACCCAAGCTCACGCCGGCGTTGATCTCCGCCTTGTTCAGCGCGCGCGAAAGCTGCCGCGCGCTATTCGTAAAGTCCTGCAGCAGGTCCACGTTCACGTCGAACGAAATCAGGAAAGCCTCATCCTTTTGCCGCAGCACGCGCTGCAGAAACTCGCTGCCCGCCTGCTGTTCCAGCGGCAACACCCGCTGCTGGCTGCCTGACGTGTCCAGCATGAGTCCCAGAGTTAACGGCTGGTTGGTCTCGGCCACAAAGCTCTTCAGCGTCTGCGGCGTCTTGTCTTCTGAAACCGTGCAATCGTTCTTGGTCAAATGCGGCACCAGGTTCCCGCTCTTGTCCTTGACCGTAAAGAACACATCCACCAGGTTCACATTCAGTTTGAGTGTCGTTGCCGATTCGTCCTCGGGCGCCGGAGCCGGGGCCGTACTCACCGGCGGCGCGTCCGGCGACGGAGCAAGCTGTGCCCATCCCGCCAGAGACAACCCCGGCAGGCTCAGCAAGAAAGCGGCAACTCCAGATCGAATACGCATTCTGGTCAATTAGACGGAGTCCCTACCACGAAGACAGCATACCCGAACTCCTTCCAGCCTGGCGCGCAACCTGCAAAGCTCTGGCGCGTCTGATACTCTGACGGATGGAGCCCTGCTGGCTGGGTTTTGTCAATTCTCAGCCGCCAGTGGTCGGTTTTCAGTTGCCGGATGCCGCATGTCGGTTATCCGTTGCCGCTGACAACCGGCCAGTGAAAGCAGTGCATTCAGCAGCGATCGGGGATCGTTCTTTACTGACCACTGACCACTGACCACTGGAGAATACCTGTGAAGTTTGGTTTGACGGCAATCGCGTTGGCCGCGCTCATCAGTTCGAGCACGATTCTGAACCCGGTGGTTCTGGCCCAAAATCAGCAATCCACCGTTCCCGATGCACCCACGCCTCAGGCGCCTCCGCAGTTGTCCGGCGTAAACGGCTCCGCCATTACGCCTGGCAAGGGTTCTGAGGAAACGCCTGCAAATCCCACCTCGTCGTCTGCTTCTCCGGTCCAGCAGCAACCGCCTGCGGCCCCCAGCCAGCCGCCTGCCGCGCCCGTCGTGGATACGGTCCAGACTGCTCCCCCTGAAGGCTTCGATGCCCTCCCGCGCTTCGTCCTCAATGTCAACTTTGTTGAAGTCCCGGTTACCGTCAAGGACTCTAAAGGAAATCTCGTCGCCGGTCTCACCTTCCGCGATTTCCAGGTCTACGAGAACAACACCCGCGTTCCGCTGCAACTGTTCTCCGTCGATCCGGCCCCGCTTTCCGTCGCCTTTGTCATTGACCAGAGCCTGACCTCCGACGTCATGGCCAAGGTCAACGACTCCCTCGACGCCATCCAGGGCGCGCTCACTCCCTATGACGAAGTTGCTGTCTTTACTTACAACAACGGCGCGCAGGAGCGGACCGCCTTTACCGGCGCGCAAAGCAGCCGGTTGCCCGCCGTGCTGGCCCTCACCAAGGCCACCGGCTCTGACATGCTCGTCCCCATCAACAGCGGACCTCTGGCCGGTTGCAGCATCCGCCAGAACGGCGCCTGCGTCGATCCCAACCTACAGCCCGGAGGCTCGGCCGGTGGTGGCACTTTCATCACCATCCCCAAGGAAATTCACACCCTCAACGACGCCATCCTCGCCGCCGCCAAGGAGCTCTCCACTCGCCCCAAGGAACGACGCCGCATTGTCTATGTCGTCTCCGACGGCAAGGAGCACGGCAGCAAGGCCTCACTCCGCGAGGTCATTCGCTATCTCCAGACCAACAAGATTGCGGTTTTTGCCACCGGCGTAGGCACCTCCGCCAACTGGGGCGAGGGCTATATCAGCCGCATCCATCTCCCCTTTACCATGTATGACAACATCCTCTACAAGTACACTGCGGCCACCGGCGGCGACTTCGACTCCGAACGCAGCATGAACGGCATTGAGAAAAGCTACGCCAAGATCGCCGAGGAAGCCCGCACCCAGTACACGCTCGGCTACCTCAGCCACGAATCCATCTATGACGGCAAGTACCGCTCCATCGATGTGCGCGTCAACCGGCCCGGCATGGACGTAAAAGCCAAGGCCGGCTATTACCCCTCCGCACAGGACCGTCGCTAGCCTGTGAGTTCGTCAGCCGCAGCGGCCGGACTTGGACTCGTGTCGGCCGCCACTTGGGGCGGGTCCGACTTCGTCGGCGGCATCGGCGCGCGCCGCGCTCCCGCCATGCTCGTGGTCGCTTCCGGACACATCTTCTCCCTGCTCGTGCTCCTCGCCCTCTGCCAGGGAATGCGGCTCGCCTTGCCCGGCTCTCACTACCTTCTCTATGCCGCCCTGGGCGGCTTTGAGGGCTCGCTCGGCCTGGCTGTCTTTTATCGCGCCCTGGCCATGGGAGCCATGGGACTCACCGCGGCCCTCACCGGCCTGCTCACCGCCCTGGTGCCCGTCCTCTTTTCTCTCGTCCACGACGGCCTGCCGACGCCCCTCACCGCGGCTGGTCTGGCGCTCGGCCTCATCGCCATCTGGTTTATCACCTGCACCCCCGCAAACAAAGCTGCCGCCACACCGCCCATGGCCCTCCTGCTCGGCGCCCTGGCCGGCATCGGCTTCGGCTCGCAGTTGGTCCTGTTCAAATTCGCCAGCGTAGGAGGCGTCCTCTGGACCATGACCTTCGCCCGCGCCGCCGGCGCTTTGGCCATGATTCTGCTTCTCCTCGTCATGCCGCCCAAAGCGCCTTGGCGCGGCTTCTGGTTCACCGGCATCCTCGCCGGATCGCTCGACACCGTGGGCAGTCTCTTTTATCTCCGCGCCACCCAGGTTGGCCGCCTCGACGTAGCCGCCGTGGTCTGCTCGCTCTATCCCGCCGGAACCATCCTGCTGGCCGCCTTCGTCCTCCGTGAGCGACCCACCCGCCGCCAGGTAGCCGGCATGGTCCTGGCCCTCTCCGCCGTCATGCTGCTCAGCATCTAGCAGCGCTCCACCACACGCAGAAAGGCCTGCGCATCTCTGCACAGGCCTTTGCATATCTTCATTGATCGGTTCGCGCGGCTTCAGCTCCACAACAGATCGGGGTTGAAACCCCGGCCCGGTGCCTCGCGGTGCGCGCTGTATTTTTACGCCTTGGGCTCCACCGGCGCCGCAGGTGGTGCAGGCGGCGGCGCGGGAGCCACGCTCTGCTGCACTGGAGGGGCCGGTGCCGGGGGATCGGAGATGCCCCGTATGCCTTCCTTGAATCCCTTCAGTCCTTCGCCCAGTCCCTTGCCCAGTTCCGGCAGCCGCTTGGCGCCGAACAGCAGGAACGCCACTACGCCCAGCACGACCAGGTGCCACGGCTGCAATAGATCGCCCATTGTCTTATCCTCCACGCACCGCTCTTAGACGGCACGCTCTATCCGTGATTATTGTCGCACAAAGCCGCGTTCCCGCGCAGTACTGCCCTCACTATCGCGCCGTATGCCAGGGCGTCTCCAAAGGAAAACGTCAATTCACTTGCGCCGGCTTGCCCAGCCGTTCCGTCACCATGGCGTAAAAGGCGCGCAGATCCTCCTCTTGGCCCACCGTCAGGCGGCGATACACCTTCATCAGAGGAAACAGCCGCGACCCGCGCACATCCACCGACGGAACCGCCGCCACCCCGCCGGGGTATTGCGTCATCTCCCAGCTTCCTGCATAGCGCCGCCGCAGCACCTCGCCCAGGTAGCTGCCCCACAGCCGCACCTCGAAATCCAGGTCCAGCTCCGGGCTCTCCCCCACCAGAACCAGAATCTCGTCCAGCCCCTCGATGGATTCAGACGTAAAGTCCAGCTTCTGACCGAATTCGCTCTTGCCCACATCCGCCGCGGCCCGCGCATACCCCTCCATCATGGCTCCCAGATCCGGGTAAGCCGCCGACTCCAGCCGTTTGCGCAGTTCATTGGTCACAACTCACAGAGTACATGCTCAGGCCCGATAGCAGGCGCCATGGATTGGTATGGCGATTGGTATTGTCCTGCGCGCCTGTGGCAGACTTGAAGTAGACGTTGGAGGATTCCCCACTTGAAAACCGTCAAACTCCTTGCCCTTGCCGTATTGCTGGCCGTGGCCACAGGCACAGCCAGTTCCGCCGGACGCGACATCTATCCCGCTCCCGAGCAGGCCCATGCCGACCTGGCCGCCGCCCTTAAAACCGCCGCCCACACCCACAAGCGCATCCTGCTCGATTTTGGCGGCAACTGGTGCGGCGACTGCCAGGTGCTCGACCTCTACTTCCACAACGCGGCGAACCGCCCTATTCTTGAGTCCAACTTCGTCCTGGTCCATGTCAACATTGGGCATATCGATGCCAATCAGGACATCGCCAAACGCTACGGAATCCCGCTTGAAAAAGGCGTCCCCGCCCTCGCCGTCCTCAGTGAAAGCGGCAAATTGCTTTACAGCCAGAAGGGCGGAGAGTTTGAGGCCATGCGCCGCATGGAGTCCTCGTCCGTAACCAGTTTCCTCGTCCAATGGCGCCCCGCCACCACAGGCTGCTCCACCGTAGTCGTCAACTGCTAGTGTCCTGAGTCTGAATTACGCAACACAAAACTGGCTGTCATTCTGAGCGCACGGGGCCCCAAACGTTCTTCAGTTTGGGGGTGGTAAGCGAAGAATCTGCGGTTGCTTCTATACCGTTTTTGAAAATGCCTTATCCGTCATTCCCGTCAGGGAATCTGTTTCCAGCCCCGCCGGCTACGGATGCAAATGCTTCTCCCGAAGAAACTCCACCAGCTCCGCCGGATGATTCGTCTGAATCCCGCGCGCCCCCCGGTCGATCACATCCTGCCACAACTCCGGCGTGTCCTGGGCCCATAGCCGGTCCACAAAAATCTCTTCGTTCTCTTTGAGCGCCTGCGCCACGATCTCCGGCTTGAAGTCGTCCTCCCCGAATGCCACCACCGTGGGCTTGAGTTCGGCCTGGCTCATCTGCAGGTCCGGCAGCGTCCCCGCCTCCGGCATCACACGAATCCCCGGTGCCAGCTTCTGCAGCCGATGCAGCTCGTCGCGATCCCCATACACCACCACATGCTCAAGCATTCCGTGATCTTTCAGTTTCTGAAAAATCGCCTCCGGCGTAGCGTCCTTCCAGTCCAGGTAAATCCGAATCTTCCCCTTCGCCGCGTCCAGCGCCTCGTCGAACGTCGGCACCGAGCCCCCATAGCCCTTGAACGCCAGATGAGCAATCTCCTCCGCCGTCATGTCTTTCACCGCGCCATGGCCATCCGTCGTCCGGTCCACTGTCTTGTCGTGCATCAGAACCAGCTTGCCGTCCTTCGTCGTCCGCACATCCAGCTCGGCATAATCGGCCCCGGCCGCCGCCGCGGACTCGATCGCCGCAACGCTGTTCTCCGCATGATGGATATGTTCGCCGCGATGCGCGATTGCGTAGATCGGCCCCTTCTGCGGCCGTGCCGCAGGCAAAAGAGTCATCGCAGCCAACAGAGCGGCCACTGCCGGAAAAGAATTCATAAAATGTGCTCCAGAAGGGAATATCGTACGGGTCAGCCGACCCCAAACCAAGTCATCTTACCAGCCGCTCGTTAACGGGGCCACTCAGCCGATCGGAGCCAGGTGCTTGGTTTTCGAGTAGGTATACGTAATCCGGTGTGCCACTGTGATGGTGGAAAGCACAGCCAGCACCCACAGCACCGGCGCCATCACGCCCCAGTGGTTGAACAGCGCGCCCAGCAGGATCAGCACAATCCGTTCCGGCCGCTCCATGAAGCCCACCTTGCACTGCCCGATCAGTGCTTCGGCCCGGGCGCGCGTGTAGCTCACCATCAGCGACGTGACCATCACAAAGGCCACCAGCACCACGTAGCGGAAGCGGTTGATCCTGCCGTAATACACCAGCAGCCCGAAAAACAGCACCACGTCGGAGTAGCGGTCGATCACCGAATCGAAAAAAGAGCCGAAGACCGTCACCTGGTTATTGCGCCGCGCCACCCGCCCGTCCACCATGTCGAACAGCCCGGCCCCGAAGATCACCAGCCCCGCATAGAAAAACATGCGCCCTGCGTTGGTGGCGTTCGCGTGGCCAAACAGAAACGCGGCCGCGATGTTGATCACCAGGCCGATGAACGTGAGTGCGTTGGGAGAGATGCGGGTAAGCGCCAGGCCATGCACAATGTGGTCGAGAAGCCAGCCGCAGGCGCGGCCAAAAGCGCTGGTCCAGGTCATTGCCATTCTTCCT
>JARLGF010000156.1 GCA_031296165.1 Occallatibacter sp. | reverse complement strand
GCTGAAATTTTCGGCGCTGGTGGACTTTCCCGGCGGCGCAAAAAAGTTCAGCATCCGCTACGACAAGGTCAGCCGGAAATACTGGACGCTTTCCAACCCCGCTTTGCCTTCCGAGCCCCTGTCCGCCACGAATCCCGCCGCAGTCAGGAATACGCTGGCGCTGATGTCCTCAGCCGATCTGCATCACTGGACGGTGGAGCGGATTGTCCTGTCCCATGCCGACGCAACGAAGTTTGCCTTCCAATATGTTGACTGGCAATTTGACGGCGCCGACATGGTGGTGGCTTCGCGGACTGCTTTCGAGGATGAGTCCGGCGGAGCCCATCGCGCCCACGACGCCAACTTCCTGACCTTCCACCGCATCCGGGACTTCAGGAAGAGAAGCAGCGCAGAGGTGCAGTAAGGGCCGGCAATTCCGCTTCTTCCGTGCGGTGCGCGCCGCCCTGCGTTACCCTAAGTGCTTATGGGCCGCATCCGCATACTTTCCGACCAGGTTGCCAACCAGATCGCCGCTGGCGAGGTGGTGGACCGGCCTGCCTCCGTGGTGAAAGAGCTGCTGGAGAACTCGCTGGATGCGGGCGCCAGCCGCATTCGCGTCGAGGTGGAGGCGGGCGGCCGCAAGCTGATCCGCGTGAGCGACGACGGGCAGGGCATGAGCCGCGACGACGCCCTGCTCGCTTTCGAGCGCCACGCCACCTCAAAGCTGCGCACCGCCGACGACCTGCTCTCGATTGCAACCCTGGGCTTCAGAGGGGAAGCGCTGCCCTCCATTGCTTCCGTGGCCCGGGTGACGCTGGAAACGGCAACGGGCGACGAGGCTGCCGGAACGCGGATGGAGATAGCCGGCGGCAAGATTCTACATGTGGACGATGCGGCCCTGCCCCGCGGAACCACGCTGGCCGTGGCCGATCTGTTCTTCAATACGCCGGCGCGGCGCAAATTTCTCCGCGCCGAGAGTACGGAGTTGGCGCACGTGACGGCGCTGGTGACGCACTATGCGCTGGTGCACCCGGAGATGCACTTCGAGCTGACCTCAGCCACGCACACGATTGTCTCCGCGCCGCCGGTGACGCGCACCGCCGAACGCATTTACCAGATTTTTGGCAAGGACACGCTGGCGCAACTGCTGCCGGTGGCCGCGGAAACCCCGCTGGCCCACGCCGGGCTGCCTGCGCCGCCGCCGTGGAAAATCGACCCCGATGTCCCGGTGCGCGATCCGGGCACGTTGCGGATCAGCGGCTTTTACTCCAAGCCTGAGCTGCAAAAGCTCAACCGCAATTCGATTTATATTTTTGTGAACAAACGACTTATCCGCGATCGGCTGCTGATACACGCCATTACCGAGGCCTATCGCAACGTGATTCCGCCCACCAGCTTCCCGGTGGTGCTGCTGTTTCTTGAGATGCCGCCCGAAGAGGTGGATGTGAACGTCCACCCCTCTAAAACCGAGGTTCGTTTCCGCCAGCAGTCCCTGGTGCACGATTTTGTGCGCGACAGCCTGCGGACGGCGCTGATCAAGGCGCGCCCGGCCGCCGGGTTCCTGGCCGCGCTGGACTCCGCGCCCGCTGCCAGCACCTCGCTGATGCCGCCAGCCGCTTCGCCCCTGCCTGGATCGCCAGACAGTGAAACCTTTCAGCCGATAGAGGACTCCGATCCAGAGGCGTTCCAGATCGCGCGGGCGAACGCTGAGCCGTTCCAGTTGACCCCGCGGCTGGCTTCGGCCGCCCCGGGCAATCTGCCCTTTGGCGCACGGAGCTTTGACGCGGGCACGCTCGACCAGGCGGCGTGGGGCGAGGCAGCGGCGGCGCTGTTTCAGCCGTCCGGCGCAACGGAATTGGAAGGCTGCTCCTCCGGCAATCCGGGCCTGAGCGGGCCGGAGACGGCGGCGGCGACAGCTCAGGTGGAGGCCGAGCAGGCAGCGGCCAATTTGAACCATCTGGGCTCGCTGAGGCCGCTGGCGCAGTTGCGGGACTCGTTCATTCTGGCCTCCGGCGAGGATGGTTTGTGGATTATCGACCAGCATGTTGCACACGAAAGAGTGCTTTTTGAAAAAATTTTAAGGGATCGCCAGGTGGAAAAAGTCCAGCGCCAGAGGTTACTGATGCCCATGCTGGTGGAGCTGAAGCCCTGGCAGATGGTGGTGTTTGCCCGCATTGCCGAGGAGCTGGACCGCAATGGATTTGAGGTGGAACCCTTTGGCCCACAGACACTTGCGGTGAAAGCAGCGCCGGTGGGCCTGGAGGGAGCGGCACTGGAGCGGATGCTGGCCGAGGTGATTGAGCAGTCCAGCGGCGACCCGGACGAACCTAAGCAGAATGAGGATCTTACGGCTCTGCGGACGCGGATTGCCGCCTCCATCGCCTGCCATTCCGCCATTAAAGTCAATACCGCGCTCGATCCGGTACGCATGGAGTGGTTACTTATGGAACTTTCTAAAACCAGCCACCCAACGAGTTGCCCGCACGGACGTCCAATAGCTTTGCTGTATTCCTGGAAGGAGATCCAGCGGGCCTTCCATCGAATTTAAATCGCAGATAGAATATGAAGAAGGTGGTTACCCTCACTCTCAGGAGTGGGGCTACCCGGCGCATTTCGCCAGCCTGGAAGTGAGGTTTTTCTTTGACAGCAGAGCAATTGGAAGCGTCGCGCGTCGAAAGGATGCGCCTGAACGGAAACGGGGCACTCACACTGGAAGACGCCCGGACGTGGATTGAGGAGACTGGATTGTGTCTCTTCCTGCCCAAGCGGCAGTTTGCCACTTCTATAGCGCCCTCCTTTGTTGAGGCCGTGGCGGGTCAGCGAAACGCGACTCCCGACCCGAAACAAGTTGCGTTAGCCGAAGAGTTGCTGGTGCGTCTGGAGAGAGACGACGTGGCGGTGCGGCTGAACCTGCTGGGATTGCCGGGCGAACAGCCGGACTTTGTGGTGGCCGCGTGGGTTCTGCCTTATGTGTACGCCCTCCGGGGCGACCGCGACTGGCGCCGCAGCCCGCAACTGACAGGCTCGCGCCAGGTTTCGCAACTGGCCGTACAGGCCTACAAGCAGTTGGAACTGGGCGACACGACCATCTCCAAGCTCACCCAGGCATTGGGCCGGGAAGTAACCGAAGGCGCAGTTCTGCGCGCCATCACCGAGCTCTGGCAGCAGCTTCGCATCATCCCGGTCGTCTCGGCGCCCGGCCAGGCCGCACAGTGGCAACTGCTGCGGACACGTTTCCAGAAAGCCATTGCCGAAGGCGCCTCCACCTCGCAGGTGACGGCAATCTCGGTGCTTGCCTCCATCTACTTGCAGGCCGTAATCGCGGCCAGTATGGAAGAAGTTGAGCTGTTCCTGGCTGCCTTGACCGCGCGCAGCAAGGTGCGGGAAGTGCTTCGCGGCCTGGTGGCTACCCGCCAGGTGCATACGCTTTCACTGGGCCATGCACCGCATTTTTATGTTGCCGGCACACTGCCGGAGTTTGCGGTGGCGCCCACGCTCTATTCAAGCTCGTCCATGTCCGCTTCTTCCTACTTTCTTCACTCACATGAACATGAGCTGGATATGCCGGAGCCCGTGGCGCAGTTGCCAACTCCAACTTCAGTTCCAGAGCCGGTAGCCGCTGCCGCCCCCATGGCTCCGCGCAAGGCTGCGGAACCCCACACGCCGCGCGCAGCAGCCCCGCGCAAGCCGGCAACTGGCGGCAAGGCCGCATCGGCGCGTCCGCACTTCAGCCGGCCGGCCACGCATTCCCGCGACCGCAAGCCGGCACAACCTTCCACCAGCAGCCGCCCAGTGCGCCGCGCCAGCCCTGAAGCCCGCACCGCCGGAGCGCGTACGACAACCGGCGCCCGGCCAGCCTCTGGCGCACGCTGGTCACAGAATGCAGCCAAGAGCGGCAACGGAACGCGGAAGCCTGCCCATACAAGCACCGGTTCCGGCAATGGAGCCCGATCTAACGGAAGCACCAGTCGCCCTGCCAGCGGCGCACGCAGCACTAAATCCGCCGCTCCGGCCTGGGGCCACGGCAACGGCGCCAAGGCCGCAGGCAAGTCCAGTGGTGGAAGCGCACGCGGCAGCAGTCTTTCCCGCAGCGGCAGCTCTTCCCGCAAGGATGCACGGCCCGATGCGCGCAGCAACAGCCGCAAACCCGCTTTGGCAGCCGGCACAAAGGCTGGCAACAGCAAGCGGTTTGGCTTTACCGCACCGCCTAAACCTAAACCAGGCGCAAAGAAGCGCGGATGAGTGCGAACGAAAATCCCTTGTCTTCAGCGCAGCCAGGCAGGAAGATTATTGTCGCCATCGACGGCCCGGCCGGCGCGGGCAAGAGCACGATTGCTCGGCATCTGGCCCGTCATTTTGGGCTGCTGAACCTGGAGACAGGCGCCATGTACCGTGCTTTTGCTCTCAAGGCTCTGCGCATGGAACTGCCATTGGATAAGAGCGAGGGCCTGGCCAGCCTTGCCACCGAAACCGACATCCGCCTTGAGCCCGGCGAAGATGAGAACCGCGTCCTGCTGGACGGCGAAGATGTGACCGGCCTGATCCGCAATCAAATGGTGACGGATGCAGCGTCGCGCGTGAGCATTTTCCCTGCGATTCGCGCCCGGATGGTCAGCCTGCAACAGCAACTGGGCTCCGGGGGCGGGGTGGTGATGGAGGGCCGAGACATTGGCACCGTGGTCTTTCCCCATGCCGAAGTGAAGATCTTTCTGGATGCGGCGCCCGAAGTGAGGGGACTGCGCCGCTTCGACCAGCTTGGGCCCGCGCCGGCCGTGCAGCCGGAAGAGGTGATTCGCGACCTGCGAGCCCGCGATGAGCGGGACCGCAATCGCGCCGATTCGCCGCTTAAACCGGCCGCCGACGCCGTTCTTCTGGATTCCACCAGCATGACGCTGGAAGAGACCGTTGCAGCGGCTGAGGCCATCGTAGCGGCAAAGCTGGATCGGCTCGATCCCCGTTCACGATCTGGCAAATGTTGCTAACTTGTTTGAAATGCTCACGGGCTTGAATATCCAATAAAATTCAGCAATCCCGATGCGCCATAAAGGTGAAAGTCATGTCATGATAAGCACACAATGTGAGCAATTGCGTGCATCGCAGAGTGCATCTGCGGCTTACACTACGCTCATTTAGTTTTTCAGAAGCAAGTGTTTTCCCTCCTACTTGCTCATGCTCTGGAGCCCAAGATGACCTTACAGTGCCATATGTGCGGTGCCTCAGACTTTCGGACCTCTCGTTTTCGCGGAGGAGATCTATCCAGCTTGTTGTCTTTGCAATACCCCGTGCGTTGCCGTAATTGCGGCATCCGGGACCATGTATTCATTCTGCATATTTTCAAGCTCAGACGGCAATCCGCGGCACGCCACCTTGCAGCGAGGCGCCACATAGTAGAGTAGTTTCAGAAATTACGTGGTGTCGGCAAATGTGTTGCTCTATCCCATTCCTGAAGCTGCAATAGGCCGCGCCTGGCCGGCTATGTAAACACGCAAGCGGAACTGCGGATTCCGGACTGCCCACAGCGCAGCGAAATACTATAGGCTCTTAGTTGTATGGAGATTACCTGCACTCGCTGCCATCAGGCCGTCCAGGCCGACAACTGCTACTGCCCCGCCTGCGGTCTGCCGCGATTTGTTTACACAGCGGAGAGCGAGGCTGGACCGGGCCAGCCTGAGCGGTGGAACGGGGCTGTGCGCGATGCCGGCAGCGTTGAATGGAAGGCGGCTTTGCGCTCAGCTCTGATGCTGGCGGTTCCCGCCGGACTGCTCTGCTCTCTGTTCTCGCCGGTAAGCATCTTTGGATTGCTGTGGATGTCCGCGGCCGCAGCATGGACGGTGGTATTATATATGCGCAGCCAGCAGCCGGCGTGGATCACGATCGGGGCAGGCGCCCGCATTGGCTTGGTGACCGGGTTGCTGGGCGGGTGGACAGCCGCCTGCGCAACCGGCGTCTCGCTGTTTTCCATGCGCTTTTTCTTCCACCAGGGCAAGGTATTCGACGATTTCTGGCAGAACATTGTGGGCCAGCAGATGACCCAGCAATGGACATCGATGGGCGTGGACGCGCAAACCATCGCGCTTGCCAAGGCGTGGCTGCTTTCGCCGGAGGGACGAGCCGGGTGGGTGTTGTGCGCCATTCTGCTTTTAGTGGCGGCGCTGCTTCTGTTTGCCACCGCCGGTGGCGCTCTGTGTGCGCGAATGCTGGCGCGCAGCCGCAGACCTGAGATTTAGAGCCGCAAAGCAGCCCCGTTTGACGACTTCCCCTATCCACGGCAGCGCTGACCTGCGCGATGTGTGTGCCATTACCGGATTATGAAAATTGCCGTATTCTGTCCACTTGGAGATAGACCGTGGAAAAGAGTAAGGAATTTTCTGTTTCTCCTCGGCAGGATCACGAATCATCCGTTTTGTCCGGCTGCAATCCAGGGGAGATCGACCGGCGCCAGTTTGGGCGTCTCGTAGCCAGCGCGGGAGCCGCTGCGCTGCTTCCATTGCACCCAGTCCTCTCTGGAGCAGCGGAGTCCTCTGCTCCAGCCAGGCCCGCTGTAACTCTCAGAACCCTCCACGCAGCCTTCACCATCGACGCAACGGGCGCGCTGAGCGCAATCGCCTGCAAAGGGCGCAATGTCCTTGCTCCCGGGCAGCCGGCGCCCCTCCTGAGCCTGCGCGCGGCCGGCAAGCTACATGCGCCAAATCGCGCAGCTTGGAACGCGAAGAACCGCAAGCTGACTCTCGGCTTTGACGGGATCGGCGCCACAGCGGTTGTGGCCGTCGGCTCCAAACCCTCGCACCTCGCCTTCGAGTTGACCGGCCTGCGCACCGCCGAACCGGTGGAACTGGCGCTCTGGGGGCCCTATCCGCTCAGCATCGGCGACCTGGTGGGAGAAGTGGTTGGCGTGGTCCGCGATTCCGAATCGGCCGTGGGCATACAGGCACTTAACGTCAAGACGCTGGGCGGCTATCCCTCCGTGGAGAGCGACATTGCGCCCGACGGCGTTGCAGCCGACGACAGCGGCATCTATCCCGGCCTGCCTGACGAGCTGCGCAAGCGGCAGAACTGGCGGGGCGATACGGCAAGGCACACGGAATTTGGCAGCAGCCTGCAGGCCTATTGCCGAAACCGGGACCGCAGCCGGGTCATCAGCAACTGGGGACATGAAAAATTTGTAGCGTTGCCTTTTGCCGATGGTGGCGTCGTCGGCAGCAAGATCGCCCTCTTCGCCGTTCCCGCCGGCGAAGCCCTGCCAACCCTGGGCGCAATCGAAGTGGCCGAGGACCTGCCGCATCCGATGATAGACGGCGTGTGGGCCAAGATGTCGCCGCGGGCCACTGCTTCTTACCTGATTGTGGACTTTGGCGAAGACACCATTGATCGCGCCATTGAAATGACGCAGCGCGCCGGCCTCAAGATTCTCTACCACAGCTCGCCCTTTGAGACATGGGGACATTTCCAGCTCAAGCCCGGCTTGTTCCCGCGCGGCCGCGACGGCTTCCGCAACTGCGTGGAGAAGGCCCGCCGCGCCGGCCTGGGAGTCGGGTTTCATACCCTCTCCAACTTCATCACGCCCAACGATCCCTACGTCACCCCCCGGCCGGACCCGCGCCTGGCGCAGATCGGCACGAGTCAACTCACCGCTGGCCTCGATGCCGTTCAGACCGAGATCCCCGTCTCCGACCCGTCCTGGTTTCAACAGAAGAGCGTCCTGCACACCGTCGTCCTCGGCGAGGAACTGGTCCGCTTTGACGCCGTCTCCCCGGAAGCGCCATGGCGGCTGCTCGGCTGCCAGCGCGGCGCCTGGGGCACAGTGGCCGCAGCGCACGCGAACGGCGCGGATGCGGCTATGTTGATGGATCACGGTTACAAGGTTTTTCTCACCGATGCCGCGCTCAGTGTCGAGGTGGCGCACAACATTGCCGCGTTCTGCAATGAGACCGGCGCCGTGCAGCTTTCGCTGGATGGACTGGAGGGCAATTGGTCCACCGGCATGGGCCAATACGGCTGCTCGCTGTTCACCAGCTCCTGGTACGACGCGCTCTCGCCGGCACTGCGCGGGCACGTCATCAACGACGCCAGCAATCCCCATCACTTTGCCTGGCACATTGCCACCCGCTACAACTGGGGAGAGCCCTGGTATGCCGGATTCCGCCAGAGCCAGACTCTGTTACGCCTCAAGAATCAACTCTTCTACAAGCGCAACCTGATTCCGCCCATGCTTGGCTGGTTTTCATTGCGCCCGGATACCACGCTTGAAGATGTGGAGTGGCTCTGCGCGCGGGCTGCCGGTTTCGACGCCGGGTTTGCCCTGGTCACCAGCTTTGACAGCAAGGCGACGCAAACCTCAGCGAGCGTGACCAGCCTGGACAGCACCAAGGCCGCGATTTTCGACGTGGTCCGCCAGTGGGAGACGGCCCGCGAAAGCGGCGCATTCCCTGAGAGCGTAAAACCGGCGCTGCAGGATGTAAGCCGCGAGTTTCGTCTTGTGGCTGCAGGTCCGGGCGAGTGGGAGTTGCAACCGCTGAAGCCGGCCGGGCCGCCGCTACGCGTCAAGGCTCAAACCAAGGCCCGCGCACATCTCTCCCGCTCCGCCTGAGACGCAACCTGGGAACAGGTTAAAGCTGTTCCGGCACGCGTGCGTCCGGCCTTGCACAAGGCCCTGGATTCCGTCCCACTTCTCCACAACTTGCCGCTGAGCGGCAACCCCTCGTATCATCCTGCGAGAGACACGTGGCGAAAGAGCACCCATGAGTGAAGCCCCAAAAATGCCAAACCTGCGGACCAAAGGCCGGCTGATGTCTGCCTCGGAGATTGAGCGCACGCTGGTGCGCCTGGCCCACGAAATTGTGGAAAAAAGCAATGGCAGCGATAACCTGGCGCTGGTAGGAATCAAGCGCCGCGGCGTTCCGCTGGCCGGCCGGCTAGGCAAACTGATCTCCGGCATTGAAAAACATCCCGTCGATACGGGCATCCTGGATATCCAGTTCTACCGCGACGATCTGTCCACGGCGGATAGCCGCCCGGTAGTCACGGAGGGAGCGATCGGCTGCAATATCGATGGCCGCGACGTGATTCTCTGCGACGATGTGCTTTACACCGGACGCACCATCCGCGCCGCGCTCGACGCGCTCTTTGACCACGGCAGGCCGCGCCGCGTACAACTGGCTGTACTCATTGACCGCGGCCATCGCGAACTGCCCATCGAGGCCACGTACGTTGGCAGGCATGTGCCCACCAGCAGCCGCGAAATCGTTGAAGTAAAGTTCCGCGAGGTTGATAACGACGAGCAGGTGCTGCTGGTCGAGAGGGTGGAATAAGTCAGAAAGGCAGCCTCCCGCCTCTGGCTTTAGCTGGAAGCCGGAGGCTGAAAGCCAGGGACTCAAACGTCATGAACCCAACCACAACACCTGTTCGCCGCCAGCTTTCTCATCCTCCAGTCGACGCCTCGCCGTTCCCTTACAATCCCGGATCGCTGCTCTCGGCCGGAGACCTGAGCCTGGACGGCATCAGCCACATACTGGCCCGCGCCACGGCACTGGAGAACCAGGATCCGCTGGTCCGGAATCGCATTCTGGCCAAGCGTCGCGTGGCGCTGCTGTTTTACGAGTCGTCCACGCGCACCCGCACCAGCTTTGAGCTGGCCGCCAAGTCGTTGGGCGCCGACACCACGCTGGTCTCCAGCCTGTCTTCGAGCATTGAAAAGGGCGAATCGCTGAAAGATACCGGCCTGACGCTGCGCGCTCTGGGCGCGGAGGCCATTATTCTGCGCCACAACTCTTCCGGCGCAGCCTGGCTGCTGGAGTCGGAGACCCGCCTGCCGGTGCTGAATGCTGGCGACGGTATGCACGAGCATCCCACCCAGGCGCTGCTCGACCTGCGCACCATCCTGGCTCACCTCAAGGCTGGCGCCGAGACCGTCACCCCGGAAACCCTGGCCGGCGTCACCGTCAGCATTGTCGGCGACATTCTGCACAGCCGCGTGGCCCGCTCCAACATGCTGCTGCTGCCCCGTCTGGGCGCGCGTGTGCTGCTCTGCGGCCCCAAAGAGCTACTGCCGGAGCTGGCGGCCCTGGCGGGTCCCGGAATCACCATCGAGAGGGACTTCGAGGCCGCTCTCCGCCAGTCCCAGGTCATCATGATGCTGCGCATCCAGGCCGAGCGGCTCGCCGGCCTGCAACTGGACCTGGAAGAGTACAAGGCGGCCTACCAACTGACCGGCCCCAGGCTGGGTACGCTGGCGCCCACAGCCATCGTGCTGCATCCCGGCCCCATCATTCGCGGTCTGGAACTGACCGCGGGCGTGGCCGATGGACCGCAGTCGGCAATTCTGGAACAGGTAAAAAATGGCGTAGCCATCCGCATGGCTGTGGTGGAACGGGCGCTTTTGGCAGACAAGCAAGGAGGCCGCGCATGACGGCTCTGGTGATACGCGGAGGCCAACTTCTGGATCCGGCAGCCGGCGTGGACGCACTCAAGGACGTTCTGCTCAAAGACGGGCGCGTCGCCGAGATCGCCGCTCCGGGCAAGCTGAAATCGGCCAATGGGGCCGAAGTGCTGGACGCTACGGGTCTCTACCTGGCGCCGGGGCTCATCGACATGCACGTCCACCTGCGCGAACCCGGCCAGGGCTACAAGGAGACCATCGCCACAGGCACCGCAGCAGCCGCTGCGGGAGGCTTTACAGCGGTGGCCGCCATGCCTAACACCACCCCGGTAAACGATTCGTCCGAAATCACCCGCTGGATGCTGGCGCCGGAGCGCGAAGCAGCTATCCGCGTCTTTCCCATCGCGGCAGCCACGCGCGGGTCGAAGGGCGAGATGCTCAACGAATACGCAGCGCTCAAATCCGCCGGAGCCGTGGCCCTCTCCGACGATGGCCGCCCCATTCTCAAAGACAACATCATGCGCGAAGCCCTCACTGCCGCGGCGCGCGTGGGCCTCACGGTGATTCAGCACGCGGAGGATACGCGCCTCACCCAGGGTGGAAGCATGAACCTGGGGCCGATGTCCTTCAAGCTGGGGCTGCGCGGCATGGCCGCTGAAGCCGAGTCGAGCATTGTGGAACGCGACATCCGCCTGGTCACCGAACTGCGCGACACGCGCGTTCACCTGCATGTGGCCCATACCTCCACGGCTGCTGCGCTGGCTGCCGTGCGCCAGGCGCGGCGCAACGGACTGCGCGTGACCTGCGAGGTGGCGCCGCATCACTTCCTGCTCACCGAGGAGCACGTGGGCCTGTATAACACCAACGCCAAAATGTGTCCGCCGCTGCGCTCGGCCGCAGACCGCGACGCCATGATCGAGGCCATCCTGGACGGCGTTGTGGACGCCATTGCCACCGACCACGCGCCCCACGCAGTGCACGAGAAGGAAGTGGAGTTTGACAACGCGCCGAACGGCATCATCGGCCTGGAGACGGCCTTCGGCCTCTCGCTGCGCTGGCTGCACAAGGAGTGGAAGTTGCCGCTGGGGCGCGTCCTGAGCCTGTTGAGCGCCCAGCCTGCGGCGCTGTTGGGCATGAAGGGCCGTGGCACGCTCACCGTGGGCAGCTTTGCCGACGTGGTCGTCTTCGATCCCAAGGCGGAGTGGACTTACAACGCGCGGGAAGGCAAATCCAAGTCGAGAAACACGCCGTTCGACGGCTGGACCATGCAGGGCAAGGTCCGTTGGACGATCAGCGAGGGCCGCATCGCCTACAACGCGGAGACAGCATAAATCCACACAATAACGGGTACCCCGATCTCAATCTTCAAAATTGGGATTGAGCAATTTTGCGCTATTTTTTATATAGAACTTAGCTACAGCGGTTCTCCAATCGCTGTACACCGAAACCAATGCTGCCGAGTGGCTTTTTCCTCAACCGGGATCCCCGGCGGCAGGCTTTCGCCGCTGGGGTGGAAGAAAAAGCCACCTCCTCGATCTCCAGACGTCAACTGGCGCATTTCGCCCTTGATGCAGAGCCGTTACGCCCGGATCGGGTTGGTCTGAAGCAGATACGACTCGAGTGCTAGATGTCCAGATTCTTCACGTCCAGCGCATTATCCTCGATGAACTTGCGGCGCTTTTCCACGTCTTCGCCCATCAGCGTGGTGAAGATTTCGTTGGTCTCCACAAGGTCTTCCAGCTTCACCTGCAGTAGCGTGCGGTGCTCGGGATCCATCGTCGTCTCCCATAGCTGCGTCGCAGTCATCTCGCCCAGCCCCTTGTAGCGCTGCACCGAGTATTCCTTCTTGCCCTGTTCGACAATGTAGGCAAAGAGCTCGCGGGCGGTTTGCTTTTCCACCGGCTCGCGGGGAATCCGTGCGCTGCGGCGAGCCGATTTGGCTTCTGCCTGAGCTTCGGCGCCTTCCGCTTCCGCGCCCTCGGCATCGTCTGCCGCGGCTTCGGTGGCGTTGACGGCGGCAGCAGCCTTGACCGCGTACTCGATGAGAAAAGGCGGCTCGAGAAATTCCTTGATGAGCGTGTACTTGGCCATCATCTGGCGGAACTCGGGGCTGGAACACAAAGTCCAGTCGATGCAGCGCGTGGCGCCCTGCTCATCGGTAAAGCAGATGGACCAGGTGTGGTGCTCCTCGTCCTCCACCGGATCGTGCACCTTGAACTGGAACGCCTCTGCCAGTTCAAGCAGTTCGGCGTGCAACTGCAGCAGCTTGGGCGGAACTTCGCTTGCCGACTGGGATGCGAAATCGGCGCGGTGGATCAGCTCGGCGCGGGCCAGCAACTCCGTCAGTTTTTCATTGCGGATGCGCTTGTCCACCTTTTCAACAAAGCCCAGGTACTCGTTGAGCGTTGCCATGAAGCGGGTCAGATCTGCGCCCTCAATGCGGCTGGCAGCCTCGCCGTGGCGGACAATCATGCCTTCCGAGGCGCGGTTGACCATCACCTTCACAAACTCGCGCTCGTCCTTGATGTACTGCTCGTAGCGGCCCTTCTTGATCTTGAACAGCGGCGGCTGGGCAATGTAGATGTTGTCCCGCTTGATCAGCTCCGTCATGTGGCGGAAAAAGAACGTCAGCAGCAGGGTGCGAATGTGCGAGCCGTCCACGTCGGCATCCGTCATCAGTATGATTTTTCCGTAGCGGATCTTGGAGGGATCGAAGTCGTCCTTGCCGATGCCGCAGCCGAGCGCCGTAATCATGGCGCGGATTTCCTCGTGCCCCAGCATCTTGTCGTAGCGGGCCTTCTCCACATTCAGAATTTTGCCCTTGAGCGGCAGAATGGCCTGGAAGCGCCGGTCGCGGCCCTGCTTGGCGGTGCCGCCGGCGCTCTCGCCCTCGACCAGGTAGAGTTCGCAGCGCTCCGGGTTGCGCTCGGAGCAGTCGGCCAGCTTGCCGGGCAGGCCGCCGCCGTCCAATGCACCCTGCCGCCCCCTCAGGACACGCGCCTTGCGGGCAGCTTCGCGTGCGCGGGATGCTTCAATCGCCTTGTTGATGATGCGCTTGGCAATGGGCGGATTCTGCTCCAGAAACATGCCGAGCCGCTCGTTGACGAAAGCCTGCACGGTGCCGGCAATGTCGGAGTTGAGCTTGCCCTTGGTCTGGCCCTCGAACTGCGGCTGCGACAGCTTGACGCTGACCACGGCCACCAGACCCTCGCGCACGTCGTCGCCGCTCAGATTTTCCTTCAGATCCTTGAAGAGACCCAGTTGCTGGCCAATCGCGTTGATGGTGCGGGTCAGCGAGGTGCGGAAGCCGGACAGATGCGTGCCGCCGTCGACGGTATTGATGTTGTTCGCAAAGCTGAAGACCGTCTCCGAATAGCTGTCGTTGTACTGCAGGGCGATATCGATCTCGACGTTGTCCCGCATCGCTTCCATCACGATGGGCTTCTCGTGCAGGACGGTCTTGCCGCGGTTGAGATGCTTTACAAACTCGGCAATGCCCCCGGCGTAGCGAAATACCGCTGTTCGGGCATTCCCGGTCTTGGGGTCGGCGGTGCGCTCGTCCGTGAGCGTGATTTCAAGCCCCTTGTTGAGAAAGGCCATCTCGCGCAGGCGCTGGGCAAGGGTATCGTAGTTGAATTCGGTGGCGGTGAAAATGCTCTTGTCGGGAAGAAAGTGAATCTTGGTGCCGCGCCTCTTGCTGGTTCCCAACTGGCGCAGCTCGCTGACGGGATCGCCGCAACTGTAGTCCTGCTCCCAGGTGTGGCCGTCGCGCCAGATTTCAACGTTGAACTCCTGCGAGAGGGCGTTGACGCAGCTCACGCCCACACCGTGCAGGCCGCCGGAAACCTTGTAGTTGGACGCGTCGAACTTGCCTCCGGCGTGCAGCTTGGTCAGCACCACCTGCACCGCCGGCATCTGCTCGCCATTGGCAAGCGGCATCATGTCCACAGGAATGCCGCGCCCATCGTCGATCACCGTGACCGAGTTGTCCACATGGATGATCACGTCGATTTTTGTCGCATAGCCGGCCAGGCATTCGTCCACGGAGTTGTCCACCACCTCGTAAACCAGATGATGCAGACCCATCTCTCCGGTCGAGCCAATGTACATGGCCGGACGAAGGCGCACCGCCTCCAGCCCTTCGAGAATTCTGATGCTTTCGCCGGTATAGCTATCGTTATCGCCGTGGTTCGGGGTGCCGTTCACATCTTCAGTCGCCATAGGATTCCGTTCGCAGGGCCTTCGCTTTTTGAGCTCGGTCGAAGGCGGCTCCCAAATTGCTCAACGGTGCTTAAAATCAGGGGAATAACCGCTTGAAAGACGTGGGCTTTACGCGAATTTGCCTACGCTTATTTTAGCATGTGGCAAGGTTGTGCGGCAGGCGTGAATGACCCGCGGGATGTGATTACTTCTGTAGATTACTAATAGGGGATGTGACGTTAGTAATCAATATCGTTACTAGTTGTGTATATGTATGAAAAAGATGGACTTGTTGATATTTATCTACTACCATTAAGTGTGTAGGGAGTTCACTCTCCTGTCAATTCAAATTCACCAGAGGTTACTAACTATGAAACTCGCCATCCGCATCTCCGCTTTCTGTATCGTCCTCGCCGGCGCTGCCGCCGTTTCGTTCTCGTCCGCTACCTCTCATCCCATCGTCAGCCACCAGTCTGCCACCGCCAGTATGCCGATTCCACTCTGTGGCCCTGGAATCTCCTGCGGACCCAAGCAGTAAGTAAACGCTGAGAAATAACACAAAAGTGCCACAAACAAATCCGCTTTGCGGTTGAGTGTGGGGAGATTTGGCGCTATTCTGATATAGCTATCAGGATGGTGAGTGTCTCTTTATGTCTCCTCAGTCTGCCATGTCCGCGATGAGCGTTGTGGAATTCGCACTGTGGGCAGTGCTCGGCTTCCTGTTTTGGAAGAAGGGACTGTATCGCCGTTTTCCGGCGATGAGTACATATCTGGCGTTGCGCCTGGGCTCCATGCCGTTGCTGCTTGCCACCTTCTTCATCCAATCGCAGCCGTGGGGCCGTAATTATTTCCCTGTCTACTTTTTCATCTACTGGGCTGTTTATCTGGCCAGCGCCGTGCTTCTCTTCTTTGTCTGCACTGAGGTGTTCCGCACCGCGCTTATGGCGTTTCCCGGACTCATCAAGATTGGCATCGTGATCTTCCGCTGGGCTATTCTGGTCTCAGTGATCGTGACCTTCTCTTCGGTCTCCTTCCTGCACCGCGGACTGCTGGCCATTCCTGACATTGTTGCCGGACTGATGCGCTCAGTCAGCATTCTTGAGCTTTGCCTGCTCGCCTTCCTTTGCCTCAGCATGAATGCATTGCACCTCTCGGTTCGCGATCTGGCCTTTGGGATCGCGCTGGGTTTTGGCGTGATGTCGACCAACGACTTTGTCGTCATCTCGCTGATGACGCACACCCCCTCGCTGACAGCGCCCTTGCAGTTCGTCTATGAGGGCGTAATGCTGCTTGCGCTGGGAATATGGGCCACCTACTGCGCACTACCGGAACCGGTACGCAGGCCAATAGTGATGCCGGCAAGTTCGACCATCTACCGCTGGAACGAGATTGCCTCTGCCCTGGGCCACACCGGAACCCAGGTTGCCGTGCAGCAGCCCGCCAACAGCTTTTTCCTCACGGATGTCGAGAAGGTTGTGGAGAAGGTGCTCACCAGAAATCTGAATAGCCGCGAATCGGAATCCTGAATACAGAGATCAAGGGCCTGAGATTAGGGGCCTGAATCGAAAGAAACGGTTTGGAGCACAACAAAGGCCACGGCAATGCCGTGGCCTTTGTTGTCTAACCTGATTCTGGCCGCGCAGACTTGATTCTTTCTGCTCAGCTTGATTCTGCCTGCTTGGCGCTGTTACCGCCTACTCGGCTGCAACGGGTTCAATGGAGGCAAAGCGCCCCCGGTTACCGTGATCTGAAAACTTCACCCTGCCGCTGATCTTGGCAAAGAGTGTGTCGTCGGAGCCGATGCCCACGTTGAGGCCCGGCTTGATGCGGGTTCCGCGCTGGCGCATGATGATGGAGCCGCCGGTAACCAGTTCGCCGCCGAAGGCCTTTACGCCCAGCCGCTGTGCATTGGAGTCGCGTCCGTTTGTGGAGCTGCCTCCACCCTTCTTATGTGCCATTGCCGAATCCCCTTCTCAGAAATTTCTGCGCTGCCTACTGGGCGGCGGTATAGGTAACGCCGTCGGCCTCGATCGCCTTGATGCGCACCTCGGTAAAGTTTTGCCTGTGTCCCTGCAGCTTCTTGTACTGCTTCTTGCGCTTCAGGTGGAACACCAGAATCTTCTCGCCGCGTCCCTCGCCAAGAACTTCGGCGGTCACCTTGGCGGTTGCCGGCTTGGTCATGGTTCCGGGGTCGCCGGAGACGGCCAGAACGTCGTTGAACTCGACGGCCTTGTCTTCCTCGGAAACGACGCTCTCAATCTTCACCACGTCGCCTGGGGCGACCCGGTACTGCTTGCCACCGGTGCGAATCACTGCATACATAAAAAACCTCCAGCGCTCCGGTCAGAAAACGAGGCGCATGCAAAATCGGATACTGTGCACTGCATTGGGGCGCATCAGACGAGTGAATGCTTCGGGTGCTCGGGCCGCACACACGCCTCACTTCAAGCGGTGAACCCGGCATAGCCCTGCACATCCTCAAAAGGGTGCATCGCCAAACTTTACAATTCTATCGTTAAACCGGGATTCAGGTCAATTTACCCCTGTATCACCGTATGGAAAAAGCGGTTCTCCCGTTGCTCAGGAGGGAGAGGTTGCCGCTAAGTGGCTATCTCCTGACTGGGGTCCCCGGCAACTCGGGGGCTCCGTGAGGCGCCCCCTGCTTCATGCGGGGAGGCGACAGGTCTTCGTCGCTGAGGGTGGATGAAAAAGCTACCTTCGAGGAGAGGGAAGAATCAGAAATATTCCCGGCCTTTTGCAGAGAATTACCCTCTCTTGGCGCACAATCTTTCCAGAGTGATGATTTTGAAAGCCCTGGGATCGAATTCCGCAGGGAGTAGGGAGGGCTTAATAGGCTGCGGAAAAACTCAATCCGGAGGGAGGGCTTTAGCTGTCTTTTTCAGACCCGAAGGACATGCGCCTGAAGGCCATCTCAACCTGGAGAAAAAGTACAAATACCGAAATGCGGTACGAAAACCTCCCAAAATGTCAAAAAAGAACCTTTAAGTCCTTTATTATCTAATTTTTGACATGTAACCCCTTTAGAATCTAATTTTTGCGGCGATACCCCTGTCGTATCTCGTTGAAACTGGAGAACATGTCTAAATACATAGGGGGAGGGGGGGGCGGTGCCGGTATGTGGTATGAAACCATACTACATACCGTGTGGCAGGGTGGCCCTATTGCTCCTCGCTCTCCAGAACTTCAACATGCTCTGCAGACGCCGCATCTGAAGGCAAGGCTGCCGGAATGTCCTGAACCGCCTTTGTGCCCTTCTCGTCCATCCACAGGCAGACGATCCACCACACCAGCACCGCCACAAACACCGCGCTGTTGGCGTTGAACAGCTTTTCGCGCAGCCCCAGGATGCGTTCGTACTCAGCCTCGCTGTGCGGCATCGCCTTCAGCGCAATCAACTGCCAGACACCCTGCACGGCCAGTTGCGCAAGCGCTGCCGTCGAGAGTCCGACCACAATCTGTTGCACATGGCTCCGCCAGCCCGCCTTGAAGCGGCTCCCAAAAGCTACCACCAGCAGGCCGAGTCCAATCGTCAGCACGTTCAGCAGCAGATCGCCCTTTTGCGCCAGCAGTTGCATCAGCCGCAGCGCCGACAGACCCGAATCAGCGGTCAGCGTCTTCCACGCGGGCCATGGCCCCCATGTGGCCAGCACGCCCGCGCCCACGGCCAGCAGCACCAGCGTTCCTGCAATCCAGATGCGCCGCCCTGCGCCGGCAAAGGCGCGCCGCGCCACTTCCACCAGTACCAGCAGGCCCACAATCGCCGCTACATCGGCCAGGGTAATGAAAATGGCGCCCAGGGGAACCGGCGCCAGCCGCCCGAAGAGCATTCTGCTCGCCAGTAGACGCACGGCCACCATCGCAATGCTTGCCGTGAACCACGGAAAACGCCGTACCCGGTCCCGCCCCAGCAAAACCACCAGCAGCACCAGCAGCGCCGCAAACGTCAACGTCCAGAGAATCTGGACGGCAGTAAAAGCAAAATTAAGGTGCATTTGACCCTTGTCCGGGACGCGTATTACATGCTGCGCAGGCCCTTTTCCAGTCTAAATGCCCCAGGCCAGAGGCGTTTCACGCTAACTTGAGCGTGCTGTATGGCGATGAGGACAGTCTGCATCCAGAAGTGCCCTGCCATAATGGCACTATGCTGGTTCTTGCCTCAGCCTCGCCCCGCCGCCGCGAACTCCTTGCCCAGGCCGGCTTCTCCTTTCAGGTCCATCCCGCGCACATCCCCGAGGACCCGCTCCCCGGCGAAGATCCCAT
>JARLGF010000155.1 GCA_031296165.1 Occallatibacter sp. | reverse complement strand
TGGTGGACGATTCTCTCGCCAACAGTGGGCGGACTGGTGGTTGGTCTTGGCCTCACCTATTTCGCTCCCGCGGCCGCCGGCAGCGGCATTCCTCAGGTCAAGGTTGCCTACTCGCTTCGCTACGGCTTCGTCACCCTCCGGGAAACCATCGGCAAATTTGTTCTATGCGCCCTGCAGATCGGCTCTGGCGCATCCCTCGGACTGGAAGGACCAACCGTACAGATTTGCGCCGGCGTCAGCAGCATGTTGGCGCGCCTGGCCCGGCTCAGTCCGAAAAACAGCCGGCGCATGGCCTCGGTAGGCATGGCGGCCGGCATCGCCGCGGCTTTCAATGCGCCTATCGCCGCCGTCACCTTTACGCTGGAGGAACTGATCGGCGATCTGGACCAGACCATGCTCTCCGGCGTCATTGTGGCCGCGGCGCTGGCGGCCGTGGTCGAGCATTCCATCCTTGGCGAGCGCCCCATTTTTCACGTGCAGCACGCTTACACGCTCACCAACTCCTCTTCGCTGGTGTGGTACGCCCTGCTGGGTCTGCTGGCCGCCATCGTCTCGGTCTCTTTCACCGATTCGCTGCTCTGGCTGCGCGCACGGTTCAAACGGCTCACGGCCGTGCCCAGGTGGGTGCATCCGGCCATCGGTGGCATGGCCACGGGCTGCCTGGCCGTCGTGGCTCTCGCGCTGTTTCATCTCAACGGCATTGCCGGCGATCCCTACAAGACGCTCACCTTGGCCCTTACCGGCTCCATGGGCACGCTGCCCGTGCTGGCGATGGTCGCCTTTTGCGTCATCAAGCTGCTGGCTACGGTCTGTTCCTATTCCAGCGGCGGATCGGGCGGCATCTTTGCCCCGGCGTTGTTTATGGGAGCCATGCTGGGCGGCGCGGTCGGCTATATTGACGTTGCCGTCTTCCACCACCCCGCCGACGCCATTGGCGCCTTTGCGGTGGTGGGCATGGGAGCGGTCTTCGCCGGCATCGTCCGCGCACCCATGACCTCGGTGCTGATCGTCTTTGAGATGACCGGCGGCTACGGGCTGGTGCTGCCCCTCATGATTGCCAACATGAGCGCCTTTGCCCTGGCCCGCTACTGGCGGCAGACGCCGGTCTACGAGGCGCTGCTGGAGCAGGACGGCATCGTGCTGCCCCATCGGGTCAAGCTCGCCGACACAGCGACTGAAGCACAACAGGCCGCACCCGAAATGCCTGAAGACGATGCGACCGCATGAGGATCGGGGCGCAGGGTGGCTGACGGACTATAGCAATTTCAGAAACGGTATAGAGCAAAGCGTTTTGGCCGGAGGGACGTTTTTCGGGCTTTTGCTTGAAGACCGGCCTTTTTCCGCAACCTGTGAAGTCGTGCCCTGACGCACGGTGGCTTGAAGACTCGACAAGCGCGCCCTGACACAACTTTGCGCAATCGGCGCCGCAGTGAGTTTTTCCGCAGGCTGCGAAGGGAGGCGATGTATTCCATGGTTCCTTCCCATAGGAAGGCGAATGCAACAATCGTATACTCGTCAACAATAGAAGAAGTCGCGAACGGGATTATTTAACCGGTCTGTGAGCCCTAACCATGAAGACCCGTGGAATCGTAAATTTCTTTCAGGTGGCCTCGATGCTGATGCTGCTGGTGGCGGCGGCGCTGCTGGCGGCCATCACCACCATGCACTTCGCCATCCATGGCGCGGAGGTGCAGGTACCGGCGCTGAAGGGAATGACCGTGGCCGATGCGCACAGCGAGACCGCGGGGTTGGGGCTGAACCTGGACGTGGATAATCGCTACTACTCGGCGGACGTGGCCACCGGACATATTCTTTCGCAGTCTCCCGAGCCGGGAACGGTGGTTCGCCGGGAGTGGCGTGTGCGCGTGTCGGAGAGCCTGGGGCCGCAGAAGGTAGAAGTGCCGGACACGGTGGGCAAAGAGGAGCGGGTGGCGGCGCTGGAGTTGCGGCGCGAAGGGCTGGAAGTGGGCGTAACCGCGCGGTTGCCTTACGCGAAAGCAGCCGAGGGTACGGTGCTGGCGCAGGACCCTCCGGCCCACGCACAGGGCATTGCGCGGCCCAGCATCAACCTGCTGGTGGCCGCGCCGCAGGACGATGCCGCCGACGGCTTTGTGATGCCCGACCTGACCGGAATGACGCTGGCGAGCGCGCAGGGAGCGTTGGCCAAAGTGGGCATTAAATCCGCTGCACCGCTTTTACAGGATGTGGTAGTGGGACCGGTGGGCAGTGGAAATGCGCCGCCCCGGATGCCGGTCAAGCCGGGCGCGGTTCTGGCGCAGCAGCCGGCCGCCGGCTCGCGCGTGGACCAGACTACGCTGGTGAAGCTGACCGTGGCGCAGTAGCCGGCGAGTGGAGTAGCCGGCGTGAGCGGAGTTTATGAAGCAGGCAAGGAAAGTTAGGAGAGGAGAAAAAACGAAATGGGATTGAAAGAAGATATAGAACGGGTGGCGCTGCAGGAACGTGAACTGGAGTTGCCGCGGCTGGACTCGCAGGTGGCATGGGAACTGGGCACGCGCCTGCGGACCATGGCCCTGGAGCGCGGCCTGTCGATCGTTGCCGATGTACGGCGTTTTGGGCAGCCGCTCTTTTACATGGCGCTGGAGGGCACGACGCCGGACAACGTGGAGTGGGTGCGGCGCAAGAGCAACGTGGTGGCGCAGATGCATCGCAGCTCCTATGGTGTGCGCCTGGGCCTGCTGAAAAACAAAGAAACGCTGCTGGAAAAACAGGGGCTGCCGGTGATCGACTATGCCGAGCATGGCGGATCGTTTCCGCTGCGTGTGGCCGGCGCAGGCGTGGTGGGCAGCGTGACCGTCTCCGGCCTGGACGGGCGCGACGATCACGGAATGGCCGTGGAAGCGCTGTGCTTCCTGCTGGGGCGCGCCTATACGGCGATCAGTTTGCCAGCCGAGCAGGACTACGACCACTAAAACCCGTGCAAGGCATGAACGGGGCAGGCAGGTTGCGCACGACCGCAGCCTGAGCCTGCCCCTGATTTATTTTTTTCTTCTCCAGAAAACCAACTCTGCCGCAGCATTCCTGTGCCTGCGGAGGTTAAACTGACCACGCAAAGGAGACACCCATGCAGACGCGGATTCAGGGTACGACGATGCCTGTGCTCGATGTGCAGCTTGACCCCAACGAGAGCGTGTTTTCAGAGAGCGGCGAGCTCTCCTGGATGACCGGCTCCATCCAGATGACGACGCATACGCAGATGGGCGGCGGCGGCGGGCTGTTTGGAATCATCAAGCGGGTGGCCGGAGGCGGCAGCCTGTTCATGACCGAGTACCGCGCCATGCAGTATCCCGGCGAGGTTTCCTTTGCGGCCAAGATGCCGGGGCATATTGTCCCGGTGGAACTGGGCCAGGGAGCCGAGTACATGGTGCACCGGCACGGATTTCTCTGCGCCATGCCGCAGGTGACCATTGGTGTGGGCTTTCAGCAGTCGCTGGGGGCGGGCATCTTTGGCGGCGACGGCTTTGTGCTGCAGCGGCTGGGCGGACAGGGAACGGCATGGCTGGAGCTGAGCGGCGAGCTGGTCGTGAAGAACTTGGCCCCGGGTGAGACGCTGCGCGTGCATCCGGGCCACGTGGGAGCTTTTCAGTCTTCTGTGGGCTTCCAGATCACCATGGTTCCGGGGCTCAAGAATGCCATCTTTGGCGGAGACGGGCTGTTTCTGGCGGTGCTGACCGGGCCGGGAACGGTGTGGCTGCAGACGCTGCCGATTTCGCGGCTGGCGCACCAGATCGGCGAATATCTGCCGCAGGCCGAGAGGCGGCAAACCGGGTCTGTGGCGGGCGGAGCGTTGCTGGGCGGAATCGTGGGGTCGATCCTGGGCGGCAACCAGGACCAGTAGGATAGAGGCACGGGTCTTTTTGCGGTTGAGAACGTGAGGAATAAAGCATGACCGCTTCTTCCGGCAACGCGCGCACGCTGCGCAGCGATATTGTCTTCGCCTTCATCCTTGCCGTGGCTTGTTTTCTGGCCTGGCTTGTCCGCGCGGAGCTGGTGCTGCTTTATGTCAGCGCCCTGATTGCCGTCGTTGTGGGCCCCGTGGTGCGTTCGATATCCCAACTGCGCATTGGCCGCTGGCGCCCCTTCAAGGGCACAGCCATTTTCTTCCTTTTGCTGGCGATTGCGGCCGGGATCACAACCTTCGGCTTCCTGGCTCTGCCCCCGGTTCTCCAGGACCTGCAGTCGCTGGGCGCGGAGATGCCAACGCGCATGCCCGCGCTCATGGAGAAGCTGCAGCATCTTCCCTTTGCCAGCCAGTTGAATACAAACGAGATCGGTTCGCGGGTCGACGATTTTGCCAGCCAGAGCATTACCTATCTGCTGCTCTCCATTCGGGATTGGGCGGGCAAGCTCTTCAATGTGCTCATGGGCTTTATTCTTACCGTCTACTTCATCCTGGAGGGCGAACATGCCTACCGCTGGTTTCTGTCCTTTTTCCCGCCGGCAAGCCGAGATCGGCTGGACAAGACTCTGCAACAGGCGGAGATTCGGATGGGAAGGTGGCTGCTCGGCCAGGGCAGCCTGATGCTGATTCTGGGAGTGATGAGCACCACGGTCTATCTCTGCCTGCACATTCGCTATGCGTATGCGCTGGGCCTGCTGACCGGGTTGTTCAACATCATTCCCGTGCTGGGCGCAGCCATCTGCATCGCGCTGGCGATGCTGGTGGCTGCCCTCGACTCCTGGGGCCGCGTGATCGGCGTTGCTATCTTTTATGCGATCTATCTGAATGTTGAGAACGCATTTCTGATTCCCCGCATCATGCAGCGCCGCGTGAACCTGCCGGGGCTGGCGATTCTGGTAGCTCTGCTGCTGGGCTCCGCGCTGGCAGGCGTTGTGGGGGCCATGGTTTCTGTTCCCACCGCGGTGCTGGTCGCCGTACTTCTGGACGAATATCTGGTAAACAAAAACGCGGCGTAACTCTCCTGCGGGCCCGTTCTACTTTCCTGCCTGCATGGCTGCGTCTACCGCCGATTTCATCACTCCACACTCGGAAAAGAAGCGGACGAAGCTTGCGCTGAGCGGCTCCCGTGGACTGGCAACAGGCTTCAGTCCGTCTGAGCGGGCCGGCGGCGCGGCTTGCGCCATCTTGAGCTCGCCGGTTCCTTGCCCGTCAAGGATCAGGGCGGTGAGCTTGCGGGCCAGGCCGAGCGGAAAGCTTTCAGCCACAAAGACCAGCTTGCCGCGGGTGGTGATCACCACCGGTCCTTCATCGGTGGTGAAAACCTGTTCGGTGGAACCGGCGGACAAATCCACGTCTTGCGCGACAGGGTCGAGCCTGAGGCCGGAGTATTTGCGGCCGAGGTTGTCGGCATAGAGCTGCGCAAAGGCCTGCGCGCTGGACACATTCTTCCACGCCGAGAGGTAGAAGACGGCGAGAGATTTGGTGCTGGCCTGCTCGGCTTCGGTCTTGGCGCTTCGCTGCTGGCCGGCCCAGTAGATGCCGCCGTTCCAGGCGGATGTGAAGCGGCGCGCTGCGGCGTCGCCCCCGAAGAGTTCGGCCAGGATATGCAGGTCCAACTGGCCTATCTGGCCGATGTCGTAAGGCTTGTAGAGCGTGTCCACCAGGGGGTGAATATCGGGCAGCAGGGGCACGGAGGGAATGTGTCTTTTCTCGTACTCGCGCGGGTTGATGATCTCCCAGCTCGAAGTGGGCGGCCGGTCCAGGGCTCCGGCAAAGGCAGCGGCCTGGCCCTGGTCCATCCACACATCCTGCTCAAAGCTGAGGCCCTCGCGATAAGGGAAGAGCATGGACTCGGAAAGCAGAAGGGGGGCGCGGGCCAGCACCGGCGTGTCTTCTGAGCCGGACATCTTCTGCTTGAGAACGTCGATGACCTCGGGGTCCTTGACCAGGCTCTTGCCCATGGGCTTCAGAACGTAGTCCATCATGACGGCTGTGGCTTGGCCCTCCGCCACGGCATCGCGCGCCGTATCCATTTCATCTTTGGCCAGGTGGTCGGAGTCGCCGGAGGCGTTGAGGGAGACGTCTTCGGGCGTCTGTTGGTCCCACTTTTCCAGGTCGGCGTGCTGGTCCTGGAGGGCGTGGGTCAGCTCATGAGCCAGCACCGGCTTCTGCTCGTCAATGTCCACCCAGTCCAGCATGTTGACGGTCTTGGTCTTGGAGTCGTAATAGGCTTCAATCTGCTCCTTGAGCAGCGCCAGCAGAAAGGGCTTGAGCGCGAAGTCGCGGTCGATCAGCCCGAATTTCTTGAGGACGATTTCGTCCTTCTGCATGCGTTTGGCGCCTTCGTCCTCATCGAATTTCTCCTTGACGTAGCTCTCCACGGCGGCACGCGTGGTGATCCGCCGCTTGACCGTGCTCTTGATGGGCAATCCGGTCTCGTCGGAGGAGAATTTGATGAGTTCGTCCACAAGCGAGAAAAGCTGTTTGGCCTGTTCGGGAGTAATGAGGGCCGCGGCTTTTCCCGATTCGGCGGACTGAACCGGCTGCTGCTGCGGGGCGGTTGCAGCCGGCTGTTGCGCCAGGGCCGCAATTGCCGCCATCAGGCAGAAAGCTGCCGTCAAAGTCCATCCGCGCCCCGCCCATCCCACTCGTGGTTGCTGCTTGCTCATCCAATCTCCTTAGCCGGGATACAGCAGCCCTGGTTTCCCTATAGCCGCCCCGGACCTCGGGCTCCGGGTTCCAGGGCGCCGGCTGGTGCTGCTCTATCCTCTTCCAAGGCTATAATCAGGATGCAGTGCGGTGCGAAGTTTTGACTAAAAAACTGCGCGGAACTGCGGAAAAGCTTCCCTATGACCGATACCAATCTTGTTGCTACAACTCAGGCCACAGCGCTGACCGAACTGCTTAAATCCTCTGCCAGCCAACTTTGCGCCTATCGGGGCGTCCTGACTCCCAGGCAGTTTGACGCGCCAGAGGCGGAAACAGCGGCGCTGACTAGCGCTGCCGCGGTGCACGACCTGGGCTGGATGCGGCGCGTGGTGGTGCGCGGAGAAGACCGTTTCCGCTGGCTCAGCGGCATGGTTACCAACACGGTAAACGATCTGTTCCCGAATTCCGGCGCATGGAACCTGGTGCTGAACGCCCAGGGGCGCATCCAGGGCGATCTGATGGTCTGGCGGGGATGCGAGGAGCAGTCACCGCTGCGGCGCAATCCCGATGCGGCCAGCCCGAAGAGCGCGGATCGCCTGCTCGGAACGCCTTTTGCCGGGGAATCCGAGCTGGAACTGGAGATAGCCGCCAATCAGTACGAAAAACTGCTCGCCCATCTCAACCACTTTATTGTCATGGACGACGTGGAGTTGGTCCCGCTGGATTCAGTGACGGTTGGCGAGAAAGGGTCGGAGACTGCGGTTGGGCTTTCCGGTCCGTTGGCCGACGCCGTGCTGGAGCGTGTGGGCTTGCCCGCCATTCCGCAGCCACTGGCGGCCACAAACGTGGAGTGGAACGGGTGGAACCTGCGGATTTTGCGTGGCTACGGCGTGCTGGCTCCGCACTATGAGTTCTTTCTGCCGTCCACCGGGCTGGCAAAACTATGGTCGTGCCTGCGTTCGGCCGGGGGAGTTCCCGTGGGCAGCACGTCGCTGGAAGCGTTTCGCATTGCCGAAGGGATTCCGGCGTACGGCATCGACATCGCCGAGCGCGACCTGCCGCAGGAGACCTCGCAGTTGCGGGCGCTGCACTTCAACAAAGGCTGCTACCTGGGGCAGGAGATTGTGGAGCGCATCCACGCGCGCGGCAGCGTTCACAAGCATCTGCGGCAGCTTGAGCTTACCGGCTCCGTGCCGGCAGCAGGAACGGAATTGACCCAGGATGGCGGTGCGGTTGCCGGACAGATCACCAGCGCGGCCGAGTTGCCGCTGGCTTCAGGCCACCGCGTTTTTGCGCTGGGCATGATCCGCGGCGAAGCTGAAATTCACAATCAATCTTTTACCTGCAATGCCGGTACGGCCACGGGCACGGCCCGCATTCTGGCCACGCCGCCCATCCTGGTTCCGAGTGAATCAACCAGCAAGTCAGATAGGAAGTCCTGAATTATGAGCGATACCCCCAAATTTACCGTCATTGACCGCCGCAAGTTCAAGGCGGAAGAAGAACAAGAGGGCGCACAGTCGTCCGCGCCTGAGCCGGTAACCCCGGCAGAACCCAAAACCGGACCGGCTGAGCCCAGCGCCGGCCCCCGGCTGGTGGTGACAGAGAGCCGGCACAAGGCTGAGCACGAGCCCGTCGTGGAGGAAGCTCCGGAGCCGGAACTGCCTCCCGCGCCAACCGCCCAGGAGAGCCAGACGCAGAAAATCGCCTATGACGCTTCCGCACAGCGGCTTGAGGAGCTGATCCGCGCGCAGAATCCCGCCGTGGGCCCACAGCCGCCGGTCGGCTTCGAGCATCTGGTACAGCAGTTTTACGTCTCTGCGATGATTCAGATGGGGGCCGGAGCGCAGGAAGGCCAGCGTCCGCGCGTGGATATTCTGGGCGCGCGCACCACCATCGACCTGTTGGGCGTACTGGCCGAGAAGACCCACGGCAACCTGACCGAAGCCGAGGACCGGACTCTGCAAACCGTCCTGTTTGAGGTGCGCATGGCATTCATGGAGTTGACCAGCATGATCAGCCTGCAGGGCATGCAGCCTCCTCCTCCGCCTCCGGGCAAGCGCTAAAAACAGGGATCAGGGAACAGAGATTCGTTCCGACGAGAGGCTATGGAAGGCCGGCTTACATTTCTTGGGACAGGAACATCGATGGGGGTTCCGACGCTGGGGTGTGCGTGTGCGGTATGCACCTCCGCCGACCCGCACGACAAGCGGTTGCGCCCCTCGGTGCTGATCCGTTGGCAGGAGGCCGAGGAGAACGGCAGCCGCGAACGCGTCGTGGTCATCGATACCGGTCCCGACTTCCGCGAGCAGGCCCTGCGCAACAAGCTCACCCGCGTAGACGCGGTTTTGTATACCCACGCCCACGCCGACCACATCCTGGGGCTTGACGATCTGCGGCCGCTCAGCTTCCGGGTCTTTCGCGAGGGCGGCCCCATTCCGCTCTACGCCTCGGCGCAGACGGCCGCGGTGCTGGAGCAGATCTTCGATTACACGTTTTCGCCTCATGCCACCTATCCCAACCGCGCCCGTGTGCAGTTGCAGCCTCTGCTTGAGCGCAACCCGGTGCTTGGTGTCGAGTTCCTGCGCGTTCCGGTGATGCACGGCCAAATGGAGATTTCGGGATTTCGATTTGGGCGCGTCGCGTACCTCACCGACGTGAGCGCCATTCCGGAGAGCAGCTTTGCCCTTCTGGAAGGGCTGGACCACCTGGTGATTTCCGCATTGCGCTACAAACCCCACCCCAACCACTCCACGGTGGAGCAGGCGCTCAACTGGGCGCAGCGGATTGGCGCCCGCCAGACCTGGTTCACCCACATTGCCCACGATCTTGGCCACGAGGCGACCAACCGCACGTTGCCTGACAACGTCCGGATGGCTTACGACGGGCTGACTCTTTCCGTCAGTCTGGGGCCAGTGACCCAGTGAGCAATCATTCAACACACAGGATGTCCGTCTTCCACTCGCTTCAGGAGATTCCGGCGGGGTTTGGCCCCTCTGTGGCCGCCATCGGCAACTTCGACGGCCTGCACGTGGGCCACCGCGAGATTCTCTCTGCCGTGACCGCGGAAGCGCGCGCGCTGGAAACCCAGGGCCAGAGCGTGCGTTCCGTCGCCATCACTTTCGATCCTCACCCCGAGCAGTTTCTGCGCCCCGCCAACGCGCCCCGGCTGCTGACGCCCATGGACGAGCGCATACGCTTGCTGGAAGAAACGGGCATTGACGCCGTGCTGGCGCTGCCGTTCGACACGGCGCTCGCCAGCCTCCCCGCAAAAGATTTTGTGCATAGCATCCTGGTGGAAGCGTTGAGTGTGCGCGGCCTGCACGAGGGCGATAACTTCCGCTTTGGACATCGCGCGCGCGCCGGCGTAGCACAGCTCCAGAAGTTCGGCGTGGATTTCGGCTTTGCCGTCCATGTGCACGATCCGGTGCACGTGCACGGCATGGAAGTTTCCAGTTCGGCCATCCGGGCGTTGCTGGCCGCGGGCGATGTGCGCCGCGCGCGCTGGATGCTGGGCCGCCCGTTCGAGGTGCGTTCCACGCCGGCCCGGGGACGCGGCATTGGCACGCGGCTGCTGGTGCCCACCGTGAATCTGGCGCCGTATGAAGGATTGCTGCCTGCCTTCGGTGTGTATGTCACGCGGCTCACAATCGACGGACGCTGCTTTCAGGCGGTCACCAATGTGGGCAACCGGCCCACTTTTGGCGAGGCCTCGTTTGCCGTCGAGTCGTACATTCTGGACTTTGAGCCGGTGGACCTGGACGAGCAGACGCCGCTCAAGCTGGAGTTCCTGTTGCGCCTGCGCGGCGAGGTCGAGTGGCCTTCTCCCGAAGCGTTGAAGGCGCAAATTTTCAAGGATGTGGCGCGGGCACAACGCTATTTCAGGCTGGCGAAGCAGAGTTAGATTTTTCGCTGCCGGCGCGATTTGCGGCGTGCGCGCCGCGCGAGTACAAAATTTCCTTACCTGTAGATAAAGCGGCTGTTCATCGCTCTTCGACGCCTTCCACTAGCACCGTCTCAATCTGCAGGCTCTTGTTTTGCGCGTCCAGCGCAAAGCGGACCAGATCGGCTGTTTCACCCAGACGCAGCAGACCACGGCGCCCCACCTGCCGCCCGGGAATTTCCGTCGCCATGCGGATTGCGTCGCCCAGTCCGCACACGCCGGCAACGGTTGCCCAGGCGACGCCATCTTTGAGTGGTCGCACCGCGCCGGCCAGAATGTCAGTTCCGGCAACATTGGCCCGGCCGTCCGCGCTCAATTGCACCCGACCGCCGACCGGCGCGTCATAGATGCCGGGGGGCATTCCAGCCAGCGCCACCGCGTCCGAGACAAAAATGCTGCGTTCGATTCCCTTGGCGCGCAGCATGGCTTTCAGCGTGTCCGCGGGCATGTGGTGGCCGTCGGCAATGAAGGTTGCCGTCAGGCGCTCATCGGCCAGTTGCGCCCAGATCGGATTGGGATGGCGGGGCAGCATGAGCGCAATTCCATTACCCAGATGCGTGGACAACGAGGCTCCGGCAGCGGCGGCGGCGTGAATCTGCTCAGGCGCGGCATGGGTGTGTCCGATGGCCACGCGCACTCCCTTGCCGGCCAGCGCAGCAATGTATTCAGCCGCATTTTCCCAGTGCGGAGAAACCGTCACCGTACCCACAAGATCACCGGAGGCGGCCTGCCAGCGCGCGAATTCATCCAGGCTGGGAGGGCGGATATATTCGGGTGCGTGGGCTCCGTGTGCGCCTTCTTCAGGCGAGATGTGCGGCCCTTCGACGTGGACAAAAGGAATGGAGTAGGCCACCAGTGCGCTGGCCTCGCGAGCCTTCGCAATGGCGCGCAGAGCCCGCACAATCTTTTCTTCCGGTGCGGTGATGAGGGTGGGAACAAACGTGGTGACGCCGGTTGAGAGCATCTGCCGCGTGAGCGCAAGCACCACATCCGCATCCACCGCATCCGCATTGAGGTCGCAGCCGCCGTACCCGTTCACCTGCAAATCGATCAAGCCGGGCGCAAGCCAAAGAGCCTCATCTTCGGGACCGGGTTCGATGGCCCGAATGCGCCCATCCTCCACGGTGATGCAGAGGGGCTGGGCGGTGATGGTGTTGCGGCCTGTAAGCGTGCGAGAACTCATAGCGGCTGCTCCCGGTCCGTCGTTTCGCGGCTGCGTAGCACGCGAAACACGATTATAGAGCGGTTCTCAAACTGCTAGTGCACTGCGGATTTCATATCCAGATCGGCCGCGGAGTCCGGGTCAAGATAGACCGTTGCATCCGGATGCGTGCGAAGAATCGTGGCCGGGCAATGCGTCGCAATCGGTTCTGTCAGCGCGCGCCTGACGATTTGCGCCTTGCGTTTTCCGGGAACGCTGAGAATCAGTTTGGGAATGCGGAACAGCGCGGGGATGGTGACGGTGATGGCGTGGGCCGGCACTTCCACGATGCTGTCGAACCAGCCTTCAGCCGTCTGTTGCTGCCGGCAGGTTGCATCCAGCGTCACAATCTTCACGTCGGCGGGATCGTTGAAGTCAGCCTCCTCGGGATCGTTGAAGGCCAGGTGCCCGTTTTCTCCAAATCCCAGCAGACACAATTGCGGCGCGGCGGCACGCAGCTTGCCGGCATAGTCGCGGCATACCGCGGCAGGGTCGGGCGAACTCCCATCGATCTCATGGAACGCGCGCATGGTCACGTGCGAGGTCAGATTTTCCCTGAGATACCGCCGGAACGACGCGCGGTGGCCCTCATCGATGCCCACATATTCGTCCATATGAAAGCCCACGACCCTGTCCCATGGAAGATGGGGAATGGCAACCAGGGCGCGCAGCGTGTCCAGTTGCGAAGCGCCCGTGGCAAAAACCACCCCGATGCTGTCCTGCTCGGAAGCCAGTTGCCGCAGGCTCTGCGCCGCGGCTTCTGCCGCTGCTCTGCCTGCCGCTGCCCGGTCCGGGTGTACCTCTACCTTTAAGCGATCAATCTGAAAACGCACAATATTCATGGGAGCGCGAGGCTATACCTTTCTTGCTGTTGTACTGTAAGCGCGGCTTCTTGCCAGGTGAGGCCATAGGGATCGGGCCGCACGGTGAATTCATAGTAGACGAATCCAAACGGACGCAAGCCGCGCACGCAGGTGCCACAAAAGGTTCTCCCCAATTTCTTGCCCGGCTGGATGCAGGCAATCGCGCACGGCGCAGCTGCGCTCGCGAGGTCACAGCCTTTCCAGGCGGGAAAGATTGTGAACACGGTAATTATGTGTGGTATATACTATTGCCATAGATCAAAAGGGGAACGCAATGGCCATCGACAGCCGGACCGAACCGAAGCACACAGACGCCAAGCTGTTCTGGAATGGCCGCA
>JARLGF010000154.1 GCA_031296165.1 Occallatibacter sp. | reverse complement strand
GTTCTCCAGTTTCAACGAGATGCGAGGGGTCTGTCGCCGCAAAAATTAGATTCTAAAGGGGTTATATATCAAAAATTAGATAACAAAGGACTTATAGGCGGTTTTTGGGTGGTTTTGGAGGTTTTGGTACCGTAATGCGAGATTTGGACGTTTCTGCATCGGGTTGAAAACTCCTTTGATGGCGTTCCTTTGCGGCCCGGCGGCCCACTCATCGCGATAAAGCCGCGATGAATGAGGCACAGTTTCGCTTTTTTGGGATAGACAGGTGAATGGATCGGTGAGTGGGCCAACTGCCTGGCTCAAAAAAGACACCATGGAACAATTGTGCGCCTGAGGAGGGTAATTATCTGCAAATCTGCGGTGCGGCAGACACGCTGCGCGTTTTTGGTTCGTGGTCTCCCCGGTGCCCAACAGCGAGGCACAGGGGGCACCCGATCATTTTGGACGGTCAGGGCTGAGCCATCCGTGAAAATCGGCGAAAAGCGGCGCTGCAGAGGCAGTGAAACCTGCTCGCCAGCGCGTCATTTCGGATGGATTGGCGCTTTTTGGCGTATTTTGGGCGCAAAACAGGCGTCTCAATCATCGAGTTTATGGCGGCAGGGCACTTGCGGCCCGACTGAACAGGCTGCGGAAAAAGGCCAGTATCCAGGCCAAGAACCCAAGAACATTTTTCAGGGGCTAAAGCCCCGCCTTTCTTTTGAAGCACTTGCGGCACGACTGAAGTCGTGCCCTTTCACACAACTTTGCGCAACGCGCGCTGGATTGAGTTTTTCCGCAGCCTGTGAAGTCCGTACCCTTCAAAGCTGCTCTACACAAATGGTAAAAATGCTCTAAGCTCCAGGTTTTGTTGCCGTTGCAGCCGGCGAAGCTGTAGCCGGTTGTGTGCCCGGAGCCGCAGCGGGAGCCGAGACCGGAGCGGCAGGTTGCGTGCCTGAAGCCTCCGGCGGAGCAACAAGCTGCTGGACTTGCGGCGCAATCGGCTTTGATTCCGGCTGGGCCATCGGCGTTACCGGCAGGGTGAGCGTCTGAACCGTTTCCGGGGCGTCGCGCAGCTTCAAATAAAGCACTCCGTTGACCGGGTGGGGCACGCTCAGTTGGGTACCGGTAAAGTCAGGCGGCACATCGGCCGCATTGCCGAAATCGGATGTGGCGGCGATGGACACGGCCAGGAATAGATTCATTCCGGTCAGCGTGCAGGGTTTGGCCACCGCGTGCAGGCAGCGTAAATCCCTGAATGCCGGCACCCGCACCAGGGTTCCCAAGGGCAGCCAGTCGCCAGCCGTACCGTCGGCCGAGAGGGCGCGTACCCGCACCGGCCCAAAGGCCGAAGAACCGAAACGGGCCAGCGGTTCCACGCTGCCCATCGCGGTTTTGGCGTCCTCCAGCATCAGGCTTCCGTCGGCCAGCGATAGTACGGTGCGGAAGCTGCCGTCGGCCGCCGCCACCTCCACCTTCTCATCACGAGGAAAGTTTGCCGGGACGCTGGACTTGAGAAAGAAAACCAGCCGTCCGTTGACCGGCAGGTCGTCGGGGCTGCCCAGCGTTACCGGTGAGGGCGTAGCGGCGCTGCCGTCCTGGGTTCCCTTGCTCAGCAAGCTGACCTGGGGCCGCGGCGGATCCACCGTGACGGGCACCTTGAGTTTCCGGCCGTCCCGCAACTGCACATTGGCAAAGTAAGGCTTTGTGGGGTCCAGGCTGGCCGTGGAAGCAGAGGCGTTCAGAGCCAACTGGTCAGAACCCTGCACACGGCTCAGGTGGGCCGGGGTCAGCGCAATTCCTTCCAGTTCCGCCTTGGCCACCTCGTCCAGCCGCGTGCCTTTCAACAGGGCCACGGTGTCGCCCGCGTTCAGCGTCATGCGATCCAGCGACGCGGCCTCGGCATAAGCCTTCAGAACCAGTTTGTCCGGTTGTTTCAGCCCGAACTGGCTAATCTGCAGGGTTACCGGCCCGGGAGACGCATTCCGCATGGGCACGGATACCTCCAGCAACTCCGGCCTGGGCGACTTCCAGGTGAGCCGCAGCGAGTTGCCGCTGGCGGCGAGTTTCTCAACCCGGTCGACGCAGAGCGTGCTGTCGCCTTCAAAGTGCAGCGTGTCTTCACGGCCCACCACCAGGGCAGACTGGTCGCCATCTTCCAGCGACCACTTGCCGGACTGCGGCGCGTGCAGACTGTATCGTGGACCCTCCCAGTCGTCAAAGCCCCACTTGCCGCGCAATACGCCGGTCAGATCACCGTTCGGCAGAGTGGAAACCGGATGGACCTGTACCAGACCGCCCTTGGCTGGATCGGCCTTCAGCGGCAGATCCACAGGAGAGTCGCCTGACCCGGCCTGGGGTTCGATGTGCAGGACAAGGTCGTGAGCAATCTGGGATGCGAATGCCAAAGGCGCGCCTTCGGCGGGCAGGACCAGCCCGGGCTTTTGTGCGCAGAAACGATCTGCCGGGTTGACCGGGTGCAGCGGTTCCGGCCTGGCCGGCCCCAAGGGAGGCAGCGCCACCACGACTACCGACTTGGGATTGCGGAACGAGGGCGGCGTGTTGAGCCGCAGGTTGAGCGTATCCGCCATGGGCAGCGCGAGGGCGGGAATGTATTGGAAGTGGGCCGTATGCATGGAGGAAAAAATCTTGGCCGTATCCACGACAGCACCGACATACGGGCTATATGCACCGCCACCAGCCATGCTGCTGGAACTGATCGCGTTCATCAGGTCCAGCGTGGAGCCGTTGGCCAATTGCGCCACGAGCGATTGCGCATTGGCGTCGTCCATGACGAGCCCTTCGGGGTTTGCCGCGAGGCAGGGAGCCTGCTGGTCGATCGGCTTATCGAAGCATTGCTGGTTCAGTTTGATGCCCAGGCTGCGGGCGGACATCTCGGCGTGTTCTTTCAGAGATTTCAGGTCGGTCTGCGAAGTAACTTTCACCTCGGCCAGATAGGCTTCCACACGCATCCGGTCCCAACTGGCTGCCTGCAGATCCTGAGCGGCGCGCACAAACGACCCTGGGCGTCCGCGCACGGCGCCGCGCAGAGTATTAAAGTCGCCGCCCGTCTCCGGAGCCAGGAAGATCAGTGCTTGCTGCGCCTCCGCGGGCACGGTCACAAACACACCCTCGCTACGAACTTCAGGAGTCCAGGTCTCCACACGGGTAAACCACTCCGGCGGCGGCGGATTGGTGGGTCCGCGCAGAAAAGCAACGACGAGAACAAAATGGGCGGACTGGCTCTCAGGCAGGTCTGGATGAATCCAGAGCCGGTCACCGGGCAGCAGGTTTGGAACTTCGCCAATCGGCAAAGTCACCTCGCCGCGCTTCACATGCACATCCACCTTGGGTCCGGAAAGGTCAAACGCCAGGTCCGAGGCGTACAGTTTGGTTGATACCAGGCAACTGAGCAATAGAAACAGTAAGCAGCGTCGCATATTTCTATTGTACGAACTCAAGCGCACGATGTTAGCGCGGCGGCCGCGCAACTTTTTCCAGAAATTAGTGTTGCGCGGTAACAATTAATTCCGTCCAGCAGTGCGCAAGATAAAAATATCGAGTACACTGTGGGCTGTATAGCTTTACGGCGAGCAAGCGTATTTCTCGAAACCAGGCGGAGTAGAAGAGAAAGCGGCTGATGGCTTTTATAAGGTAATAGCCAAATAAATACCATGGACCGACTTACATTGATTCGAGAAACACCCAGGCCGCCTTTTACTGGCCGGATAGAAACCGGAGTTAGCGGAACCACTCAACAAAACATAATTGACCAACGCCCGAATGGGCCAATACCGAACGGCGGCTGCCGGAGCGGAGAGGTCGAAGTTTTAGAACCAAGGTTGTTTTTAGCCCGCGGTGTACAGCGCAAAGCAACTCCCGAACCAGGCCAGATAGCCATCCGGAGAAGATGCCGTCCCGCAGGCGATAGTGCAATATATGGAGAAGAAAGACATGAAATCGGCAAAAGCTGCTCCCGGCAGCGTAGAAGTAAGCGACCTCAGCATTCCCGAAGCGGAAGAAATCGTTGAAGAAGCTCTGAACGAACTGGCGTTTTCCCAGGACCCCGGCCTGACGAGCGCTCTGCGTTTTCTGGCGCCTGCCGGATACCAGGCCATCGTCGAGTTGTGCAGCGAAAACGGCCGCAGCAAGCGCCGCAATGCAATGGCCGACGTCTGGTCGCCAGAAGAGGACGAGGTGCGCATTTACTTTGAGCGTACCGGCGACGGCGAACCTTTACCCCGTGCCGTCCGCTCACAGCGCGCGCCCGACAGCCACGCGTTCTCCGAGGAGGACGACGCCCAGGACGCCATGATTCCCGCCGACCTGGACGCCCGCGTGAATGAGTTGTGCGCAGCACTGGCCGAAGCCGAGCGCGGGGGCCATGCCTTTATCGCCCTCAAGTGGTTCCGCGACTCGTTTTTGCCGCGCAAGGCCTACCGCTGGAATCAGCATCCCGATTCCCGCCAGGCGGTGCTGGCAGAGGCGATCCAGCGCGGCGTCGTGCATACCAGCAAGATTGCCAATCCCAAGACTCCGGCTTATCCCACCACCACCATTCGCCTCAACCGCGCCGAGGCCGGCATTCCCGAGGAGGCCCAGCGATTCCATCCCGTTGCTCTCCATGGCGAGTCCATTGCCGAGGCCATTGAAGAAGAACGGGGGGACGAGTGAGTTTCTACTTCCTTGAAGCCACGGCCTTTGCCAAGCTGTTTGTGCAGGAGCAAGGAACCGATGCCCTGATCCAACTGATGGAGGCCGTCGAGGACAACCGCAAGCTCATCTCCGCCTCCACGCCTCTTGAGGTTTACGCGGCGATCCGGCGGCGCGAGCGGGCCGGCGATATTACGCCGGAAGATGCCGCCGCAGCACTCGACAGCCTGCGCATGGAAGCCACGCGCATGGTGCAGCAACCGCTCAATCCAGCCGTGCTTGAGGCGGCGCGCCAGCTCCTTGACCGTACCCACCTGCGCTGGCCCGATACCCTGCAACTGGCCACTGCGTCCGTGGCCCGCGATATGTTCCAGGCCACGGAGATCGTCATTGTCTCTGCTTCGCCGCAGTTGCTTGAAGCCGCCCGGAGCGAGGGCTTCAAAGTTCTTGACCCGGCGCAGGAAACAGTGGAACCGGCGCAGGAAGCGGAGTAAGACAAGAGCATTTATTGGGGTGAGGGTGCGAATCTTTCAGAAGGTTGAGCGCCGGATTGCTTTACTCTCTCCGGAAGCGATTCGCCTTCTCGAATTCATCTCGCAATTCAGGCGTGCGCAGGTTTTCACGCAGATGCGCCAGTCTTTGCTCCAGGGCAAGCAGTGCCGCCTGAACCGCCTCGGTATTGGTATAGGCGATATCGCGCCACATGGAGTAAGGGCTGGCTCCCAGGCGCGTCATCTCGCGCAGCGCGCGGCCGCCCACAAGTTTCAGTTCCGGCGCATCGCCGACTTCGCCTTCAAGCAGCGCGCTCAGGGCTGTGGATACAAACTGCGGTAAATGACTGACCCAGGCCACCAGTTCATCGTGGCGCGCCGGGTCCAGATCCAGGGTCTTTGAGCCCATGGCCGCAACCCACTCCCGCCATCCCTTGACCAAGGCCGCCGAGTGCAGGGAACGTTGCGCTTCAGGGGCGTCCGTGAACAGCCAGACGGCACCGCGAAACAGGTTGGCGTCGCCCAGCGCCGCCCCGCCCCGCTCCTTGCCCGCCATAGGATGGCCGGGAAGAAACGCCGCGCGCGCCGGCGTGTTGAACAGGCGGGCCGCGGCCTCGGAGATGAGCCGCTTGGTGCTGCCTACATCGGTAACCATGTGCTCGGAGCCGAGGATGCCGCTCAGCTTCTCCATGAAGTCCAGCGTTGCGTAGATGGGCACAGCCAGCAACACCACCTGGCTCTGCCGCGCGGCCTGCATGGGGTCGGCGGCAATCGAGTCCACCGCGCCCATTTCAAGCGCGGCCTGCGCCCCTTCAGGACTGCGGTTCCACCCCACAATCGAACCGCGAAAGCCCGCCGCACGCAACGCCAGGCCCACCGATGTGCCCAGCAGGCCCGTGCCCAGAATGGCGATGCGCTCGATCATGCGTGCGTCCCTCGCTGTAACAGCTTTCAAGAGAGCGGTATTCGCGGTGTTAGCCGCGCTGCGCGCGTGTTAGCGGAGCTGGACTTTGCGAACACCGCTAACTACGCGCTCTCACCAACCTTACAACGTCCGGCCAACCGCCGCGGCTACCACGCGCAGCTCCCGCATCAGTTGCTCAAACTGTTCCAGGTACAGGGTCTGCGCCGCGTCGGAGGCAGCTTTGTCGGCGTTGGGGTGAATCTCCACCAGAATCGCATCCGCGCCCGCGGCCACCGCTGCTTTGGCCATCGCCGGAACCATGTCGCGCCGGCCCGTGCCATGCGAGGGGTCGCCCACGATAGGCAGATGTGAGAGCTTGTGCACCACGGGAATTGCCGAGATGTCCATGGTGTTGCGGGTAGAAGTTTCATACGTCCGGATGCCGCGCTCGCACAGAATCACGTCGTAGTTGCCGCCGGACATGATGTACTCGCTGGACAGCAGCAGCTCTTCAATGGTGGCAGCAATGCCGCGCTTCAGCAGCACCGGCTTGCGCACCTGGCCCAGTTCGCGCAGCAGATTGAAGTTCTGCATGTTGCGCGCGCCCACCTGAAAACAGTCGGTATAGGGAAGCATGGGCTCGATCTGCGAAATCTCCATCACTTCAGTCACTGTGAGCAGATCGTGCGCCTGCGCGGCCTCGTGCATGATTTTCAGCCCGGGAATGCCCAGGCCCTGAAAAGCGTACGGCGAACTGCGCGGCTTGAAGGCGCCTCCGCGCAGGAAACCCGCTCCCGCGGCTTTGACGCAAGCGGCAATGGTGAAGATCTGGTCACGGTTTTCAATGGCGCACGGCCCGGCGATCACGGCAACCTGGTTGCCGCCGATCTTGGCGCCGTTAGGAAACTCCACCACGGTGCCTTCCGGCCGGAAAGCGCGCCCGGCCAGCTTGTACGGTGCAGTGATGCGATGCACATAAAGCACGCCTGACAGCAGCTCGAACTTTGTCAGATCCAGGCCGGCGGTGGGACCCACGGCGGCCAGAATGGTTTGCGTCGACCCGGTAGTTCGATGAACATTGACTCCGGCTTCCACCAAGGCGTCGATTACGGAATCGATCTGCTCTTCGGTGGCTCTTTCCTGCATTGCGACAATCATTGCTTCTTCCCTGTCTCGGGCGCCTGTGCGCCAGTGGCGATGCCCGGCGTTTGCGCCTGGGCGTTCCTCTCCGATGCCAACTCGTCCCTCTGCAGGGCTCGCATCACGTCGATGATGCGCTCGTAGATATGCGTCAGTTCGATGTCCGGCAGGGGGCCCTTGTTGGCCGCGCGCACGTTGGCGTACACCACCTTTTCGCGCGCCGGCTCGTAAACAGGCAGCGCCGTTGCGGCCTTCAGGTAGCCCACCATCTGCGCGGCGCGCGCCCTCTCGCTCAGCAAGTCGACGAGTTGGCGGTCCAGAACATCGATCTTCTCTCGCAATTCTTCCAAGGTCATTTCATCCTCGTGTTGCGCCCCTCGGCTTCCGGATGCGGTCCTCTTGGGTGAAGATCTGCCGCACCGGATGCATAAGGGCAAGAGTTGAATCCATTCATGCGGCCAGCCGTGTGATTTGCCGGGCCGCCTCCGGGGGGGTAGTTACCGGGCCAGCGCCGCCTCAGGCAGGTGCAGGCCCTTGATAAATCGAGCCACCGCGCCGGGCGCCGTCTCGGGAGTCGACTTCTCAATCAACTCCACAATCGCGCTGCCGATCACCGCGGCATCCGCAAACTGCCCCACCTGGGCCACATGTTCGCTATTCGAGATGCCGAACCCCACGGCTACCGGCAGCCGGGTCCATCGCCGGATGCGCGCCACAAGCGCTGCCGCATCGGAGGTCAGGCTCTGCTGCGTGCCGGTAATGCCCACGCGGGAGATGGCATACACAAAACCCTTTGAATGAGTCGCAATGGCCTCAAGCCGCTGGTCGGGACTGGTCGGCGCAGCCAGAAAAACCGGCGCCAGCTTTACCCGCTCCATCTCGGCCAGATACTCGCCGGCCTCTTCCACAATCAGGTCGGTCACCAGCACGCCATCCGCGCCAGCAGCCGCCGCATCGTCGGCAAACTTGCTCAGCCCATAGCGCAGAATCGGGTTCAGATAGCTGAAAATCACCAGACCCGCCGTGGGTCGCGCCGCGCGAATTTCGCCTGCCAGCTTCAGTACGTCCGCCAGCCGCGTTCCGTGCGCCAGCGCCCGCTCCATGGCGCGCTGAATCACCGGGCCGTCGGCCAGCGGATCGCTGAACGGCACCCCCAGTTCAAGCACTGCCGCGCCCGCATCGATCGCTGCAATCGCAATCTCACGCGTAGCCTCCAGGCTCGGATCGCCAGCCGTCAAATACACCACAAGTCCCGGTTTGTGTTCAAACAGAATCGCCATTGCAATCAAAGCCCCGCAATCAAAGCCCCGTGCCCCATCCTTTCGCCTTTTTTCTGGCGAAAGGGTGGGAAACCACGAACCTCAAACGATCGGCCCACCACAAATCTGAGCGGAGTTTGGCGCGTACTTTGCGACAAACGTAGTCGAAGGACCTGTGGTTGCTTTTCGTTGTCGCCGTATCCCGCGCCAACCCTGCAGTCCTCACGCTCCCTACAGCTTCAACTCCTGCGCCAGGATACCCATATCCTTGTCGCCGCGTCCGGAAAGGTTCACCACCAGTATGTCATGGGCCGCCATCGCGGGAGCGATGCGCAGGGCCTCGGCCACGGCGTGCGCGCTTTCCAGAGCCGGCAAAATTCCCTCCGTCCGCGCCAGCCTCACCACCGCATCCAGCGCCGCCGCATCGTCACACGATACGTACTCCGCGCGTCCCGAATCGTGCAGCGCCGCGTGCTCCGGTCCAATCGACGCATAATCCAGTCCCGCTGAAACCGAGTGGGTCAGCGCAATCTGCCCGTTCTCATCCTGCAGCACGTAGGAATAGGTCCCTTGCAGCACTCCCGGCGTTCCGCCGCGGAAGCGTACCGCATGTTCGCCCAACTCGGTTCCGCGCCCGCCTGCCTCCACGCCAATCAGACGCACCTGCCGGTCGGGAATGAACTCGTAAAACGCGCCAATGGCGTTTGACCCGCCGCCCACGCAGGCAATCACGGCACTCGGCAGCCGGCCTTCCTTCTCCAGAATCTGCTCTTTCATCTCGATCGAGATGACGCGCTGGAAGTCCCGCACCATCGTCGGATAAGGATGCGCGCCCAGCGCGCTGCCCAGCAGATAGTAAGTCGTCCGCACGTTGGTGACCCAGTCGCGCATGGCCTCGCTGATGGCGTCTTTCAGCGTCTGCGAGCCCGACGAGACGCCGCGCACCTCCGCGCCCAGCAGCCGCATGCGCAGCACGTTCAGCTCCTGCCGCGCCATGTCCACGTCGCCCATGTAGACAACGCACTCCATGCCCAGCAGCGCGCAGACGGTAGCCGTGGCCACGCCGTGCTGGCCAGCCCCGGTCTCGGCAATAATGCGCTTCTTGCCCATCCGCTTGGCCAGCAACCCCTGGCCCAGCGCATTATTGATCTTGTGCGCTCCGGTGTGCAGCAGGTCTTCGCGCTTCAGATAAATCTTGGCCCCGCCCAACTGCTCGGTCAGCCGATTGCAAAAGGTGAGCGGCGTAGGCCGTCCCGCATAGTTGTGCAGCAGGTCGGCCAGCTCCGCCTGAAACGCCGGGTCCGCCTTGGCCAGGTTGTACTCGCGCTCCAGCTCGTCCAGCGCCGCCACCAGCGTCTCCGGCACGTACCGTCCGCCGTAGACGCCGAAGCGGCCCGGCCGCGATTCTGAGGGAACTGCTGGAACAATGACTGATGCCATGGAGGCCTCCTGCGGGTCTGCCCGAGAAATTGGGGAACTTCTTAGTGTACTAGGAGGTGCATCAGAGCTTTGATATTACGCTGCCTTCTTCACCTGCAACGTCACGCGCAGCCCGGCTGCGGAGAGCATGTTGACCAGCATATCCAGGCCGAACAGTTCGATCTTGCCGCGCATGAGGTTGGATACGCGCGGCTGAGTCACGCCGAAGACCTTTGCCGCCTCGGTCTGGCTCAATCCTTCGCGTTCGATGTGACGCTTGAGAGCCAGCATCAGCGAGGACCGCAGCTTCAGGTTCTCAGCCTGCGCCGGAGTCTTTTCAATGGCATCCCACACACTGGCGTAGCGCTTGTTTTTCATGAATTCAACTCCCGGATCAGGCAGTCTTCCGGCGGCGCGGCTTCTCTTGCGAAGCCACAAGCACAACCGGCTCCTGGTCGGGGAAGGTCGCGATCATCGTCAGGTGCCCACCCATTGCCGCCACGGTGCGCGCCATCGTGGAGAGGCGTGGGTCTTTGCGCTTCTCCAGCCGCGAAATCTGCATCTGTCCGATTCCCAGAGCCTCCGCAACCGTTGCCTGGCTGATCTTACGTCCCTTGCGCAGTTCTGCCAGGGTCATGCGCCGCTCCACCTTGGCGATCAACTCTTTTCCCCTCGCTTCAATAGCCTTTTGCCGCTCAATCGGCAAAGTGGCAATCCAGTCATCAACTGAAATCATTCCACGCATCGTAGCCGCTCCTCTTGGTTAAAGGTCGTCGAGGTGTTCCTTGTACCGCGAATCGGCCCTTTCGATCAGCCGTTTGTAGAATTTAGCTTTGCTTACGCCAGCTTTGTCTCCGGCGACAAGCAGAATTGCATTGCGCCGCGGGTCAAAGGCGAAAGCGACGCGCCAGACGCCCCCATCCGCTCTGAAACGAAGTTCTTTCATGTTCGCGTACTTCGATCCATTCAGCGTGTCGACGTCGGGCCGTCCCAAGGATGGTCCGAATTTCCGAAGTGGCGCGAGGGCGGCGGCTAATCCGTCCTGCACCGCCTCTGGCAGTTCTTCAACCTCTTCCCTGAACTTCGGATGGAAGGAGGCGGACCAATTCATAAGATGATTATGCCACATAGAGCATTATGCGCAACAGGGCATGAGCATTTCGTGCGCGAACTCAATCACCCAGCGGGTAGTTCCCTTACGCGCGATCCGCCGGGTGCCCAGGTCTCGATTTCTCAAATGGCAGTAAAACCGCACCCTATAAGCGAGCGTTTCGTTCATCCGCGCACGGCCGCCCGCGCCCGTGCCACAAACTCCCGCACTTTAGCGGCATCCTTGCGTCCCGGTGCGGCTTCTACGCCGGAGACCACATCCACGCCCCAGGGCCGCAGCGCGGCAATCGCCTCCGCCACATTCGCCGGACTCAGCCCGCCCGCGGCAATCAGCTTCAGTCTTCCCGCATCGCCAAACACCGTCTTCCGCGCCTCGACCCAGTCGAACGCTACGCCCGTGCCGCCCACCGCCGCAGCCGTGCGCGAGTCCACCAGCACCCCATCCACATGCGGGTTCCCGGCGTGCCGTGCAATCTCTTCGGCAACCAGATCCCCAGCGCCAAAGTGCACTACGCGCAGCGTCCGGATCTCCGGTCCCAACCGCTCGCGCAGCTTTGCCGGCAACTCCGGCTCCGCATTGAAATGCAGTTGCACGCCGGTCAGCCCACAGGCGCGCACCGTGGCTTCAATCTCGTCCAGCGCGGCGTCCACAAACACGCCGATCTTCTCCGCGGTTGCGGGCAGATGCGGCGTGATGGCCACCACCTGCGCCGCCGTCACCCGCCGCGGGCTTGGCGCAAACACAAACCCCACCGCATCGGCTCCGGCTTCAACAGCCAGCAGCGCGTCCTCCAGCGAGGTGTTGGCGCAGATTTTGATCCACAAACTCATGGCCTTACCTCTGTGCCTGCCAGCAGCGCCGCCAGCGCCGCGCCTGGGTCCGCTTGCCGCATCAGGCTCTCGCCAATCAGGAACGCGTCAAACCCGGCCTTGCGCAAACGGGAGATGTCTTCCGGGGCGGAAATCCCGCTCTCCGCCACACGCACCACATTCGCCGGAATGCGTTCAACCAATGCCAGTGCGGTTTCCAGGCTTACGTCAAAGGTCTTCAGGTTGCGGTTGTTTACGCCGATGGCGTCCGCGCCGCTCTGGCCCAGCGAGTCCAGAACGCGATCCAGTTCCTCGCCCGTATGCACCTCCACCAGCACGTCAAGCGAGAAGCCCTTGGCAACCTCGGACAGGTGGCGCATTTCGGCATTGCCGAGCGCGGCGGCGATGAGCAGGATGGCGTCTGCCCGGTGCGCGCGCGCCTCCACAATCTGGTACTCGTCCACCATGAAATCCTTGCGCAGGCAGGGTAGCGGAACCGCAGCCGAGGCCAGTTCCAGGTTGCGCAGGCTGCCCTGGAAGAACGGCTCGTCGGTAAGCACGGAGAGCGCCGCCGCGCCGCCCGCCCGGTAGCGCCGGGCCAGCCACTCAACGTCAAAGTCCGCGCGGATCAACCCTTTCGAGGGCGAGGCTTTCTTGATCTCGGCGATCACTGCCGGCCCGGTGGCAGCCTTCAGCCGCAGAGCACCCGCCCAGCCGCGAGGCCGGTGAAGCGTAGCACGCTGCTCCAGTTCAGCCAGCGGCACGCGCGTTTTTGCCGCGGCAACCGTGTTCCGCGTGGAAGCCAGGATGGTGGTGAGAATTGTGTCCGCTTGAGTCGTCATACTTTGCGTCAAGTATACGGGCAATCCCGTGCTACGCTGCGATGGACTGAAAGCCAGCAGCACGGTTCTCCACGACAGCAATCATCCGTCGTCGGTGGCGCCGCGATAGGTGCTAGAGGCTGGGAGCTACAGGCTGCTGCTCGGCTGCTGCCACCAGTTCCCGCGCTGCCTTGCGGCCGAGGCGGATGCAGTCGGGAATGCCGATGCCGTCGTACGCGTTTCCGGCCAGGCGCAGCCCGGGGAGCGTGGCCACGCGTGCGGCAATGCGGGCAATGCGCTCCTGGTGGCCCACGGCGTACTGCGCCATGGCCCGCCGCCAGCGCGAAACCTGCGTATGCTCCGGCTCGGTTTCAATCCCCAGAATCTCTTTCAGCTCCCGGCGCACGGTGGCTACCAGGGCTTCGTCGCTCTCGGCCAGCAGGCCCTCGTTCTTCATGCCCCCCAGGAAGGCCCGGAAAACCGCCTTTCCCGGCGGCGTGCGCCCCAGGAACTTGCGGTGGACAAAGGTACAGGCCAGCATGGCGCGCCCCTCGACGGCCGGAATCAGAAAACCGAACCCCTCCGGCAGCGGTCCCAGCTTCGCCTCGTCGTAGACCATGTTGACGGTGATCGACGATGAGTAGGGAATGGCGCTCAGGTCCTCGCCCAGCGCCGCGTCAACCGGGGCGAGCAGCACGCCGGCGGCCCAGGCGGGCGAGGCCAAAATCACAGCATCGTAAATCTCCGTTCTTCCGTCAGCCTTAACCCTCCAGCCATGCGCAGACTTTTCGATTGAGCTTACCGGCGTGGCCAGCCGCACCGAGGCCGGATCAAGCCGCGCCGTCAGGGCGTCGATCAACTGCTGCATTCCGCCGCGCAACGACGTAAAAATCGATCGCGGCGCCGGCCGTGCGCCTGCCGGAGCCTGGCCCTGTCCCTTCGCTTTTGCGGAGGCCTTTGCCATGGCGCGCATCTTGCGGTGCGCCGCCAACATGCCGCGGGTGAGCGAGCCGTATTCACTCTCCATCTTCACCAGTCCGGGCAAAACGGTACGCGCACTGAGTTGCGCGGCGTCTCCGCCGTAAATGCCAGAGAGCAGCGGATCGGCCAGCCGGTCGACGGCCTCGGAGCCAAAGTGCCGCTTTACCAGCGCCGCCACAGCTTCGTCGGGCAGCCCGCTAGGGCGCGGCGGGAGCAACAGTTCCAGCCCCATGCGTATTTTGGTGGTCAGGCTGAACAGCCGCGTGAGCGCTGTGGGAATCAGCCTGGTGGGCACCAGGAACATGAGCCCGTCAGGCAGGGCGATCAGCCGGTTGTGCACCAGGATGTACGTCTTGCGGGCCGCGTCGTTCGAAGGCAGAAGATCCGGGCCCAGTCCCAGTTCGCGGCACAACTCGATGGCCGAGGGCTTTTCGGTCAAGAAGGAATCCGGGCCCCGCTCCAGCACTGCGCCGTTCACAATTTCCGAAGATAAGGAACCGCCCAGCCTGTCGCGCGATTCAAACAGCGTGTACTCCACCTCCGCGTCTGCCGCCCGAGCCTTTTCCAGCTCATAGGCAGCCGCCAGACCCGCAATGCCACCACCAATGATTGCAGTCCGCATCGTTGACCTCATCTCATCATTACAGTAATTTACGGCTAATCGAGCAGGTGTTGCAGGGGAATCTTTCAGCCGCGCAAGGGTTGTTCCCTTGCAGAATCAGGATCAAGCATCAGGCCCTGCGCTGCATGTGATTTAAATCACAGGAAAAGCTATTATGGAGCCCACGGCCTTTCCTATCATCATGGTTCCAGCAGGTCTATAATCGCTCTCGTCTGAGGCTTTGTCGCCCTGTTCCGCTTTCCCCGCGTACGTTCCGCAACCAGAGGCCCTGAATGACACCTGAGCTGATCCACCGCCTGCACTTTGCTTTTACCATCACCTTCCACTATCTGTTTCCCCAGCTCACCATGGGCCTTGCCCTGCTGATCGTGGTGCTGAAGTCGGTCGCGCTCCGCACCGGCAGCGAACAGTGGGACCGCGCGGCCCGCTTCTGGGGGCGCATCTTCGCCATCAACTTTGTCTTCGGCGTGGTCACCGGTATTCCCATGGAGTTCGAGTTCGGCACCAACTGGGCGCGCTTCTCCCGGCTCTCCGGCGGCGTCATCGGCCAGCCGCTGGCCATGGAAGGCGTTTTCAGCTTCTTTCTGGAGTCGGCGTTCCTGGGCCTGTTTCTCTATGGCGAAAAGCGCATCTCCAAACTGATGCACTGGTTCTCGGCGGTGATGGTGTTTGTGGGCTCGTGGATCTCCGGATTCTTCATCATTGTCACCGACGCCTGGATGCAACATCCGGTCGCCTTCGACCGCCTGCCCAACGGCCAGTTTCAGGTGCTTAGCTTCTGGCAACTGATGCTGAACCCCTGGGGCTTACTGCAGTATGCGCACAATATGACCGGCGCGGTGGTTACCGGCTCATTTGTGATGGCTGCCGTGGGGGCGTTTTACCTGCTGGAGAATCGGCGCCAGGCCTATGGGCGCATCTTTCTGAAGGTGGGCGTTATTGCCGGTCTCGTTTCCACCATCCTCATCATCTTTCCCACTGGCGATATGCACGGCAAATATGTAGCGCGCAATCAGCCGGTGGCGATGGCCGGCATGGAGGGCCTGTTCAAGACAGAGGCCGGCGCGGGCATGGTGCTGATGGGTCAGCCCAACGAGTTAACCGGCCAGATCGACAACCCCATCGTCATCAACGATGCGTTGAGCTTTCTGATCTACGGAACCACCAAGGCCGAGGTGAAGGGCCTGGACCAGTTCCCGCAGGACCAGTGGCCCACCGCGCTGCCGCTGCTCTTTTACGCCTACCACATCATGGCTGGACTCGGAACCTGGTTTGTGTTGCTGATGGTTGTTTCCGCGTTTCTGCTGTGGCGGAAGCGGCTTGAAAATACGCGCCTGGTTCTGTGGGCGCTGCTGCTCAGCTTTCCCTTGCCCTATATCGCCAACACCGCCGGATGGATGACTGCGGAACTGGGCCGTCAGCCCTGGCTCATTTACGGTTTGATGCGCACCAGCGAGGGCTACTCGAACACCGTGTCGGCCAGCAACGGCCTGTTCACGCTGCTCGGCTTCATGGGGCTTTACGCGCTGATGGGCCTGCTGTTCACTGTTCTGATCTACCGCGAAATCAGCAGCGGTCCGGAGCCGGCAGTTCACGCCGATTGATGCAATAGAGGTGTGCATCCTTTCCGCAGATTCATCGCGGAAAGGGTGGGATTCCAAATATCTCCACCGTCGTCCAAGAGGGTTTTCGTCATGATGGGTTTCATCTGGTTCTGGCTGGTTGCGGTGATGATCGTCGGCTACGTTGTACTCGACGGATTCGATCTCGGCGTGGGCGTTCTTCACCTGTTTCTAGTCCGCACCGAGGCGGAGCGCAAGGCCGCGCTGGCCAGCATCGGCCCGGTCTGGGACGGCAACGAAGTCTGGCTGCTGGCCGGCGGCGGCACGCTTTACTTTGCCTTTCCGCTGCTTTACGCCTCGGCCTTCAGCGGCTTTTATCTGCCGCTCATGATTGTTCTCTGGCTGCTGATCCTGCGCGGCATCAGCCTGGAACTGCGCAATCACGTGGAGGTGGGCGTGTGGCGCGCGCTGCTGGACGGCGTCTTCGGCCTGGCCAGCGTTTTGCTCACCATCTTCTTTGGCGCAGCTCTGGCCAATGTGCTCCGCGGCGTTCCGCTGCAGGCAGACGGCTACTTCTTCCTGCCCCTGTGGACCAACTGGCAGCCCGGCGTCCAGCCCGGCATTCTGGATTGGTATACGGTCATCGGCGGCCTGGTGGCTCTGGTAGCGCTCACCCTGCACGGAGCGCTCTGGTTGACCATCAAAGTTTCCGGCGATCTCGCCCAGCGCGCCCGCCGCATCGTTACCCCGCTCTGGCTGGTGCTGGCAGCCCTCACCGTGGTCAGCCTAGTCGCCACCATCGCCGTCCGTCCCGCCAGCCTCTACAACTACTTCAATTACCCGTTTACGTTTGTAGTGCCGGCAGGCGTAATCGCCTCGCTGGCCGGCATCTGGCTGCTGAACCGCAAGGCCCAGCCGGTGAAAGCCTTCCTCTGCTCCTGCCTGTATCTGTTCTTCATGCTGGCCGGGGCCTGCTGGGGTCTGTATCCCACGCTGCTGCCCGCCACCACGGGCGCGGACCGCAACATCACTCTCCAGAACGCCATCTCCGGCCCGCACACGCTGGCCGTGGGCCTGGTCTGGTGGAGCTTCGGCATGGCTCTCGCTGCCTGCTACATCGTCTTTGTCTACAGCAAGTTCCGCGGCAAGGTGGACCTGAGCTCCGCCGGGCACTGACAGCCTGCGGAAAATCGAAGCCTAAGCGCAAAATGGGCAGACAGATCGGGACCAGTGGTCCGAACTGCCTGCCCATTTCTCTTGCACATCTTGTTTTCTTATAGCCGTCCTGCTCTTACAGCGTAACCAGCGTTCCCGCAGGCTCCTTCACCCGGAAAGCCTCGGCCGCGTGTTCCAGTTCCGGGTCCCAGTTCTTCGGCTGGTAGATGCAGCAGGGCTCCTGCGCCAGCGGATCGCCGGTGAGCGCATAGGCCCGCGCCCGTGAACCGCCGCAAATCTCCTTGTACTCGCAGGCTCCGCACTTGCCTTCCAGCTTGCTGGTATCCCGCAGCGACTTGAAGATTGGCGCCTCGCGGTAAATTTCGGCCAGCGGCGTCTCCCTCACGTTCCCCGCATGAATCGGCAGGAAGCCGCTGGGATAAACATTGCCCACGTGCGAAATGAACATGAAGCCCTTGCCGTCGTTCACCCGGCGCGTGGTCCAGCTTGCGGTGCGGGTCTTGGCATCGGCGGTCGGCGCTCCCGGCTCATAAGCCGCTGCCGCACTGCTGCCCGGATGTCCGTGCCCGTGCCCCATCTTCCGCTCTTCCAGATTGTTCTGCAGCAGGTAGCGCCGGTAGTGCATTGCCTCGGTGGTCTTGATCTGGAAGTTCACCCGGTGCGACAACTCGTAGATCTTGCCGAAGACTTCCTCAAACTCTTCGCCGCTCAGCAGGTCGCCAAGCTGGCCGCGCCCCACGGGAACCAGGAAAAACACATTCCACATTACGATGGCCAGCTTCTCGAACAAGGCGCACAGATTGTCAAGATCCTTGGCGTTGTGGCGGCTGATGGTGGTGTGCACCTGGATGGGAATGCCCGCCTCGTTGGCCCACTCGATTGCCTGGATTGTCCGCGCCCACGCGCCGGGAAGGCCGCGGAAAGTGTCGTGAATCTCCGGCGTCGAGCCGTCGAGCGAAATGCCCAGCCGGACCAGACCGGCTTCCTTCATCTTGAACATGGCTTCGCGCGTCAGCAGCGGCGTGGCGCTGGGCGTCACGGCCACCTGCACGCCCTTGTCCGCCGCATAGCGGATCAGCTCGAACACGTCCTTGCGCTTGAGCGGGTCGCCGCCGGTAAACACAAAGATGGGAATGTGCATCTCGGCGATCTGGTCGATCAGCTTCTTGCCTTCGGCGTTGGTCAACTCGTCCGGGTGGGCAATCGGCTGGGCCGCGGCGCGGCAGTGTTTGCAGGCCAGGTCGCAGGATTGCGTGATCTCCCAGATGGCAAGGAAGGGGGTTTCGTCATAGTTCAACCCGCCACGGGCGGGTATATTGTTCATCGGTTGCATAAGACCTCCAGCGGAATCGCGTCCAGATGGATCTGGCTGGCCCGGACTTGGGGCCCAGCGCCGGGGATGGAGAAATTTTTACCTTTTTCATGAAAACCAGGACACTGCCGATAAGAACATTTCCTCGCCGGGAAAAAACCGTCTGGGAAGATACGACAGGGCCTCATGAATGGGGAAATCGCTCCTGAGCGCCACGATTCCGCTTCAGAAGAACAGTTTCAAGGGTGGGCGGACTGTGATCGGGATCACTTTACATGCCTGAATCGACAACCTCGGCGCGCGCGCACTGGACAATTTCCACAAAACGGCGCACAATCCCGTCTTTAGCAAACGAATCCCGGGAGCCTGCGTCTTTACTGGGAGACTGGTAATTTTCAGTTCGCCGGTAGCTGGGGTTTTATGCGTCCACGGCGTGATTCACATCACGCCGATCTGTGCCACCGGGCACCGAATGCCGATGGCAAACATTGCTAATGTTTTGCCGCATCATCAGGAGGTTCCCATGGCAGCCGTAATGAAGCCGGGTTGGAGCAAACCTTCCACCATCCTCTTTGCCGCCGAGATTCCCGCCAACGAAAAAGCCTTTGCTTTCGCTCTTGCGCAAGCCACCGAATTTGGCGCCGATCTCATCCTTTTCCACGCCTATGACACCCTGATTGTGGCCGCATCGGAAACCTCGGGTATCCGTTACTACGACTATGCCGCCGCAGCCCGCTCTGAAATGCAGCATCTGCAGCCGCTGGCCCAGCGCGTCAAGGACGCAGGCCTGCGCTGCGAGATTGTCGTAAGGCCGGGACTGGCCGCCGACCAGATCCTCGCTTTCCTGCGGGAACGGGTGATCGACCGCATTGTGATGGGGACACACTCTCCCGGCCCCATCGGCAAGTTGCTGGTGGGCTCGGTGGCTGAGGCCGTGCTGCGCACCTCCAAAGTTCCGGTCTGCGTTGTCGGCCCCGACGTGGTGGCGGGTGACTATCGCAAATATGCAACCCGCACAATTCTCTGTGCCGTAAGCATGCAGGAGGCCAGCCACGTAGTGGCCGGCTTTGCCGCGGAACTGGCCGCGCAGCACAACGCGCGCCTCATCCTGCAGCATGTGATCCGGCCCCAGGAGCGCGCCGAGGTTCTTGCCGGGCGATCCATCGATCAGATTGAAACGGATCTTTTATCGCTGATTCCACATGATTTACACGACAAGATTGCCGTGCAGACCATCGTGGTGCCTGGCGACCCCACGGAGGAGTTGCTCTACCAGTGCCGGGCGCAGCAAGCCGACCTTATCGTGCTCGGCGCGCAGGGTGCATCTGCTTTTGCCGCTGTCACCCGCCACGGCGTGGTTTACAAAGTGCTGGCCCACGCGCACTGCCCGGTCATCACCCTGTCTCCGGTGGTGCTGGCCGAGTGCGGCGCCAAGGCCGATATACCCCGTCCCTCCGAGGCTTATATCGCCGGCGTTTTTTAGATGGTCTGCGGGTGGATCTTTCCCAAGGGAAGGATCCACCCGCGGCAAGTTCGGCCCGCCTGAATGCCTTGCTCTCTGGCCCGGTGTTGCGCATTTGGCGGTTGCCGTGTGCCAGCCTGCGTTGGGCTCTATAGACCTCTGTCATCCAATAACAAGTGCCCTTTACGGCTGACGTCGCCGCCATCTGCGCTGCTTCCCGTGCTCATCCCGTGTGGTCCCCTTGGGACAGACGCATTGAACCCCGCAACCCTATGCTCGGACAGAGCCGCACGACAGGGAGGCACGATCGATGAACAAACCAACAATCGAAGCGCAGGACCGGACCGTGCACGGCCATTTCGGGCGTTTCGCCGCACGGGCTTCCGGGTGGCTGGGGTCAACGTGGGCGTTTGTGGCGGCAGGTTTGGTGGTGGCCGTGTGGGCTGCCACAGGTCCCATGTTTCATTTCTCCAGCAAGTGGGCAGAGATGATCGGCACGGGAACGGCTGTTGCGACCTTTCTGATGGTCCTGCTGATCCAGAACACCCAGAATCGCGACTCGCGAGCTATCAATCTCAAGCTCAACGAACTGATCCGCGCCATGGGCACGGCCCGCAATCAACTCATCGATATCGAGAGGCTGAGCGACCTGGAACTGGATGAGATGCAGGCTACCTACGAAAAGATAAAGACCAACTGGACCGCACGCCAGGCGCGATCCGCTCGCGTTCCGGAAGAGAAATGACGCACAGGGAATCGAGCAGCGCTTTGGGCGTCCGCTGTGTTCCTTTCGATACTGCGCCCTTCCAGCGCTTCGTGAGCAACTGGCAGTACGAGGTGGAAACAATGAACAAGGATAGAGTGAAAGGCGCAATCGACGAAGCAGTGGGCAGCGCCAAACGGCATGTGGGCAGCCTGACCGGCAACACCGGAACCCAGATTGAAGGCGCCGTTCAGCAGTTGAAAGGCAAAACCGAAACGACCGTGGGCAAAATGAAGGAAGCGGTCCGCGATGCCGTACACAAAGCCGCCGCACCGCCTAAAACGAAGGAAGCCGCAAAACACGAACATTGCGAAGTTGTTGTCGTAGAAGAACACCGCATCCTTTAAGACCGGCAAGCATCCATCCCGGGAAGGCATATGTGTTCGGCTTATCAGGCACATGCGTCTTTCCGCGCCGATTCACGATGCGGTGAATTCTGCATGAATGCTGCGAGGTCTCCATCGTTCCCGGCTCAAACGCCATGGAATCTCACGCACTGTCCGCGTATACTGTCGGCAAGGCGGCGCACATTTTCCCCGCGCCTCCCAAGTGAGGTGCGTCTTCCGCAGGGACTCCGGTTCACTGACGTTCGACGTTCCACCATCGGAGACTACCCGTTGGCGCGCTGTGGCCCGCGTGCTTCGAAGTCCCCTGGATGCACTGGGCTGTGCCCTCCTTCCTGCCATCTGCACACTCTGCGGCTCCCCTTTGCCGCAGCTCTCTTCTGCGCCAATCTGCAGTGCCTGCTGGGCGGAATTCCCCGCTCTCACCGGACCCTCGTGCGCGCGCTGCGGCGACATCCTTGACCAGTTGGCGCTGAGTTCGGGACCGGTAGGCTCTGCGCTGTGCCGCTCCTGCCGTCTTGCTCCGCCACCCTTTGTGCGGGCCGTTGCGTATGGGCTTTACCAGGACCGCATGAAAGCGGCCATTCATGCGCTCAAGTACGACCGGATGCACCCGGCGGCTCGCGTTCTGGGCCGGATGCTGGCGGAAGCCATCGCCCAACTGGCTGCCGAGGCACCTGCCGAGATGCTTGTCGTTCCGGTGCCGCTGCACCGTTCCAAGTATGGCCAGCGCGGCTTCAACCAGGCGCGTTCGCTGGCCGCCCATGCGCTTGGCAGCCTGCGTAAAACCCACCCGCAGTGGCGGCTGACCCTGGCTTCAAGCACACTGATGCGGCTGCGCGCCACGGAGAGCCAGGCCGGGCTGAGTCCCCGTCAGCGGCGCATAAATGTGCGCGGCGCTTTTTCAGTTTCCGACCCGTCCGCCGTCACCCTGAAGCACGTTCTCATCGTCGACGACATTTTTACCACGGGAGCAACGGCCCGCTCAGCCGCCTCTGCGCTCAATCAGGCCGGAGCAGCCTCCGTGTGGGTGGCCACGCTGGCCCGCGCCCGCAATGTCAACCCGTTTCGCCGCGGCGCATCCGTAGCCGCGGAAGACTATACAGACCTGTCCGGCAATGCGCGGGCAGCAACCTTGCAAGGAGCATTCATCGATTCATCGCAAGACCAATCATCTTTTTGACGAGGGGATAAGAGATGTCGCTGGGAAAAGCCATGATTCATGCACGCAAACAAAAGTCGATCGCCCGGACCGCTATTCTGTCCGGCGAGTCTTCTGCCGGGCAGGTCGGCATGCAGACCAACCAGATTCTGCAATTGCCGGTGCTGGTGCTCAACGCTTCCTATGAGCCCATCAACATCTGTGGGGCACGCCGCGCCCTGGTGCTGGTGCTCAAGGGCGTAGCGCGTACGGAGGAGGAGCACGGCCTCACCCTTCATGCCCAACGCTGCCGTGTCGTCATGCCTTCCGTCATTCGTCTGCTGGAGTACCGGCGCATTCCCTACCAGACCCGCGCCCTCTCGCGCAAAAACATTCTGCTCCGCGACCGCAACATCTGCCAGTACTGCGGCCAGGCGCTGCCTCCCGGCGACCTCACACTGGACCACGTCATTCCCCGTTCCCGCGGCGGCAACTCCACCTGGGAGAACCTGGTAGCCTGCTGCCACGCCTGCAACCGCCGCAAGGGCAACCGCATGCTCAACGAGATCGACGACATGGCTCTCTTGCGCGAACCGCGCCCCTTCTCGCTGCACACCAGCCGCCAGATCATGCGCATGTTGGGCCGCGGCGACGACCGCTGGCGCAAATATCTCTTCTATTAAGGAAAGAGTGAACGGGATTTTTATTCCCTACTGTTCCGTATTCGGCGTCCGGTTGATGGGAACGAGGTTGCGATAATCGATGATTTTGTATTCGGCCGGGATCTGAAAGACGTTGGGGTCGGGCGCGGTGAGCGAAATATCCGTCAGCCACAGGGTTTGGTCGCCGTCGCGCGGGTCGTGGCGCACTACCTTGACCTTCACGCCGAGCAGGGGTGAAGACCAGTACTCCACCACACGCAGGATGGTGTTGGTGTTGCCGATCGATTGCTTGTAATACGTGTATGTCTCGCGCGAGCGCTGAACGTGGACACCCTCGAAGGTATCCACGTTCGAGGCAGAGCCGGAGCTACTTCTTCGGCTGTGCCTCCGGCTGCTTGTCCGGAGTAATGTCCTGGCCCTCGTAAATAATCTTTGTCGTCGAGCCAAACTGCTTGTAGTCGGTGTACTTGATCGTGTCGCGCATGTGCACGTCCTGAGCCATGTAGCCTTTGCCACCGCTGAAGTGCAGCTCGCCCTCGCCCTTGGTATAGACCGGGAACCAGTAGTGGCCGTCCACCTGTTGCCGCCAGGTCATGAAGGGCGGATGCAGGTCCTCGCTCCCCTTGCGCGTGTCGTCGGGAACCATTCTTCCGTTGGTCACCACGATCTGCAGGTCTGTCGCGTCCACCCAGATGCGGCCGTCGAGGTAGCGCTTCTTCTTCTCAATCACTTTGGGGCTCACGTCGAAGACGTAGCAATCCACCTCGTCCACTTTTTGCCGGCCAACGTACTTCACGTTGTACTGCCCAATATCTTCCGTGGTCAGAACAAACGGGTACCCGTGCTGGATGTCCTGAAGGTCGGAGGGCGACATCATTACACGCTGCAAGGTATTTTCCGGCGCAAAGACCACCTTCTCCGTGCGCGCCCCGGCGTGGTCAAAGGTCACGTCGTCCACTTCGTAGTACTCGCCATCCACCTTGTTGTCGTCGTCGATGGTCTGGACGCGGGCAATGCGGCGATAGGTATAGTGGTTCAACGCCTGGCGGAACTCGCTCTCCTTGGCGGCAAATTTGCGGATAATCTCCTCCGGCGGCGTGGCCGGCACAGAGATATCCATAATCCCGAAACCCGAGTCCAGCGCCATCGGCGTAAAACTATCCTTGTCCTGCGCCGCGGCGGCAAGCATACAACCCGCCGCTGCCAGCATCACCAAAAACCATCGATTTCGCACTCTGGTGTCTCTCCTCCGCAGTTCCTATACATGGTCCGGGAGTGCAGGCCCGGTCTCTGAAATCTCTCACCCATCTACAACCTTAGACGCATATACATCATCTTCAGAAGAAGCCAAAATCGATTGTGGGTTACCCGGTCAGAGAACGGCGGGCAACCGGCTCAAATGGCACGCACTCCGTTCTTGCGCTGCATTAGAGCATTTTCGGAATACACGTAGACTTTTTGAGAGCCGTAACAGGTGTCTTTTTCTTAATGAAAAAGACACTTAAGCGCATGGCTTCGGTCTACACCAATTCCGAAAATGCTATACGTGCGGCGCCCTCAAGATTCAAGGCAGCAACAAATTCCGTCGATAGCAGCGGAAGGAGAAGTACGGAGTCCATGCCCGATTATTATCATGCCCCCGCGCTGATCCTCACCGTACTGCTGCTGCCCGCTTTCGGGGCTCTTTACCTGCGTTTCCGCGACACCCGCACGCTGCTCTGGTTTCTCGGCTTCCTATGTGCCATTGCCCACATGGTCCTCTACTACATGGTGGATCCGTGGAGGTCGCAGCCCGGCGCGCATCCCTGGCTGTTGGCGGCAGGCCAGACCATGATTCTGATCAGTTCCGGACTGTTTCTTGCCTCGCTTTCCCCCGTGAGATTCCGCGTGGGCAGGTTCCAGGTTCTCTATGTCATTCCCTACACCATTCCGCTGGTCGCCGATGCTGTCCTATTGTCTGTGGTCTGTCATGGCGTGTCACCATCGGGACCGATGTTTCTGGTCCTTCCCGCACTGGGAGTTATCTCCTTCTTCGTGGTCCTGGCCTGGAATTTGACCAGGGCCAGCATGCCCATCTGGATGGGCATTGCCATCAGCGCAGTGATGGGCGGCCTGATTTTCTGGACCTACTTTGCGGTAGGCGCTCCCTGGGCGATGAACTTTATCCTGAGCGCCAACCTGCTCATGACCGCAATCCTGCTGATAACCGTCTTCAGGCGTTTCTCCCCCGGCGTACTTCTCAGTGTTCTCGGCTTTACGGCATGGTCCCTTTCCGCGCTCGAGTTTTTTCCCTCCATTGCTCTCAATCCGGCGCTCGACCTCAATCTGATCCATGTCATCGTGATGGGCAAGGTGGTCGCGGCCCTGGGCATGATCCTGATCTCGCTGGAAGACGAACTGGCCATCAACAAGGCCGCCCAGGAACGCGAGCGCAGAGCCCGCCTGGAACTCGAGGCCTATACCAACCTCATTCTTTCGCGCCGGCGGCTTGAGGACTTTGACCGCCAGGGAGCTGAAGTCTGCCAGACCGTGGTGGCCAACAGCCGCTTCAGCCAGGCCGCCCTCCTGCTGGAGAGCGGAGGACGCTATCGGCTCTCCGGCACAGCCGGCCTGGACGCGGCTACTATCGCTGGGCTCGGCGAGCTGGTTGCGCGGATCCCGGTCACGGACTTTCTGGCGCCAGGCTCTGCCACACCTGCCGTCGAACGCAGCCAGACGCTCAAGCTCGACCTGTCTCCCTGGCTCAGACCCGGCGACGATCTGGCTCGTCTGCGGTTTGAATCGGCTCTGGCCGTGCCCATGGCCGGCCGATCAAACAACGAAGGAGCGTTGCTTCTCTCCGGCATGCGCCCCATCCGGGGCAATCCTCTCAACCACTTTCAAGTCCCGCTTCGTGCCGACGATCTGCTGCCCATCGAAATGCTCACTGCCCGCCTCCAGGCCACGCGCAGCCAGACCACTATGCTGGAAAAGCTCATCGACTCCGAGAAGTTCGCAGGCCTCGGGCAGTTGGCCGGCAATGTCACCCAGCAGTTGAACAATCCGCTGACTGTGATCCTCGGGTATGCCTCGCTGCTTGAAGAAACTCCCTCTCTCGACCCTAAGGAGCGCAAGGGCGTCGACGCCATTCTCATTGAAGCCCGCCGCATGAAGTCCACGCTGGAGAGCCTGTCGCGTATCTCCCGGCCCCTTGGCGGCCAACTCACCGCGGTCTCCATTGCCGAGTTGCTGGCCGATATGGAGCAGCTCCATCGCCCCGAGTTTCTGCACCGCTCCATCGAGTTTCGTTTGAGCATTGCCTCGGCGCTGCCCAAGGTTTTGTGCAATGCCCAACAATTGCGCCAGGCGGTTCTCCACTGCCTGCAATATGCCATTGAATCGGTAGAGAACCCGGGGCGTGCTCCGTCTCCCGACGAGCCCAAGACCATCAGCCTCGAGGCGACCAGCGAAGGCAATCTGGTGCAGATTCTAATCAGCCACTCGGGGCCCGGCTTCGCTCATCCGGATCGCGCCTTCGATCCCTTCATGCCCGCCCAGACCACTGGCGAGACTGCCGGCCTCGGCCTGAGCCTGTGCGCCACCATTCTCCGCGACCACAATGGCCGCGCCTCCGCCGTCAACCTGGAACCCCGCGGCGCCGCCATCATCCTGGAACTGCAAGCCGCCTAAGGTTTGCGTTCTCAAAAGGAGTGCTCCAGGTCTATCTGGCAATCCAATATGATTGGATGCCCCATGTCTCTCTTCGGCGCCGCAAGTTCGCTCTGTTTGCCACTCTCTGGCCCGCAGACCCCTGTATATCGAAGGCGATCTTCCTTTGAGGAGAACTTTTGAGCGCTCATGAGCATTGCGGAGGACAGGTTGCCCCACCTTTGCCGCGTAATCCGTTTGACCCCTTCCGGTGAGGGGCACTAGCTTGAAGGAGTGCGGGTTGTGGATTTGCCTGACCCGAACAAGGAGACTGGATGCGCAACAGGAAATTTTCCTGGATGAGTAAGGGCGTTTTGGCCTTGACGCTGACGGCGCTGGCCTGGAGCGGGGCTTGGGCTCAGGATTTGAAGAGCTTTGAGCAGCGGATCACAACCAAGGTTCTGCCCAACGGGTTGACACTGGTGATCTGCGAGCGGCCGGAAGCTCCGGTATTCAGCTATACCACTTTCATCGATGCCGGAGATGTGAACGACCCCTCGGGCGAGAGCGGTTTGGCGCACATGTTCGAGCACCTGGCGTTCAAGGGAACGAGCCAGATCGGGACGAAGGACTACCCGGCCGAGAAGGTGGCACTAGCCAAAGTTGAGGCGGCGAACAAGGCCTACGAGGCCGAGTACCTGAAGGCCGTGGGACGCGATCCGCAGAAACTGGTTGCGCTGAAGAAGGCGTTTGTGGATGCCCAGGCGGAGGCGCACAAGTTCGTGGTTCCCAACCAGTTCACCGACGTGGCGGAGCGGAACGGGGCCACCGGGGTGAACGCCGAGACGTCGCTGGACAATACGGAGTACTTCTGGTCGATGCCGGAGAACCGGCTGGAGCTTTGGGCGTGGCTGGAGAGCGGGCGGCTTGCCGATGTGGTTCCGCGGGAGTTTTACAAGGAGCGGGACGTGGTGGTGGAAGAGCGGCGGATGCGGACCGACTCGAACCCCATCGGGCGGCTTGTGGAGCAGTTTCTGGCAACGGCGTACGTGGCGCACAACTACGGGCGGAGCGGGATCGGCTGGCCGAGCGAAGTGGGCCAGATCGACGCGACCGAGGCAATGGCTTTCCACAAGAAGTACTACGTGGGATCGAACATCGTGGTGGTAGTGGTGGGGGACGTGAACGCGAAGACGGCGATGCCAATGCTGGAGAAGTATTTCAGCAAGGTTCCCGCCGGACCCAAGCCGGAAGAGATGACCACGGTGGAGCCGAAGCAATTTGCGGAAAAGACAGTGGCAATCCGCGAACAGACGCAGCCGTTTTACATCGAGGGCTACCACCGGCCGAACTATCGCGACCCGGACGACGCGGTGTACGACGCGATCAGCGACATCATGTCGAATGGGCGGGTTTCACGCCTTTACCGGAGCCTGGTGCGGGACCAGCAGATTGCAGCGGAGGCGGAGGGTTTCAGTCCGTTTCCCGGCGACAAGTATCCGGGACTGTTCGCGTTCTATGCGGTTCCTCTGCCGGGCCACACACCAGCGGAGATGCGGGATGCGATTCACAAGGAGATTGACAAGCTGAAGACCGCGGACGTGAGCGACGAGGAACTGGCGATGTACAAGACCCGGACCCGCGCCGACCTGCTGCGCGGGCTGGCCGACAACCAGGGACTGTCCAATACTCTGGCCGAATACCAGACGCGCTACGGCGACTGGCGGGAACTCTTCAAGCAACTGGAAAAGGTGGACAAGGTGAGCAAGGCCGATATCAGGCGCGTGGCCAACCAGGTGTTTGTGGCCAGCAACCGGACCGGCGCATGGATTGAGACAGCAGCTCCAGCGGCGGCTGCACAGAAAGCTGGAGGCGCGCGATGAAGAGGTTGATCACGAAAGATTTGCGAGGGATTTGCCTGATTATCGCGGTGTGCGCGGCGGGGATTGCGCCGGGAGCGTTGCAGGCGCAAGCGAAAAAACCCTGGGATCAGATTTCCATTCCCAAGCTGCATGAGTTCAAGCCGCAGCAGCCCAAGCGGATTGAACTGAAGAACGGGATCGTGCTGTTTTTGCAGGAGGATCACGAGCTGCCGTTTGTTTCCGGATCGGTGCTGATTCCGGGCGGATCGCGCAACGAGGATGCGGGCAAGACCGGACTCGTGGGCTTGTACGGGCAGGCGTGGCGGACCAGCGGGACAGCGAAGATGGACGGAGACGCGCTGGACGACCTGCTGGAGGCCAAGGCGGCGCACATTGAGACCGGGGGCGGCGAAGACTCGACTTCACTGTCGTGGGATTCGTTGAAGGGCGATTCAGACCAGGTTTTCGAGTTGGCGATGGACCTGCTTTTTCATCCCAAATTCAATGCGGAAAAGCTGGGACTGGCGCAGCAGCAGGAAGCCACGGGGATTGTGCGGCGCAACGACGACGAATCGGAGATTGCCAGCCGCGAGGCCGCCAAGCTGGTTTATGGAGCGAACAGCCCGTATACGCGGCAGCCGGAACTGGCCACCATCGGCGCTGTAACTTTGGCCGATCTGAATGCGTGGCACGACAAGACGATAGGCGGCAAGCTGATTGTGGGCGTGAGCGGGGACTTTGACGCGGCGGCGATGGAAGCCAAGCTGCGCGCGGCCTTTGAAGGGCTGCCGCCGGTGCAAGCCATGCCGGCGCGCCACGATGAGTTTGCCGGTCCCAAGCCGGGGATCTCCTTTATCGACAAGGAAGACGTGAACCAGTCCAACGTGCAGATTGTGGGCCTGGGCACGGACAGGCACAATCCCGACGTTCCGACTCTTGCTGTTCTGAACGACATTCTGGGCGGCGGGTTTGCGAGCCGGCTGATCCAGAAGGTGCGGACGGAACTGGGCCTGGCTTATGCGGTGGGCGGCGGCTACGGGTTTGGCTACGACCATCCGGCAATGTTCCGCGTGGTGGTGATGACCAAGAGCGCTTCGACGGTGGATGCGACCAAGGCAACGCTGGGGGAGATTGCGGCGCTGCCTACCGGGGGCTTCACGGAAGAGGAGTTGAAGCGCGCCAAGGACAACATTCTGAACTCATTTCTGTTCCGGTACGACAGCAAGGACAAGGTGCTGGGCGAACGGGAACGGCTGGAGTTTTACGGCTATCCGGCGAACTATCTTGAGAACTACAAGGCACAGCTTGAAAAGGTGACGCTGGCCAATTTGAACGCGGCAGCCAGGAAGTACATCCATCCCGACAAGCTGGCCGTCCTGGTGGTGGGCAATGGGCCGGAGATCAAGCCGGGACTGGACGAACTGAAGCTGGGTCCGGTGCAGACCGTGGACATTACCATTCCGATGCCGCAACGGCCGGCAGTGCACGCAGGAGCGGCGGAGAGCAAACAGTGAGCGACGAACGGGAACGTACATCTGGGCAGGATTCGGGACAAAAGCTGGCCGTGGTAATCATGGCAGCGGGCAAGGGGACGCGGCTCAAATCGCGGCGTCCCAAGGTGCTGCATGAGATCGGCGGCAAGCCTCTGCTGATGCACGTGATTGCCGCAGCAAGCAAGGTTGTTGAGCCGGGCGACATCTATGTAGTGATCGGACACGAGGCAGAGCGGGTAAAGGCAGCGGTGGCTGCCGCCGGCGTTCACTTTGTGGAGCAGGCGGAACAGCGCGGCACGGGGCACGCTATCCAGTGCGCGCGGGCGGCGATTGCCGGCTATGAAAACATCCTGGTTCTCTCGGGCGATGTGCCGCTGATCCGACCGGAAACGATCGAGCAACTGTGGCAATTTCATCAGGCCAAAGATGCTGCGATGACGATTCTCACAGCAGTACCGGAAAACCCGAGCGGATACGGACGAATTCTGCGTCGAGCGCCGGGCTCTGCGGAAGTCGAAGCGATTGTGGAGCAGAAAGCGCTGACAGCGGAACAAGCGTCCGTGGGCGAGATCAACTCAGGCATTTACGCTTTCAGAACCGCGCCGCTGCTGGAGCACCTGGACAAGCTCACCGCCAACAATGCGCATGGGGAGCTTTACGTGACGGATATGGCCAGGCTGCTGCGGGCAGCCGGGGAGAGAGTCGTGGCCATTGAGTCTGGTGATGCTGCGGAGGTGCTGGGCGCCAACACGATTGCCGAGCTGGTGGCTCTGGACGCGACTCTGCGCGCTGCGACCGCGAACCGGCTGATGGCTGCGGGGGTCACCATCTTCAGGCCGGAGACCTGCGTGATCGATGCGGGAGTGGAAGTGGCGGCGGATACGGTGATTGAGCCGTTTGTGCAGTTGCTGGGCTCAACGCGCATTGGAACCGAGAGCCTGATCCGGTCGTATACGGTGATTGAGAACTGCGCGGTTGGCAACGGAGTGCTGGTGCGGCAAAGTTGTGTGCTGACCGAGAGTTCGGTGGCGGATGGAGCCAAAATCGGACCGTTCGCCCACGTCCGTCCGGGCTGCTTTATCGGCGAAGAAGCGCACGTGGGCAACTTTGTGGAGACCAAGAAGGCGCGGCTGGGCAAGGGCGCCAAAGCCAACCATCTGACCTATCTTGGCGACGCCGAAGTTGGCGAGAAAACCAACATCGGCGCCGGGGTGATTACCTGCAACTACGACGGGGTAAACAAGTTCCCCACGCGGATCGGCAAGGGCGTGTTTGTGGGCAGCGATTCAACACTGGTAGCGCCGGTGACGGTGGAGGATGGAGCCTATATCGGCGCCGGCTCCTGCATTACCAGGGACGTGCCGGCAGGCGCCCTGGCCGTGGCCCGGGCACATCAGGTTACCAAGGAAGGGTGGGCTGCCGCCAAGCGCGCGCGTCAGGAGACAAAGAAATAAGCCTGGAAGTCAATTTCAGAGGACCAGTACAATAGCAGCATCGGAGGTACATGCTTGCAAGGTAAACTTAGGTAATTGACTTAAGAGAAATGTACCGGACTGCTGTTTGGCGGCATGTGAAAATGCTCGTGTATCTCATTCAACCACCAAGTCTGCGATATATAGGCAATCGACTTCTTTTAGCGGATATGTGCCTTTCTTGTAATTACATGTTTCAGACAATATATTGATTGCGCATCGCGGAAATGCGATTTTTGGCATCTAAGATAAAGTGGCATTCAATATCCTGTTGAGCTGGGCCGATTGTAGGCGTAGCGTTTGCTTACAATCATTGAGGATTCACGCTGGAGGAGACTGGTACAGCCGGGATCGAGAGGCGGTTTGCTAGAGCATTTCTGCCGCATGCCTGCACCATGGCATGATCGTCCGGTTTGTATTGGCCACATGAGAGGTTTTCTTGTTCGGCGGAACGTAAGCAAAAAATCCGCAGGGCTGACCAAAGGCAGGATTTGCGCTTTAGTATCTGCATCGTGGCTCATCGGATTGTTTTGCCGCATATCGGAGTAGGTTGAGGCAATGCAACAATTGCCGATATGGGTTGTTGAGTTGGTTTGCGGTCAGTAGTACACCTGTCCAGTTGACAGGTAAGTGCGATCACTTGAGTAGAGTACCTCTTCACGAGCGTTGCCGAAGATGAGGGGAGGATCCGGCTTGGCCTTGAACGCGGCAGGAGTGGGAGCGCCAAATTCGAAGATGAATGCACGCGCGGAGGCAGAGACACGCGCGATTGTAAGAGCGCGCAGGTCACTTCGGATTCTGGTGGTGGATGACGAGGCGCACGTCCGCACGATGATCGGGTCCACACTGGAGCGCGAAGGATACGACGTGCAGTTGGCAGGCTGCGGCCGCGAAGCGTTGGAGGCTCTGGAGCGGAATAGCTTCGATCTGGTGCTGACCGACATTGTGATGCAGGATGGCAACGGACTGGCCTTGCTGGAACGCATCCACGCACTGCAACCGAACCTTCCCGTTGTGATGGTGTCGGCGATTCACGACATCAGCGTGGCCATCGACTCGATGCGCCGCGGGGCTTACGACTACCTGCTGAAGCCGTTCGAGCGCGAGCACCTTGTGAACACCGTGCAGAGGGCTCTGGATCACCGGCAGGTGCTGCAGGAGAGCCACAACTACCAGCAGAATCTGGAACAGATAGTGCAGGCGCGAACCGAGATGCTGCGCCAGGCAATGGAAGATCTGGAGAACTCCTACGACGTGACCCTGGAGGCGTTGGGGGACGCGCTGGATCTGAAGGATTCCGAAACCGAAGGCCACTCCAAGCGGGTGACCGCTTACACGATCGCACTGGCCCGAGCCATGGGCATCAGCCCGGCGCAGATCAAGGTGATCGCGCGCGGAGCATTTCTGCACGACATCGGCAAGATGGCGATCCCCGACGAGATTCTGCGCAAACCGGGCAAACTCACACCGGACGAGCAGGAGGTCATGCGCGAGCATTGCACGCGCGGCTACCATATATTGCGCAAGATTCCGTTTCTTTCGGAAGCTGCGGAAATCGTCTATTCCCATCAGGAGCACTACAACGGAACCGGGTATCCGAGCGGGTTGAGCGGGAACCAGATCCCCATTGGCGCGCGCATCTTTGCCGTGGCCGACACCCTCGACGCGATTACCAGCGACCGGCCTTACCGGAAGGCGCGCAACTTCGACTTGGCGCGCCAGGAGATTCTTCGCTGTTCCGGAACTCAGTTCGATCCGGCTGTCGTGGAGGTGTTTTTGAAGATTCCGAATGAGCTTTGGCAAGAGTTGCGATCGGAGATCACGGCACAGAACAAGCGGTTCTCGACTTTCGACGTGGCGAATACAGTGACGCCGCCTAAGCTCTAACGAGCAGAAACGATGCCTCTACTCTCAGTAGCCGATGCGGCAATTCATCTGAGCCGAGTGCCGGGCTGGCAGATTGAGGCAGGTGCGTTGGTGCGAACTTTTCAGTTTGCGGATTTCCGTGCCTCTTTGCGCTTTGTGAACCAGGTGGGTGAGCTGGCAGAGGCTGCCGGGCACCATCCGGATATCGATATTCGGTACAACCGGGTACACCTGAGCCTGGTTTCGCACGATGAGGGTGGACTAACGGAAAAGGACTTTTCCCTGGCAGTCCAGACCGGCAAGCTGCTCTGAGAGCGTGGGCAAGGCAACCGGCAGCAGAGGTCAGGCCTGGTCGACAGGGTCGTCTTCAGGAATCCCAAATTGCGTATTTAGAGCAGTTTCTTCAGCCTGTCTGAGCTTTTCGAGGGTACTTCGGTACCACCAGGCGGCTGCCAGCGCTGCGGCGAAGGCCGAAATAGCAGCAACTTTTCCCAGTCTGAGCCAGTTGGAGGGGTGTACAACTTCCGCATTCGATGGGGATGAAGTTCTGGATTCTAAAGCGCTTGTCCTGTGTAAAACTGTCAACAGCTCCAATTGAATTTATCCTTTGAGCTGATCGATCATCTGGACCTTAGATGCCTAGCAGACTGAAACGATAGCTTGGCGGAAGCGCTAAAAATAATTTCGATTTCTGTATTGCGTTTTATTGAATCTATGCTATGGTGTATATATTCCAGTCAAGAAGGGTAGGGTTGCCCTTCACGAATGGAAGTAGTTTGCGTCACTGGCCTCCCGGCACGAACAGCTAGACCGTTCGTGCCGTATTTTTTTGTGCCGGATCTTGTCGGACTTCGCTGGAGCGGTTGACACGGCCAGATACAGGTACTGGCTTCATACGGTTTCAAGCTAGAATGAACCAGAGAGAATATTGCCATGAAAAACTTGCTCAACCGCCGCTGGGTTGTGGGTTTAGGAGTACTGATCCTTACTGCTGCCAGCTATGCGCAGTGGTCGAACCCGGCCGACGATGTGCCTGCTTATCACCCCTCTGCCCCGCTCAAGGTGAGCGCGCTGCCGCCGATTTTATCGGGCGCTAGGCTGACCGGCGAAAACTTCCGCTATCCCTGGCAGGTTCACGTCTACCAGCAGGCGATCAGGATTGGTAACGTGCTCTACCAGTTGCCCTGCAACTGCCGCTGCGACCGCGCACTGGGCCATACCAGCCTGCGCAGTTGCTACGAGGGTCTGCACGGAACGGAGTGTTCGACGTGCGCCAAAGAGGCGTTGCTTGCCTACGCCCAAACCAAGGCTGGCAAAACGCCGGCCCAGATTCGCGCCGCGATTGCCCGGCACGAGTACGAAAAGATCGACCTAGACAGACAGTAGGGCCACAAAGCCATGGGGAGCGTGGCAAGCGCGGCTCCGGAAGAACTGGAATTGGCGTAGAATGCATAGATGCAGCACGAGCCAGTTGGCCCGGCTCGCACCTGGGTGTCCTCCGGCGACAGATTTTCGTTGTTGGAGTGGAATACAAATGGGGGCGTCACGGTTTCGACGGGATCGATTGCGGCTTAGGAGGCATGTCAGGGTGTGGGCACCTGTAATCGCCTGCAAAACAAAAGTTGCCAACGATAATCTGGCACTTGCAGCTTAATTAACTAAGCTGCCGTCTTC
>JARLGF010000153.1 GCA_031296165.1 Occallatibacter sp. | reverse complement strand
TTGGGGTTATGTTCCCGGAGCCGTCTCCAGCTCCGGTGGTCAGGCAAAGCTTCAGAAACCGTAGGAAATGCCGAAAGCAAAGCGGGCGCGGGCCTTGAGATCCACACCGGGAGCAATGCGTCCGGCGGCCTGCAAAATACCCGCATCGATGTTGAGTTTGTGTTTGGGAGAAGGCACCACGCGCACTGCGTAGTCAATCGAGGTTGGAATATCGAAGGCCGAAGATGCAACGCCGGCGCTGGTGACCTTGATCCGCTGCGGCTGCTGCGCGGCCTCTGAAGCAAAGATGATGGCGCTTTTGCCGGGTCCTGTGAAAACAAAGCCCAGCGCACCGAAGGCCCGCGCCTGAAAATCCGGAGCATTGCCGCCCAGCCCCCACAGTGAAGCATTTGTGCCGCGTACGCCGGCGTTGAGCAACAGGGGAACCTTCTTGGTTTGAGTCACAATCTTGGTTGCCACCAGGTAAAAGTCGCCGTTGGTCCTGGCCTGCCCACCGGAGCCGTCGCCTACGTAACTGTCGTTGGTGCGCGCGATTCCGCCCACGGCAATGGCTGGAACCCACTTGGTTTTTCCCGCGTTCTCCGGCACCACAACCGCCTTGGCGTGGAAAAGATTAAGGCCGTCGGTCCACAGCGGGCTCAGACCGGTCGTATTGCCAGCCGCATGATCCTCCCGCGTGTAGCCCAGCTCGAAGCGCTTGGCAAAACCTTCGGTAAACGAAACAGTATTGAAGGTGCCGATCACCGGCCCACCGGCCAACACATGGTAAGCGATGGACGGGTGGCCAGCTCCATGAGCCGGCGAGGCCGAGGTTGCGGCCAGTGGAGTGACAAAGATACCCGTGGGACCTTCGTAACCCAGACTCTGCGCCTCCGAGTTGTGCGCGGCGAAGATAAGAACAAAGAACAAGATGGGCACGGCCCACCGGCTTGCGAAAACTGGCGAAATTAAGGCAGATACGGAAATACGCATAAAGTCATTTCTCCTGTCTTGCGTTGTTTGAAAAGAAAAGACAATGCGACGGAACAATCCGCTTCAGCAGGCAGTTATGGCGTTCTGTTTGCACTTCCGCGCAAGCGAAATACACAAACATCAATCGTCAAAAATTGTGGAGAGAAGGTGGACTTTCAGTCGCAGGAAGAGAGTGCCGTCAACGACAGCAACAGTATCCGAGATGCCTGGCGGCATGGAGCGACTGATCCATGACAATCAATGTATAAGAAAACTCTTCAAAAAGTCCAGCTTCGAGAACAAAGCCAAGCGGTTCCGCCTCATCCCGTATTGCGCAGCCCCGCCGAGATGCCGCTGATCGTCGCGGCGATGGCGCGATTGATCTCCGGCGTATCTTCGCCGGAACGCTTGCGGCGCAGCATGTCCACCTGGATCAGGTGCATGGGATCGACGTACGGATTGCGCAGCTTGATGGAGTGCGCCAGCACCTGGTTGCTCTCCAGCACTTCTTTCTGCCCGGTCACGGCCAGAACGGCGCGCACCGTACGATGGAACTCGCCGTCGAACAAGTCGTAGATGCGCTCGCGCAGTTGCGCGTCTTCCACCAGCGACGAGTAGATGCGCGCCGTAGCCATGTCCACCTTGCCCAGCGCCAGTTCCACGTTGCGCAGCAGGTCGATGAACAGCGGAAACTCGTTGGCCATGGTCTTTAGCAGTTCGAGCGCGCCCGGCTGTTCCAGATACTGCTCCAGCGCAAAGCCCACGCCAAACCAAGCCGGCACCAGCAGCCGCGATTGCGTCCAGCCGAAGACCCAGGGAATGGCGCGCAGATCGGCCAGGCTCGGCGAAGCCTTGCGCCGCGAGGGCCGTGAGCCGATCTTGGCGTTCTCCAGCTCGCCCACCGGCGTTGACTGCTCAAAGTATGTCAGCACGCCCGGGTCTTCCAGAATGTGTTCCTTGTAATACTCGTACGAAGTGGCCGACAGCTCGTTGAGCGCGGCCTCCCACTCCGGCTTCAGCACGCCGGTGAAGTGGCCCTCGGGGTCGCGCGCGTTGGGCCGAGCCAGCGCGTCCAGCGAGGCCGCAATCATCAGTTCCAGGTTGCGCTCGGCCAACACCTCGTCAGCGTATTTGAAGTTCAGCACCTCGCCCTGTTCGGTGATGCGCAACTGCCCGTCGAAGGCGTCCATGGGCTGGGCAAAAATGGCGCGATGCGTCGGTCCGCCGCCACGGCCCACCGTGCCGCCGCGGCCGTGGAACAAGCGCAGCTTGACGCCGGCCTCGCGCGCCACCACATGCAGGTCGCGATGCGCGCGGAAGATCTCCCAAGTCGAGGTCAACATGCCGCCGTCTTTGTTTGAATCGGAGTAGCCCAGCATGACTTCCTGCCAGTTGTCCCAGGTGGCCATCAGCTTGCGGTAATCGGGCCGGCTCCACAGCTCGCGGCAGACAGCCGGCGCCTGGCGCAGGTCTTCAATCGACTCGAACAACGGCACCGGCATCAATCCCGGATCGCGTCCCGAACCCTCCACCTTCACGCCGCCCAGCCGCGCCAGCCGCACCACAGCCAGCACGTCTTCCACCGTGGACGCACCACTGATTACATATTGGCGAATCACCTCGGGCGAGCAGCCGTTCTTGACCTCGGCCACCACGCGGAAGGTCTCCAGCACTGAGGCCGTCTCCGCTGAAAGACCATTCGGCAGAGAAGCAGCCATGGTGTCGGCAATAGCTTCCTGCAAGGCTGTCGCATGAACCCGCGCGTGTTGGCGGATATCCAGCGTGTGCAGATGCAGCCCGAAGGTGCGCACCTGCAAAATCAGCGGATCGATGAGCGTGCGCGCAATGCGCAGCCCGCGATTGGCCTCAAGCGAGGAGCGCAGCGTTTCCAGATCGCCAATGAACTCCGTAACCGAACAGTACGCCGGCAGCACCTGGGCCAGCTTGTCCTGCCCCTGGGCCAGCGTGTAGGAAGTCACCGGCAGCGTGGCGTCCGTCGGACCGGGATGTTCCATCGTCCGCTGCACGCGCGCCTTCAGGCAGATGACGAAGCGGCGATAGTACTCGAACTCATACTGCTCGCCAAAAACCTGCGCCTCCGGCGTGTGCACCTGCGCCACGTACGCCTCAAGCCGCTCCATCAGCTCATCGCTCACCGGACGTTGCTGGGCGCTGGTGGTCAGCAGGTCGATGATCTCCTGCAACTGCCGCTGGTAGTAGAGCAGCAGATGGCCGCGCGCCAGACGAATGGAATCGCGCGTCACCTGCGGCGTCACATAGGGATTGCCGTCGCGGTCGCCGCCAATCCAGGAGCCGAAGTTAAGCACCTGCGGCAGCGCCAGCGTCTCTATCTCCAGCCCATACGCGGCATGGAGCGCTTCTGAAATTTCGCGGTAGAGGCTGGGCAGAGTTTCAAAAATCGAAACATCGTAGTAGTCCAGCCCCATCTTGATTTCGTCGTAAACCGTGGGCCGGCGCGAGCGCACTTCGTCGGTCTGCCACAGGCTGGTAATCTCCGCCAGCACTAGTTGCTCCAGCCGCGCCAAATCCGGCTCCGGCACGGGAATGCGATCCAGCGTGGCCAGAAAGTCGCCAATGCGCCGCCGCTTGAACATCACCGAGCGGCGCGCCACCTCCGTTGGGTGCGCGGTAAAAACGGGAACAATCAGCACCCGCTTGAGCCAGCCCAGAGCCTCGTCCGCGCCGATGCCCACGCGGCGCATCTCGGTGAGTGTCCCAGCCAGCGAGCCGCGCTGCTGGCCGGCCCGGCCGCTCAGCCGCAGGGCAATCCGCCGGCGCTTGCGATGGTTGGTCTCCGCAAGGTTGATCAGCTCGAAATAGAAAGCAAAGGCCCGGGTGAGCAGAATGGCGCGCTCCACGGGCAGCGAATGCACCAGTTCCAGCGAACTGGCGGCGAGGCGCGCGGCCTCTTCGTTGTTGCCGTGCGCCTCGGCGTCGCGGCGGCGGATGGTGCCCTGGCGCAGCGCTTCCACATGGGCGAAGAGATCGTCGCCCGCCTGCTCGCGCAGCACTTCGCCGAGCAGGGTGCCCAGCGACCGCACATCGCGCCGCAGCGGTGCTTCTTTCAGGTCGCCGGATTGCGCCTCCAGCTCCGCCAGACGTTTTGACCAGTTCTCGGGATTCCACAATAAGGCCATCGTGTTTTGATTATGCACGAAGGAAACCCCATTCCCCGTTCAGACTGCGAGACAAATTACGGCGTTGCTTTTCTATAAATCAGCAGCGCCGCGCCGGGGTTGCCTGCAATCGAAACCGGAATCCCCTTGCCCATCAGCTCCGCACCTGTGAAGGCGGACTTCACGCCGCTATCGGGATTGGTAACCATGTAGCGCGCCCTCGGGTCCAGCCCGCGCAGGGGCAGCCGCGCGCTTTCAAACGGGCTGTCCGCGCGCCGGAAGGCCTGCACCATGCCCGCCGTTCTGTCTGCCCGCGCATACTGCCACGCCATCCACGCGGACTTTTCCGTGCTGTAGGTTGTGAGCGGATAGAAGTCGCCGTAATAGAACTCCGCGACCTCCTTCCATTGGCCCAGCAACTTCATCTGCTGCGCGTGCTGCTCCCGGGTCTTGATTCCGTCCAGGCCAATTCCCATCGCGGGCGTCATCTGGCTGCGGAAAACATATGGGTCCGGCGAGTTGACCGCCGTTCCAAAGTAGGGAACCCACGGCGCAAGCCCGTAGCTCTGCATCTGCATGGCGTCGGGTTCGTAGGCAAAATCGCTGCGCCACAGCGGCACCGCCCGGCGCAGCGTTTCCAGATCGTCGCGCCGTCCCCCGCTGGCGCAGGTGTCGATCATCAGGTGCGGAAACCGCCTGTGCAGTTCGTCGAAATATGCCAGGTAGCCTTCCACATGTTCGATCTCGGTAATCCCCACGCGGTCCGGCGTATCGTTCGATTGCCACAACTTCAGTGGCTCAAAGTTGAAGTCCTGGCGGTAGGTGTCGATTCCCTCGCTCTCAATCATTTGGCTTACGTGCGCCACCAGCCAGTGCCAAGCCTGGGGATTGCCCAGAAACAGCAGTTGGTCTTTTCCCTTGGGGCCGATCAACCATTCGGGATGATTCTTTTCTAGCCAGGAACCCTGCGTCACGCGTTCCGGCTCAAACCACACAATCACCTTCCGGCCGTGCTCGTGCACCACATCGGAAATGGCGCGCAGTCCATGCGGAAAACGCGTCGTATCCGGCTCCCAAGTCCCGGTCTTCCACCAGCCTTCGGTCAGCGGATACCACCCGGCGTCCATCCACCAGTAGTCGATGGGCAACCCCACGTCCAGCATGTGCAAAAAGGCTTCCTTCTGGTTGGCTTCGTTGGCCCATTGCATCTCCACCGTGGCCCGGCTGCTTCCGCTGGCCAACTGCGGCGGGGGCAGCTTGCCATCGTTCCGTGGCAGATTGTGTTCCACCATCCAGCGCCGCCATGTGTTCTGCCCGTCCAGCCAATCGCCCGTCCAGAACTGCAGCACCGCCAGCGGCGTCCGCACCTCTTCTCCCGGCGCCAGCCAGAAATGCGTCTGCTGCTGGCCTCCCTCGATGCGCAATCCGTTGGCCGCGTCGCCCGCCATCTGTAACGCCCACTGCCCCGGCCAGCCCAGCACAGCAATCAGCCCGCGGTCCCGCCATGCCACATTGAAGTAAGGCATATCGCCGTCGGTCGGCCGGCCGCCGCGCGAGGCGAACTGCTGCACCGCGGCGGGCGGCAGAGCCGTTTCGAAAGGACGAAAATCCGTGGGCTGCGCATTGCTTCCTTCGGAGTGATGCACCACCGGAACCGCGTCCGCCTCGCCCGCAAAATGCGCATCCAATGCCTGAATTTTCTCCAGAATCGGTGTCCGCTCTGCGCCATTGTTCTTGAAATAGACGGTCCACTCCACTGTAGGGAAATCGTTGTAAGCCACACCCACGCAGCGCACCACAAGCTGCGTCGCCGGATCGGTGTACGTCACCGTATAGCGGGTGCGGTGCGTGTCCAGCCGGCGCGTGCTGCGCTGCACATCCCACTGTTTCAGCAGTTCCGCCGAACTCTCTCCGCCGTAGACAAACGAAAACGGAGCCTCGCTTGTGTACGTCGCCGCCGGCATTCCCATCCGCAGCTTATCCAGCCACAGAACCGTGCCGTCCTCCATGGTGACCCTTGCGTTGCCCCAGTCCGCCTGGTCCCAGTCGCTCTGATAGACCCGTGTGTGTTCCCCCACCGGGGTCAGCCGCAAGGTAAACTCGTGCGCCCCGCGCAGCGGCGCCTTTACTTCAATGCCCGGCATTCCCTCGTGCATCACCGGCGAACGGAACACCGCGCTCCCTGCTGCCTCCACAAAAGCAACCACATTGCCGCGCCCGGTATTCGAGTAGTAGCCGACATCGTTGCTGTCCTCGCCCACAACCGCCTCGAACGAGCGCGCCGCGGCGGGCAGCACCACGCGAATCTCGCCCGTGGACCGCATCGCCAATCCACGGTCGAAGCTGCGGCTGGCAATCAGCAGCGCATGTCCCTGGATGGAGTTGCGCAGCACCGTCTTGCCCTTGCGGCCCAGATGTGGCACAAGATAAGGCTCTGCGGCCTCCGCCACAGGCACGCCCAGAAATTTTGCCGAGACCCACCGCTGCATCTCTACCTGGGATTTAGCGTCCTGCGCCGCGGCGCGCGGGCAGAGCGCTGCGCTCACCACCAGCAGTAGCAGCAGAGGAATAAAGGATTGTGAGGAATGAATAAATGAACCGTCATGCCGTAGAAATTGGAATATGCCGGACAGAAAACGCCGCTGGGCCACCGTAGTGCCCTCCTTGCAGAAGACTTTTTGGGTCGTGATGACGCTATCGGGGAAGGCTCAAGTTGTCAAGACAAATGGACTTGTGCCACGCGCCCGCTCAGCCGTTCAGCGCCGCCTGCCCGTCCAGTTGCATCATCAAGTCCTCCCACTCAGCGGTGAACGCGGCCAGTTGTTCGCGCAGTTCCCCGGCCAGCCTGCTCAGCCGCTGTGTCTCCTCGGCAGAGACGTACACGCCCAGTTGCTCCTCGGTGTGTGCAATGGCTGCTTCAATGCGCGGCGTCTCTTCTTCAAGAAACACACAGCGCTCCTCCATCTGTTTCTGCTTGATGGGATTCAGCCGCCGCATACGGTCTTTGGGGGCTGCATCAGCCTCACTCCCGTTGGCCTCGCTTGCGTCCTCGTTCGCCGCCGCCGCGGCATCTTCCGGCTGCCTGCCCTTTGCCACAGCTTCCGGCGCAGACTCGCCCGCCGCCAGCGCCTCTTTGCGGCGCAGATAGTCCTCGTAGTTGCCCTCGTGGCTGGTAACCGTTCCGTCTCCCACTTCAAGCACGCGCGTCGCCAGCCGGTCAATGAAGTCGCGGTCGTGCGAAACAAACACCACCGTTCCGGAGAAAGCCGCCAATGCGCCCAGTAGCACGTCTTTCGCGCGCATGTCCAGGTGGTTGGTCGGCTCGTCCAGCAGCAGAAAGTTCGACGGCGACACCAGAATCCGGGCCAGCGCGTAGCGGTTGCGCTCGCCGCCGCTCAGCACGCCCAGCGGCTTGAACACATCGTCGCCGGTGAACAGAAAGCAACCCAGCAGCGAGCGCAGCGCCTGTTCTGGAACCTTGAGCGCGGCGCCGCTGATGTCGTCCAGCATCCGCGCCTCGCCGTCCAGCACCTTGTACTGGTCCTGCGCAAAGTACTCGCTCACCACGTTGTGGCCCATCCGCACCGAGCCTGCCGTGGGCGCTTCGTCGCCGGTCAGCAGCTTGATCAGCGTGGACTTGCCCGCGCCGTTCACGCCCACCAGGGCCACGCGGTCGCCGCGCTCGATAGTGAAATTGACGCCGCTGAGCACCTGCTTGGGGCCATAACTCTTGGCCAGCCCCTCGGCCTCCACCACCGTCCGTCCTGAGGGCGGCGGCTGAGGAAACTTGAAGTGTATGATCGGCTCTTCTTCGGGAATCTCGATCCGCTCGATCTTTTCCAGTTCCTTGATGCGCGACTGCACCTGCTTGGCCTTGGTGGCCTGGGCGCGGAAGCGGTTGATGAACGCCTCCAGGTGCTCGATCTGCAGCCGCTGGTTGCGGTATGCCGACTGCAACTGCGTCCGCCGCTCGTCCTTTTGACTTAGGTATTTGGTGAAATTGCCCTGGTAGATATTCAGCCGCTTGTTCCATATCTCCACCGTGCGGTCGATCGTCACATCCAGAAAATAGCGGTCGTGGGAGATAAGAATGTAACCGAAGGGATACGTGCGCAGATAGTCTTCCAGCCAGTTCCGCGTTTCCAGATCCAGGTGGTTGGTAGGCTCGTCCAGCAGCAGCAGATTCGGCTTGGCCAGCAGCAGCTTGGCCAGCGCAATGCGCATCTGCCAGCCGCCGCTGAACTCATCGGTCAGCCGGCCCCAATCCTCCTTGCCGAAACCGAGGCCGGTGAGCACGCCGCCCACCTGCGCGTCCAGCGCGTAGCCGTCCAGCGTGTGAAAGCGCTCCTGCAGCATGGAGTAGCGCTCCGCCACGGCCTCGTACTCCGGCCCGGCGTGTTCCAGCACGGCCAGTTGCCCGCCCAGCCGCTCTATCTCCTTCTCCATCTCGCGCAGTTCGTCAAAGACCGTCAGGCACTCCTCAAAAACCGTGCGCCCGGTCAGTTGCAGTCCCTCTTGCGGCAGGTAGCCGATGCTCATGCCGCGGGTCTGCTGCGCCTGGCCGTAATCCAGTTGTTCCAGGCCCGCCAGCACTTTCATCAGGGTGGACTTGCCGGTGCCGTTGGCGCCCACAAGCGCGGTTTTTTCCCGCGCTCGGATCAGCCAGTTGGCCTCCATGAACAGCACCCGCGGTCCAAATCTTTTGCCGGCATTTTGCAGTGAGAGCATCTGTTTCTATTTTCGCAGAGAGCCCCACAGCCTGGAATTTCTCGGCTTCGGCATGTCCAATTCAACCACTTACACAAACTGCGCCGATGAGCGGCTTCTTCTTGAGGAAGAAACCGCTCATCGGCGCAGCGAGTTGGCAAGGTGTGAATCGGCGATGCTTTAGAACGTCAGGTGCGCCGCCAGTTGTATGCCGCGCGGACCGCCTCCGCCCAGGTACGGATTGCCGCTGCCCACGTCCGGCGTCGCCGTGGTGCTTAAGAACTGCGATGAGGTGCCCGCTACCAGACGATTTCCTGCGGTGATGGGGCTGCCGAAAGCATCGATGCCAAAGCCCGGCAACAGCGGATTGCTGAAATTCGGATGGTTGAAGATGTTGAAGAAATCGCAGCGAAGTTCGACTGCTACCTTTTCGGTGATGTGTGAGGTCTTGGTCAGCGAGAAGTCGAAGTTCGTGTAGTTGGGTGACCTGAAGGAGTTGCGGCCTTCAGTGCCGGGATGCCCGTTGATGCAGCTTCCGTAGGTAGCGCTGGTGGTATCCGTGTCCACGGTACAAGGTGCGGCAAAGGCAGCCATATTCAGCAGGTTGGTGCCGCTTGCGCCGGCGTGCGGGTCGCCGATGATATCCGGTCGTCCGAAGCCTTCTCCACTGCCGTTGTAGCCACCTTCAAGATAACTGACCGTATAGGGCTGGCCGGCGGCAAAGTTGAACATGCCGTCCACCGCCCATCCGTTCAGGATCTTCTGTGCCGTGTGGACCTTGGGAACGTTGTAAGTCCAGTACCACTGCACGCGGTGCCGCACGTCAAAGTTGGAATCGGCACGATCGGCATGTGGATTCCAACTGTCTTCCGGCTGCGACGCATTCGGTACAAAGTCCATGCCGTCGCTGGCCGTGTCAATCGAGTGTGCCCAAGTGTAGTTCAGCGTGGAGGTCAGATTGTGCCAGTTCTGCAGCTTCAGCGTGCCCTGCAGCGAGTTGTAATTCGAAATCGCGCTGGTCTCGATCTGATTCATGTAGTAGAGCGGAACATTGGTAAACGAGCCCACGGTGTAAGTCGGAAAACACTGATTGCCATAGGTGATTGTCTGGCCGTTTCCGCACTGGTCCACGCTGCCATTCACAATATTGATCTGGTTCAAGTCGCGGAAGCGATAGAGGTGGCGCCCCTGCGAACCCACGTAGCCAATCTCGACGGCAACATGCTTGGCCAGTTGCGACTCGATGTTCAGGTTGTAAGAGCCATACCGGGGCGTCACCAGATTCTGATCCACGGTGAATCCGCTGTTGGGCGTGTAGGTGCCGAAAACCGGGCTGCTGCTGTCAAGCGCCGCACCCGTTGGATAGGCTATACCGATGTTGTTGAACGCCGGCCCGGACTGTGCTGCATAGGTGTTGTAGGCCTGGTTGCCTACGAAAAAGTCCTGCGAAGGTCCGTCGTAAAAGATGCCGCCGCTGGCCCGGATCACCAGCTTGCCATTGCCCAGCAGGTCGTCCACCACGCTGAGCCGCGGCGCAAAGTTGTCCCATGATTTCGGGTAGAGCGACGCGGGCCCGCCCGTGGCGCCCACAGTTTCCATACTGTCGGTCTTCACATTGAAGAGGCTGAAGGCGTTGTTCTTCGCGCCGATCACTCCAAAGTAATCCCAGCGCAGACCGTAGTTAAACGTGATTTTGCTGCTCATGCGCCAGGAATCCAGCAAGTAGACCCCGCCTCCATTCTGATAGGAGTAGCGCGTGCCATCCCCTTCGGCAGAGACGGAGCTGCTGCCGTTCGGCATGCCTGCCAGAAAATCGCCGAGGGTGTCGAAGACCAGCTTGCCGCGATGCCCGGAATCGATAAAGCTGTTGATGAACGTGCGCCGCCACTCTACACCGGCCTTGAAGTTATGCCGGCCTTTGGTGAGCGAGACGTTGGTGAAGATCTGGTAGTTGGTGTCGATGCGGCCGCGCGAGTCGCTGGAGGTCGCGCCGACCGGGCTGTACTCGCCATTCGCGCCGTAGACGTTGATCGTCGGCAATCCCAGATCGCGTGTCGAGTAGCCTGGCGGCAGAGTATTCAAGCCAAACGTGGTGTCCGGATTGAGACCCATGTCCTGCGGCAGAAATTGCTGCAGTAGGCGGTTGTAGCCGCCGCGTACCTCGACGATCAGGTTAGGCCGCGGAATCGATGTATAGGAGAGCGATACAACATTGACATGCGTCGGCGTCAGCGTGTTGTATCCCGGAGCACTGCTGCCCGTATACAGCATGCCCAGAGGAAAGTGCTGCGTGCCATGGCTGTAGAAATAGCGCCCGGTCAGAAGGTCGCCCGGGCTGAACAGCTTTAGATGCTGATCCACCTTGGCGATGACGTTGTCGCTGTTGTTGTCGAAGGGCGTCGTGAACGTCTCACTGCCATCTCCGCTCTGCGGCAAGGCCCCCCACGGTTTGCTCGTCAGCAGGCTCTGGATCACCGGGTTGATCCCGCCCGCCGGTGTATTGGCAACGATGTCGGCTTGCGTGGGCACTGTGCCCAACTGGGGCTGTCCACCGTTTTCCCGCTGCCCTTCATAGGCAAGAGTAAAGAACGATGCATCCTTCACGATGGGGCCGTCCAGCAGGCCGCCAAACTGGTGGTTCGTAAACGAGTTCTTGGTCTGTGCAACGGTATTGAAGTAGTTGCGCGCGCTTAGCGAGCCGTTGCGGAAGTACTCGAACACGCTGCCATGAAAGGCGTTGGTGCCGCTCTTGGTCACAATGTTAACCGTGGCTCCCGAACTGCGGCCAAACTCGGCCTCCGGGCTGCCAGTCACTGGAATCTCTGCCAGCGCATCCACGGGAAGAATAGTCGCAGGAGCGCCCCACACGCCCGCCTCGTTGATCGAAGGCAGGTTGCGGTAGCCGTCGTTCATATCCGTGCCGTCCAGCAGAAAGTTATTCGAGCGGCCACGGTTGCCGTTCAGGCTGAATAGTCCGTACGAACCGGCCGATTCGGTCGACCCCACAGGATCGCTCGTGGCGCCCGGAACCAGTTCCAACAGCTTGGTATAGTCCCGTCCGTTCACCGGCAACTCCGCCGCCTCGGTTGCTTCAATCGTCGCGCCCGTCGTGTTGGTGGTCGTCTCCACCAGCGGAACATCTGCGTTGACCTCCACCACCTCCTGGACCATGCCGGTAGCCAGTTTGGCGTCGGCGCGTGCCGTCGCGCCTACGCTGACGGTAATGTTGGTCAGCGTCGTGGTGCCGAAGCCATCCTTCTCGACCGTAACGCTGTAGATGCCCAGCGGCAGTTCTGAGGCTGCGTATCCACCCAGGTCATTGGTGATCACCTTGCGGGACAGCCCGGTGCCAGGGCTGAAAACCTTTACCTGTGCCCCCCGTATGGCCGCTCCGGTCGTGTCCGTAACCGTGCCCTGGATGCTTCCACGGAAGGTCTGCGCGCTTGCTGAATAAACGAAAAGGAAGACGAGACAAAAAGACAACACTACGAACGTGCGGCTTCTCATGGGGCCGTGCTCCTGCAACATCTGGTATCGAGAATTGCTCACATATTAACACTCGGCCGGCGAAACCAGGATAAGGATGGTATAAGGATTCCCTCCGTCAAACCCTGAAAAGCTGCATCCAGACTGCATGAAATCGATTCCTATTATTTTGAGCCACACTGAATTCTCGCCCATTCGGCGCCATGAATCCCCTATCGATAAAATGCCGCAGTGTCCAGCACACCGGGCAGACGCCCGAGAAAAACGCAGAAAGGAAACGATGCGTATGGAATGGTTTTGAAGTACGATTCAATCTGGCCCGCCTGCAATCACCGCCTTTGCTGGCAGCGTAAACTGCTCTCTTTCGGCACGCCCGGTAAAATGACTATTGCCAAGCGGCTGTGTCAAACTGAGAATGCATCCGGCATCGGAACCGGCCTGCTGTCGGAACGTGGTTTCTGACTGCCAACGGGAAGATGCCTGTAACTGGATTTCCGCCATCGGATCCAGCACGCGCGGGCCTGTAGCTCAACGGTTAGAGCAGGGGACTCATAATCCCTTGGTTCGGGGTTCGAATCCCTGCAGGCCCACCAAAATATATTCCATGAAATATAAACAAAATCAGCAACATGCGAGATTGCTCTTTCCTTACCATCCGTCAAAGTTTCCGCACCTTTGCGCTTGGTATTCGCTTTCGGTACAGTGCCGGAACAGCAGCACTGCACTGGAGCGTTTATGGCGACTCTTGTAAAGCCCCCTTCCGGAAGCTGGAAAGCGATCGGCACAAAACGGCGCCAGTGTGCCGTCTTAATCCAGCAGCAGATTCTGATTTGACCTACCCGCAAAAGCGCTAAAAACTCTTGCAGCTTTCCCCGCCTCGCCGTTACCGGATGCTTGCTTTCTTCGCCTGTTTACGATGCACCATTTCAGATGGCGAAACAGACGCCGGCAGAGCGTGGCGCAGATCGGTTGCCCCTGGAGTTTCCATGCGTATTTCGCTCAGATCGCCCAGTATGCTGGCTGCCCAGCGATAGATGTTGTGGTCCATAACATAATGGCGCATCCGCTGCATCCTTAAGCACCGCTCGGCGTGGTCCATTTCAAGACCCTGATGGATGGCCTTGGCTACACCTTCAATGTCATAGGGATTTACGATCAGCGCATCGCGTAGTTCGGTGGCCGCACCTGTAAACTTGCTCAGCACCAGGACGCCATCCTCGTCGTCGCGTGCGGCCACATACTCCTTGGCCACCAGATTCATCCCATCGTGAAGCGACGTCACCAGGCACACTGCCGCTGCGCGGTACCAGAGATCCACATCCGCATGGCTGCACTGCCGCTCGATCAGCAGAATCGGTTTCCAGAGCGCCGTCTGGTAACGCTGGTTGATGCGTTCCACGGTCTCCTCCACCTGGAGGCGCAGATTTACATAGCTCGGAATCCGCGAACGGCTTGGCGCTGCAATTTGCACCATGGTCAGTCGCTCCAGGTAAAAGGGATGCTCCTCGAACAGTTTCTCGATCGCCATCAGCCGTTCCACGATTCCCTTGGTGTAGTCCATGCGGTCCACGCCCACGATCATCGTTTCACAGCTCAGGCCGAACTCCTTCAGCAGCTCCTCGCGCGAACGTCTCGGCGTCTTCCGCTCTGGCTTGCTGCCGTCCAGGGCCACGCTCACTGGATAGGGGCGCACGCAGCTTGTGTGCCCATTCCGCCGGGCGGTCATGTGTTCGCGGTCTGTGCGCGACTCCAGCACGCGGTCTACGGTGGAAAGAAAATTATTGCAGTGCAGCGGAATATGGAATCCGATCAGGTCCGCGCCCAGCAACCCGTCCAGAAGCTCCGCCTGCCACGGGCAGATGCCGAAGGCCTCCGGATTGGGCCACGGAATGTGCCAGAAGATGGCCACGCGCGCGTCCGGACGCGCCGCCTTGATTAGCCGGGGCGCCAGAGCTAAGTGGTAATCCTGTACAAAGGCAATGGGGTTGACGCTGCCCTCCATCTCCTCAAGCAGCGCTGCCGCAAACTTTTCATTCACGCGCTGGTAGCATTCCCAGTCTGAGGCGCGAAAAATGGGCCGGGTGTGCGCAATATGGCACAGCGGCCACAGCCCCTCGTTGGCAAAGCCGTCGTAGTAGCCGGCCTCCTCCTCAACCGATAGCCAGACCCGGCGCAGGGTGTAGCAGGGATCGTCGGGGGGCACGCGCAGCCGGTCAAATTCGTCGACGTTCCCTGCATCCTCGCTGCCGCTGCCGTGCGCCACCCACACGCCGTCACAAGCCCGCAGAACCGGCTCGATCGCCGTCACCAGCCCGCTGGGAGGCACTACGCACACCGTCTCCCGTCCCTGGCGCACATGCATATAGGGCTCGCGGTTCGACAATACAAAGATGCGGCTCGATGCGAATCGCTCCCGCACCTGCACGGCCAGACGCTCGGCGGTCCAATGGTGCTCACCGGCATCGCGCAGTTGCGCTTCGGTTCGTGCGGCGGCGCGGGCCTCCATCAGGCTCTCGGCCATCGTCTCCACCTCGCGGGCCAGCGGCGTAAAGAGACTCATCTCCGCTATGCTTTCGTCCGCAGGATCGTCGGCTTGACCAATGCGCAACCGCCTGAGCCGAGCCGCCACACGCACCATGGGCCGCATCAGAAACCAGCGAACCATCAGCAGCGTCACACTAACGATCAGCAGAACGAACGCGGCAATCCGCCAGAAGCTTTGCCGCCACACCTGAACACCCTCCGCGTGAATGGAGCGGGCATCCTCCAGAATCACCAGCGCTCCAACCATGCGTCCGGCGTCATACAGCGGAACCGCCTCCTCTAGCCACTGCTTATCGTCTAGGTGGCCAAAGGCCAACGAGTTAATGCCCTTCTGGATGGCCTTGTCCAACGGGCCGCGCGGCAGTTCTCCGAACAATCCCGCGGGACCCGCTTCTGCCACTAATCCTCCATGCATGTCATAGACGGCCAGACCCAACGCTTCGTCCTGCGAGCGCAGCCGCTCTGCCTCTGCCGCAATCTCCGCGGTCCTGCCTCCGGCTAATGCCTTCTCCATCTCCGGTTGCAGACTCGTACTCAACCATGCTGTCCTCCGCTCCAGTTCCCTCCGCAGTACGTGCTTGTGGGACAACACCTCAAAGTAGGTAGAGGCAACCGAGACCAGTGTGATTCCCACCACCAGCGCAAGGATCAACCGTATGCGAAAGAATTGCATGGCACCCCTCCCTGTTCATTCCTAAACAGATCGCCCCTCGTTTCCCTCGGCAATTCAGAACAGTCTCTTCCTTCGGCCACGATCCAACTCGCTCGTTTTTCTCAGAAATGCCGGATGGTATCGTCCGGGCCGGCGGTTGGCGAGTGAGGGGAGGCGGGGCGGTGCTCGCCGGAACGTTCGGCATGGCTTTCAAGCGAGCGGCTGACAAGATCGCGGGAGCCAAGCCCCACGGCGAGAGCGAGCGTAAGAACAATGCCGCCGAAGAGTATCCCAAATGCCAGCTCAACGACGTTGCCACCCATATGCAGATGGTCAAGGACCATGGCCCAGGTAAGCACGACCACTAGCCACTTGACGCCGAGCGATAGAAACCGCGCGTATTGGAGCTGCGCATTAACGGCTCCGATGAGAACTGTGCGTGCCAGAAAGCGCGCAATCAGAGTGCCGGCAATGAGCAGCAGGACGGCGCTCACGCCGTGCGTAAGGTAAGGCAAAAATGAGATCGGCAGCGTTGCCACGGTTGCGTAGGACGCATCGAAGGCCGAAACGCCGATCAGGAGTCCGAGGAGGACACAGGCCCAGAAGGAAACCCGGGCGATCAGCGCGGTGGGTGAAGTCGAGGGCGCCCAATCGACGTTGCCGCGGTTGCGAATCAGGCGATCGTCAAACCTGGCCGCTGTGAGACCGCGCCGCAACAGAGCAGAAAGAGCCATGCCGATGAGGGTGAACACAGCCAGCGCAATCATCAAGGACAGAATGCCGGGCAGAATGGAGATGAGCAGCGAGAGAACGCGGTAGATCGACGCATGAAGCGCATCGGACATATGGTGCCAGATTGAAGTGTTGCCGGCATACAACGGCTGTAAAGTCGGGTTCGGCGCTTGCTGGAGCATGATGGCAAGAAAATTCTGCATGGGAATCACTCCTTGAATCGACTCTCTTGCTTGGTGGCGGAATCGTATTGGAATCGATGTTCACTCACGGATTGAACCGGTCGGGCCATCGCCAACGCGAGACCAGGTAAGGTTTGTCTGCTTCAAACGCGGCGGCGACAGCCTCGATATGGTCCTCGGGGTGGGTGCCGGAAGCTGCGAGATTGATGTGGCTGGCCACCCAGGCGAGATATAGAGGAATCAGTGAGCCGAGCAGATGTCCGCGGTTGATCGTCCGGAGCCGGTAGGCAAGAAGAAAGTCATAGACGATCCGGGCCCAGAGTTTATCGGACATGCGGAATGCCGCGGCGTCGGTTGCGGCAAGTCGCATGAGCCCGAGCAGCGAGTTTGGCGGCAGAACGAGCGACCAGATTTCCTGAAGGTTGGTGTAGGCAAGCTTGAAGGCCTGGTGCATCGAAACAATCTCCGCTGCTGCTTCGCTGAAGGGTGCTTGCGGCATGGGCATGGAATTCCGCACGGGCGGCAGCGGACGGAAACGCTGCCAGAATGCAGCTTTGGCGTCTATATCGGAGAACAGCGCTTCGGTAACCAGGGGGAAGATGGTGTTAAGGTCGGGCCCGGTGGGTTGGGATTGGATGTGCGGGCCAAAACCGAACTGGTCGATGGCAAATCCGGCTACAGCAGCCTCGTTGATCGGCCAAAGAGGCGTTGCTCCCTGGTTGTTTGAGGTGAAATGCTGAGCGGCGCCGGCGAGGCGTTCGGCCATGCGAAGCGACAGACCAAGATCGACAGCCAGGGGGAATCGCACGCGGGAGGCGAACAGCGCGCGGGTCAGCGGATAAAGAATGGCGGAGTTGACCAGAGCGGCATGAGGTGGCAGATCGTAAAAGGGGACTGCGAGGTCGGTGGAACCGGTGAGTACGGCATTGGCAAGGTCGCGGAGTTCGGACGAACTGGGCACGAGAGAACCCGGACCCAGCATGAGGATGACGCGCGCCTCGTTCTTTTCGGCCAGTTGATAAGCATGGACGAAATCGGCCGCTGTGAGCGTCCAGGCGTTGCTCGCGGGAACCGAGACGATTCGGAGCGATGGATATGTGTCTTGCGGAAGCGTGTCCGGAGAAGCAATCAGAAGGCCTTCCGCCGGAAAAGCAGCCGTCAGGTTGTCCAGCGCACCTTTCAGCCGTTCCGGAGGCATAGCGGCCAGCAGGACCATGAGCCCGGGGCCGAGGCGCGCGGAAGAAGTGCTGACTTCGGAAATTGGGTCTACTGTCGCCATGGCAATTTTAGAAATCTGATACTAAAGCACTTGCAGGCCTGCTGCTGTCTCCAATTGAACGCTTTTTGAGCGGACACTCGCTTCTGTAAGGCTTAGATGCGGGCAAGCCGGATGAAGATCAAGCCGGCTTCACGCTCGGTGGCTGGAGTTCGAGCCAAAGAAAGGAATAGGGCGCGAGGGTGAGGAAGTAGGGGGCCTCCGTAATGGTCGGGAATGGCACGTACCCCAGCATCTCGATGGGCTCGGCGCCGTTGTGGCCGGCGAGATTCAGGGAGACGGGCTGGGCAAAACGGCTGAGGTTGGCCACGCAGAGAACCGTCTCATGCGAACCGTCAGCGCGCTCGATGTCCCGAAGGTAGGCAAGGATCTTGCGGTTCGCCGGGTTTAGAAAACTGAGAGTCCCGCGCCCGAAGACCTGGAAGAGTTTGCGCAGGGCGATCATGTTACGGGTCCAGTGCAGAAGACTGGACGGATCGCTCAGTTGGGCTTCCACATTAATGGCTTGGTAGCCGTAGATCGGATCCATGATCACGGGAAAATAGAGCCGGGCAGGGTCGCACTTTGAGAAACCGGCGTTGCGGTCCGAGTTCCACTGCATCGGCGTCCGAACGCTGTTGCGGTCGCCCAGGTAGATGTTGTCGCCCATGCCGATTTCGTCGCCGTAGTACAGGATGGGTGTACCGGGAAAGCTCAGCAGAAGCGAGTTCAATAACTCGATGCGGCGTCGGTTGTTATCCAGCAGCGGCGCCAGCCGGCGGCGGATGCCTCCGTTGATGCGCATGCGGGGGTTGTTCGAGTAGGCGATGTGCATGTAGTCGCGCTCGTCTTCGGTCACCAGGGCAAGCGTGAGTTCGTCGTGATTGCGGAGAAACAGGCCCCATTGGCAATTGTCGGGGATGGGGGGCGTCTGGGCCATGATGTCGGTTATCGGCAGGCTATCCTCCTGCCGAAGAGCCATATAGATGCGCGGCATCAGGGGAAAGTGGAAGGCCATGTGGCACTCGTCGCCATCGCCAAAGTAGGGACGAACATCGGCTGGAGGCTCATTGGCTTCGGCCAGGATGAAACGGTTGGCGTATTCGGCATCGATGGCGGCACGGATCCTCTTGACTACAGCATGAGTTTCCGGAAGGTTCTTGCAGGATGTCCCATCGCGTTCCACCAGGTACGCAATGGCATCCATGCGCAGTGCGTCGACACCCATGTCCAGCCAGAAGCGCATGGCTTTCAGAACCTCTTCCATCACCATCGGGTTATCGAAATTGAGATCGGGCTGGTGAGAGAAAAAGCGGTGCCAGTAGTAGGCCCTGGCCGTCTCATCCCAGGTCCAGTTGGACTTTTCCGTGTCGGTGAAGATGATGTCGGCGTCTTTGTAGAGATGATCCGTATTCGACCAGACGTACATCTCGCGTGCCACTGAGCCCGGCGGCGCAAGGCGGGCGGCCTGAAACCAGGGATGTTGATCGCTGGTGTGATTGATAACCAGCTCGATCATGACCTGCATGTTGCGTTGGTGAGCCGCGTCCAGAAACGCCTTGAAATCGTTCAGGGTTCCGTAGGATGGATGGACGTCCACGTAATTCGCGATGTCGTAGCCGTCGTCGCGCAAGGGCGAGGGAAAGAAAGGCAGAAGCCATATGCAGGTGACGCCGAGGTTCTGGAGGTAGTCAAGCCGCGAAAGCAGTCCGGGGAAGTCCCCGATGCCGTCGCCGTTCGAGTCGGCAAAGGCGCGAACGTGCAGTTCGTAGATGATCGCGTCTTTGTACCAAAGTGGATCGGTTGCACTTGCCAGCTTCTTCACGTCTTTGATTCTCCTGGATGATTAGACGTCCGCTCTGTTGCAAATTGCTCACGAGCTGTACTCCGAAGCCAATACTGTCGAGTAGCTTTTCCCTCAGGAAAAAACCGCCTCTTTGGAAAACCGCTCTAATTTCTTGGCCCGCTCAAGATTCCTTATACCAGCCGGGGAGTAAATCGCCACCTTGTGCCGGTCCAATCCTCGCAGGCAGCCAGAAAAATTTAGAGAATAACCGCGCAACTACCCGGTCCAAAAAGAACCTCAAAAACATGACCTTCAAGTAGCTTGTTTGCAGCGGCAAAAACTGTTGAGCTGAGGATATCCACAAGGTACAAGCTCAGGTCAAGCCCGTGGCGGGTCGGTAACATGCTGGCGAAATCCAGCCCGGAGAGGCTCTCCTTGCCTCTCCGGACGGGACTTCTGTTGATTGAACTTACTTGACGATGAGGCTTACGGTGCCAGAACTCGTTACCTGGTGAGTCGCGCTCGAGCCTCCACAGCCGATGCTGGCCGCCGCAACCATCAGGACGAATCCCAGGCAAGCCATAAGCCCGATGCTCCCCGCTGTCCATTTCCTTCTGGCAATCGCCAGGGGTAACAGGAGTAGGGGCAACAGCACAAGTGCAGTCGCAGCGCCGGGCACAGTTTCAGAAAAGACCACTGTGATCAGATAGGTTCCCGCCGGCGTTGTCGAGGATGTTGTGATGGTTATCGCTTTGGTTGTGGCTGAATAGCTGCATGTGGCGCCAGCGGGCAGATTCAGGCAGGTCACGGAAGTAGCGGTTGCCGTGGAAGGCAGCGTCACTGGATAGGAGGCCGAGGCCCCGGCAGTCACCGTAGCCGTCACCGTAGTAAAGGATGGCGGCGTTGTGGTTGTGGACGCGGCGGAATCCACCTCGAATTGCAACGAACTGGAGGTGCCTCCGCCAGGAGTCGGAGTTTGCACGGTAATGGTTGCGGTTCCCGCGGTTGCAGTCAGAGATGCGGGCACTTGCGCCGTTAGTTGCGTAGAACTTCCGTAGGTTGTGGTGAGCGCGGTAGTGCCCCAGTAGACAGTCGAGTTGGCTACAAATCCGCTGCCAGTAACGGCAAGCGAGAAGGCCGTGCCGCCTGCAGCGGTAAACACCGGCGTCATGCTGCCCATCACCGGTACGGGATTGTTGACCTGCAACGTCACTATCGCTGTCGCCGTTGTGTAGTTTACAGAATCGTTGGGCGTGAACGTGACTGAAAGCGTGTTACTTCCCACGGCCGGTACGTTTCCGATTGCAGGCGTGTAGACGTAGGTGCCCGGAACCGATGCCGTTGCATTCAGTTGTGCTGTGCTCAACGCAGTGCCATAGATGATGGTTGCAGGCGTGTTCCAGGTGATGACAGGCGTCAGCTTCTGCACAGTCAGCGCGTGCGAGCTGTCGGTACTCGTGACGAAGTAGTTGGCCGCGTTGTACACCGCCTGGATGGTATAGGCGCCGGCATTGAGGCCGGCCGGCAGCGTGTAGGATGCGGCCGCCGCGCCGCTGGTTACTGTGCCGCTTGTTACCGGTGCGCCAATCACGGTGCTGCCGTTCAGCAGCGTAAAGGTCACCGTGCCTGCATTCACTGTTCCCGCGCTGCTCGTCACCGTCGCCGATAAGGGCGCAGCCTGTGAACTCGGGCTATAGTACAAGGATGCACTGGCAGCAGCGGTTGTGGTCCTTGCCATGACGGTCTGGGTAACCGTAGCCGGAGCGGACACCGTGAAGTTGTTGTCGCCTGTATAGGCGGCGCCAATCGTATCCGAGCCGGCAAGCAGAGAGGTGGTTGTGCAAGTTGCCTTATGAGTGGTGGTATCCACCGCCTGCGCGGTACAGCCGGTAATCGGGTTTCCGTTCGATGTGAAGTTGACCGTTCCGGAGGGAACGACCGGAGAGTACGATGCACTTGAGAATTGCGCTGTAAAGGTAACCGTATCGTTGTAGTACGTGGAATTGGATGGCGATACTGTCAGGCCTAGCGTAGCCGCAAGCGCGTTGACGGTTTGCGTAATCGGAGATGCGTCCGCCGTCGCAAAGTTGGTGTCGCCCGCATAGGTAGCGCCAATCGCATCCGAAGTGGCAACCAGAGCGGAGGTCACGCAGGTTGCCTTATGGGTAGTGGTATCCACGGCCTGCGCCGTGCAGCTCGCAATCGGGTTTCCGTTGGACGTGAAACCTACCGTTCCCGTGGGACTATTCGGCGTAAATGTACCGCTGAGGGTAGCCGTCAGAGTCACCGAACTGTTGACGGTCGATGGATTGGGGCTTGTGGACAGGGTTACCGTTGGCGTGAGCTTCGAGACGGATTGCGTGAACGGAGCCGCACCCGCCGTTGCAAAGTTGGAGTCCCCCGCATAGGTGGCGCCAATCGCATCGGATGGGGCAACCAACGTGTTGACCGAGCAGGTCGCCAGGTGCGTGGTAGCATCCACGATCTGCGCAGAACAAGCGGCAATCGGGTTTCCGTTCAACGTAAAAGCTACCGATCCCGTGGGTGAAAGCGGCGTAAATGTGCCGCTGAGGGTAGCTGTAAAAGTCACCGAATCGTTGACGGTCGACGGGCCTGGGCTGCTCACGGCCACCGTGGGAGTTTGTTTCGAGACGGACTGCGAAATCGGCGTCGCGCCCGCCGTCGCGAAGTTGGCATCGCCCGCGTAGGTGGCGCCAATCGCGTCGGAACCGACGATCAGCGAGGTGGTCGTGCAGGTTGCCACGTGCGTGGTGGCATCCACCGGCTGCGCAGCGCAACCTGTGATCTGGTTCCCATTGGATGTAAAGCTGACCGTTCCCGTGGGTGCAACCGGCGTAACCGAACCGCTGAGGGTTGCCGTAAGCGTCACCGAATCGTTGACGTGGGATGGACCTGAACTGGCCAGGGACACTGAGGGCGTTGTCTTCGATACGGTCTGAGTCGCTGAACCCGCAGTTGCCACCGTAAAATTAGCGTCTCCCGCATAGGTGGCGGCAATTGTATCCGATGGCGTGACCAGCCTGCTGGTTGTGCAGGTGGCCTTGCCGCTTGCATCCACCGTCTTGGCCGGGCAATCGGGGCTCGCACTGCCGTTCACCGTAAAGCTTACCGTTCCCGCGGGAACAACCGGCGTCATCGTTACCCCCGCGAGCTGCGCCGTAAAGGTCACCGCATCGTTGACCTTGGAACTGATTGGCGATGCCGTCACGCCCAGCGTGGCCGCGAGTGCGTTGACGGTTTGCGGCACGGGATTAGCAGCGTTGTTGCTGCCGTTGTAGTTGGAATCGCCCGCATAGGTCGCGGTAATGGCGTGCGGAGAACCTGCCGCAGTCAACGCCGCGGTTGTGCAGGTGGCCGTGGCTTGTCCCGTGGAAGTGCTGTAGCTCGCCGTCTGGGCGCTGCAGCCGCTTATCGGGGTGCTGGAGCCATCCACGTAAAAAGCTACTGACCCGGAAATTGCCAGTTCATTGGACACACTCGGAACCGGGCTCGGGGTCACCGTGGCCGTGAAGGTCACCGAATCGTTCACGGCAGAGTTATTGTTGCCGCTGGCCAGCGTTGTTGTGGTGGAGGCCTTGTCGACCTGGTTGTTCAGCGTGCTCGAAGTGCTGCCGTTGTAGTTCGTATCGCTCGCATACGTCGCGACAATGCTGTGGAAACCGGCAGACAGGGCCGTCGCGGTACAGGACGCCACTCCGGTACTGGTATTCACCGCAACTGCGGAGCTGCAGCCGACTATGCTTCCGGCATCGTCCGTGAAGGTCACGCTCCCCGAGAAAGGCACATACGCGGTGCCGGAGGACGCGGTGACGGCGGCCGTCAAGGTCACCGGCTGGTCGGCGGTCCAGTGTGAGACGGTTTTGGGCGTCGAATCCACCGTGATCGTGCTGCTGGCCTTGGCCACCGTCTGGGTCGTCGTGCCGGAAGCAGCCACCGTGTAGTTGGAGTCACCCGCGTAGATAGCAACAATTGAATCCGAACTGGCGATCAGCCTATTGGTTATACAGGTTGCCTGCCCGCTGGAATTCACTGTTTTATCGGGGCAATCGGAACTCGGATTCCCGTTAACCCTAAAGCTCACCGATCCCGCAGGAACTACCGGCGTCAAGTGAGTTGCGGCAAGCGCAGCCGTAAACGTGACCGTATCGTTGACGCTCGTGGAACTCGATGGCGAAGCGGTAATGCCGATGGTCGCGGCAAGCGCTGATACAGTCTTCTGCTGATCGCTTGAGGTGCTGGAAGTGTAGTTTGTATCGCCCGCATAAACCGCATTGATGCTGGAGTGCACGCCCGCGGTCAACGCTGAGGTTACGCAAGTGGCCGTGGCGGTTCCACTGCCGGTATTGAAGTTCACCGTCTGGGCATCGCAGCCAATTATTGCGGAACCGTTATCCCGGAATGTCACTGTTCCTGAAATCGGCACTACATCCGTGACTGGGGATGGCATGGGATACATGCTTGGCGAAATCGTGGCGGTGAAGGTCACTGAATCGTCAACGTTGGTGCTCGTATTCGCGGATTGAACCGTGGTCGTAGTAGCTGCCCGACCCACGCTTGGGGTCGCGGTGGCGGTTGCAGTGGAGTAGCTGGAATCCCCCGTATAGTCCGCCTCAACCGGAGTCGACGACCCAAAAGGCAACAGTTGGGTGATACATGTGGCAATTCCGGCGCCGTCGAGAGCGATTCCGGACACACCGCCGCAATCGGCAAGCGCCACCTGGGGAGTGCCGCTATAGAAAAAGACAACATTCCCCGTGGGAGTGGCCCCGCTACCGATGGCAGTTGCCGTGAGCATGACTTGCTGATCCACCGACGAAGAAGGCGGGTTGATCGTCAAAGTGAACGATGCCACATTGCTCTGCGTCATGGGTTGCGTGCGTATCAGCAAAGAAATATCGCTGCCCATCGGCGAGGCGCCACTGTTGCCATTCGCCGTAACCAGACTGGAAACACTGCCTGTGGAGGTCTTGACCACAGCGATGGACTCCGGACCGGTGCCCACTGTGTAGGTAACCGCCGGCTGCAACGTGCCTTTGGCCGTGCCGTTCAGTACGCTCACCGTGGAGGCCGCAAAGTTGGCTACCGCCACGTCGTCGAGACCGTCGCCGTTCAAGTCCGCCACCACCAGCGCGGAGGGAGCGCTTCCCACCGCATAGGTGGCCGATGCACCGAAGCCGCCCTTGCCGTCGCCGGCCAGAACCGCGATCTGATCGCTGCTCCTTTGCGCCACCACTAGGTTCAGGTCGCTGCCGGACAGTTTGCCAAGGGCAATTGCCGAGGGCGCGCTGCCGATGTTGACCTCGTTGGACAAGGCGAATTTGGCTTTTCCTTCGCCAAAGAATACGCTGGCGGAGCCTTGCGACTGGCAGGTGCTGTCTTCGCCGCAGGCATTGGCAACGATCAGGTCGATGTGGCCGGTTCCTCGCAGGTCACCGCCCGTGATAGAGACAGGAGAATAGCCCACCGGATAACTGGTTGACTCGGTAAGCGTGCCGTCGCCGTTGCTCAGCCATATGTCAAGGCTGCCGGCTTGCGTGCAGGCGCGCTGCCCGCAGTCGGAAACAATGGCCACATCGGCCTTGCTGTCGCCGTTGAAATCACCCACAAAAAGCGCACGGGGATGATTGGTAAGCGTAAAACTCTGCGCCTGTCCCAAGGTGCCGTCGCCGTTGCCCGGCATAATCGTCAAGGTCTTGTCGTTGCGGTTGAGGGCGATCAGATCGAGCTTCTTGTCGCCGTTCAGGTCGGCCAGAGCCACTGCCACCGGGCCGCTGCCCAGCGCGTAAGTGGCGGCCTGCGTATAGCTCCCATCCTGGCTGGCCAGGAAGACAGCCACGCTGCCGTTGCTCGAGCAGGAAGAATCATGGCCGCAGAAGTTGGCAACCACCAGGTCGGAGCGGCCGTCGCCGTTCAGGTCCCCGGCCGCAATGGCCTTGCGCTGCAGACCGGCCTTGTACGAGCGCGCAGACCGGAAAGTGCCGTCGCCCTTGCCCAGGGACAAACTGATGGACTGGCCCTGGCTGTTGGCTATAGCCAGATCCATGTGGCCGTCGCCGTTGAAGTCGGCGGCTACGGCCGCTATCGGGGTGTTGCCTGCGACAAAGTCCACAGAAGAGGCAAAGCTGCCGTCTCCGTTGCCTAGCAACACGCTAAACGTGTTCGCCGACTGGTTCACGGCGATTAGATCCAAAACCTGGTCCCCGTTCACGTCGGCAGCGATTAAGTCAACGGGGTTGTTGCCCACCGAGTAGGCCACGCCCGGCAGGAATGCGCCGTTTCCAGCGCCCAGCAGAACGGTCAACGCGGTGGAGTTCGCCTGGGTCACGGCAAGGTCTGATTTGCCATCCTTATTGAAATCGCCGGCAACGATCGACGAAAGCTCGCCGGCCGCGGCACTGATGTCAGAAAGCGGACTAAACACGCCTCCTCCCTGACCGAGCAGGATGCTCACGGTTCCATCCGCGTTTGCCAGGGCCAGGTCGGCGTGGCCGTCGCTGTTGAAGTCCGCCGCCGCTAGAGCAGACGGCGTCTTGCTTAACGAATACAAAATGGGCTTTTGCAGATTGCCGCTGCCATCGTTGGGCAAAACGGCAAGCAGGTTTCCTGACTTTCCGGCTGCCGCCACATCCGTTTTCCCATTCCCGCTGAAGTCGCCTGTGACTATATAAGATGGATTGACCCCGGCAGCATAACTCTGCAGCGCCTGCAGCGTCCCGTCGCCGTTGCCCAGCAACACGCTGATCGTGCCTTCGGTTTCATTGGCAACCAGAACATCGGGCCGTCCATCGCCGTTGATGTCGGCCACGGCAACAAAGCTCGGATGGGGCCCGGCTGCATACGCCGCTCCGGAAGCAAAGCTCCCCTTACCGGTTCCCAGAAAGACGGTAATCTTACCGGAGTTATAGTCCGCGGTGACCAGATCCTGCTTGCCGGCCTGCCTTAAATCGCCAGTCGCTACGCTCGATGGCGCATAGCCAAGAGAAAACGAAGAAGCAACAAGAAAAGAAGAGGACGCAGTATCGCTCTGTGATGAACCGGACACCGCCGGTACGGTTGATTGTGCGCTTACCCCACACACAAGCAATGTGCTGAAATACAGAAACATTGCCGTTGCTAATTGTGCACTTCCACGCAGGCGATGCCACTCAGAGCGAACCATTCACGTTCTCCTTACAGATAGGGAAAACACACTACACGTTGAGCTTGGGCAGCGCCAAACTCAGAGGGGCAGAAATTCCCATCTTGAAATGCTGGCGAGGAGAGTACACTCCCGCGCACATGGCGCGCAATCTTATTTTGAAGGCAATGGCTAACTTATATTGTGGGCGGTCTCCGCAAGAACCAGTTACTCATGCTTTGCCACCTCGAAACAGCTTTGCCGATGCCTCTCTATTAACTCCCTTGTGTCCTCATAACAGGTTTCACCGGAACGCTGGAGATCGCCAGCGGACTTGCTCCGGCTTTACCCTGCAGAGCGGATGATGGCTCGGCCGGCGAGCAAGCCCGTTAGGAATATGCGGAACAACGATCCAGAGTTGCTGGACCCCCGGCAGTGTTTGTCGCACCGTGCGCCTAGCTGCGCTCGCCGGCCGTCAACCTGATGCGGCGCGTAGTAAAATTGACTTGATTCCCACTCCCGGCTTTCAACGGAATGCGGAATTCCTTCCTATCGCCGCCATCTGCAAAGGAGTCGGAATGCTCTTCCTTCTGGATACCGCCAATGTAAAAGAAATCGCAAGGTGCTTCGACCTTTTCCCGGTTGCCGGTGTCACCACCAATCCAACGCTGATTGCCCGGGAGAAGCGCCCGTTCTACGACATTCTTACGGACATTCGCGCAGTGATCGGTGAGGGATCCATGCTCCACGTGCAGGTTGTGGGCACCGATGCCGAGACCATGGTGACGGAAGCGAAGCAGTTGCGCGACCGCTTTGGCGCCGGCACTTTTCCCAAGATTCCGGTCACGCCGCAAGGGCTGAAGGCTATCCGCATTCTGGCCAATTCAGGTTTCCATGTCACCGCAACCGCAATTGGCGCGCCGCTGCAAGCTCTGCTGGCGGCCAGGGCGGGAGCCAGTTTTACCGCACCCTATGTCAATCGCCTCGACAACATTGGCGCCGATGGCGTGGGCGTCGTGGCCGGCATCGTTCGCCTGTTCTCGGCATACGGGCTTTCAACCAAAGTCCTGACCGCCTCTTTTAAAAATGTTCAACAGGTGCTGGACGTGGCCCTGGCCGGCGCGCACACTGCAACCATGGCGCCTGAGTTGCTGAATCTTATCCTCCACCATCCTCTGACCGATTCGGGCGTTGCCGGTTTCAATGCGGATTGGGCTGAAGCGTATGGAGCCGGCGTAACAACTCTCGACCTAGCCTCGGTCTAATTCGCCGGCCGCGCGATTTTATTCACTAAGACTGAGCAGCTTTGCGATCCGTGTTGAGTTAAACAAATTCCGTTCTGCGGATAATCTCATCCTGCAAGTCGCGGTCTAACTCCACAAAATAGGCGCTGTACCCCGCCACCCGCACCACCAGGCTGCGGTACTCGGCCGGGTTCATCTGCGCCTCCCGCAGCGTCTGCGCTGAAACCACGTTGAACTGCACGTGTGGAATGTGCAGGCTGCTGAAGCCGCGCAGCAGCGATACAAAGTTCGCCAGCGCACGCTCGCCTTCAAAAAACGACGGCAGAAACTTCATGTTGAGCAGCGTTCCATTGGATGCAAGCTCAAGGTTGGCTTTGCTGACCGAATTCAGCACGGACGTAGGCCCCTTCACATCCTGGCCTGCGCTCGGCGAAAGGCCACCATCTGCCAGTGGTTCGCCCACGCGCCGCCCGTCCGGCGTGGCGCCCACATTTGCTCCCATGGGCACATGCGCAGACACGGTATAAAACCCCGGCATGTAGGAGCCGCCGCGAATCGTGGCATAGCCGCCCACCAGTTCGCTGTAGCGGTTGGCCCACTGGCGGGCAAAGCCGTCAACGCGTTCGTCGTCGTTGCCGTATTTGGGAACGCCGTTGATCAGCCGCTGACGCAAAATCTCATGGCCCGCGAAATTGGTGCGCAGAGCGTCCAGCATTTCCTGACCGCTCAACCAGTGCGCGTTGAAGACTGCCTGCTCGACGGCGGCCAGGCTATCGGCCACGTTCGCCACCTGCACGCCCTGCACGCCGGAAAAGTTGTAGTGCGCCCCGCCGGCCGTCACGTCCACGCCGCGGGCAACGCAGTCCTCCACCACCAGCGACAAAAAGGGCGTGGGCAGCACCTCCGCGTGAATGCCGTCCACAATGTTGCAGCCTTCCACCATGAGCCGGATGAAGTATCGCATCTGCTGCTCGTAGCAGGACTGTAACTGCTCGAACGATGTCATTTCATTCAGCGGCGGTGTCCGCAAGCCAATCTGCTCACCGGTCTGTGGGTCCGCCCCGCCAAACAAGGTCAGTTCCAACACTCGGACCATGTTGAACATGGCCGCATCGCTCCAGCCCAATGCCTTCCCCGGCGTCGACAGCTCCACGCAGCCCACCACGGCGTAGTTCATGGCGTCTTCCGGCGCGACGCCCCGCTGCATCTGGCCGGGGATAATCACTTCGTCGTTGAACACCTGTGGCATTCCACTACCCCGGCTGATGACAAATGCCGCTGTCTCCAGAAACTCCTGCGGGCTGTGCTCATGGATGCGCAAGGAAAGATTCGGCTGCGTCATGCACAGGTCCGCCTGCGCGCGCAGGCACATGAAGCTCAACACATTGGTGGCGTCGCGGCCATCGGTGGTTTGGCCGCCCGTGGTGATGTTGAAGCCGATGGGGAATCCCGCAAAATAACGTGCACTCGAACTGCTGCGCAGCAGCACAATCTCATTGCATTTCAGCCACAGGGATTCGAGCAGTTCCTGCGCCTCCTCCAGAGTCAGGGCGCCGCTTTCAAGATCGCGCTCCAGATAAGGAAGCAGGTACTGGTCCAGCCGTCCCAGCGAAAAGCTGCTGGCATTCGATTCAACCTGCAGCAGCACCAGGAGAAACCAGATCGCTTGTAGGGCTTCGCGGAAATCGCGAGCGGGACTTTCAGCAAGCCAATGACAGGCGCTCGCAATTCCCGCCAGTTCGTTCTGCCGCGCGCGGTCCGGCTCCGCCTGCAGTAGCTCATCTGCCAGGAGGGCGTAGCGCGCAATAAACTCACTGGCCGCATCCAGCGCCATCCGTGCTGAATCGTAAAACACCGCGTCTGCCTGCGGATTGGCTTGCTGCGCCGCGCGCACCTTAACGCGCAACCCGCCGATGCCCAGCCGCAGCCAGGCGGGCACGTCCGGCAAAATGTGTCCCTGCGCGTGGTCGGTCTGGTTCAGGTTGAATGCCTTGCCGCGAACCGCCGCCTTGATCTCGTCGCTCAGCCGCGCCGCAACCGTGTCCTCCAAAGTATGCCCGCGCCAATACGGAAAAATCTCTTCGCGCAGTTCCTTGATCTGCTCGCCGGTAATGTTGAAGGGATCCTGCGGCCGCGTGGGCAGCACGTCCAACTCCCCGTCAATCCAGTTCACCGCACCCTCCGGTGCAATCACGCCCATGCGCGGCAACAGCGACCGGTTGCCCACAAGCACCTCGTCCGGGTGAATGTCGATCGGCATGTTTCTGACCAGGTGGAGCAGCATCGCGGCTCGCCTCAGGGGCATAGGCTGGCCTTCGGTCTTGCGGTAAGCCTCGGTTGCCAGCCGGGCACGGACCAGGTCAATTTCACGCGCGTTGCCAATTAGACGTGTGCGGATGCGGGCTTGGCGTTCGCTTGCCGCGGCCAACTTCCATTTTTCCGCTGGAAAGGCCAGGGCCGGATGCAATTTGAGGTCGAACAGAGTGGTGTTCATCAGCTTCCTATCGAAACTTCCAGTTCTTCTGCTTCCACAATCTGCGTCAATTCCCTCACCCGCTCCAGGCTGAGGGCGTCTTCGCTGTCCATGGTGTAAGGCCGGCCGAGCGATGCATATTTAGCCTTGCCCAGCGCGTGATAAGGCAACAGACTTATATGCTTTTCCAGTCCCGGCAGCCCGCCCACAAAGCGCGCAATGGCCTGCAAACTTTCGCTGTCGGCATTAAACCCCTGGATCAGCGGCACACGCACGCTCACCGGGGCTTTGACTTCCGCCAAGTGCCGCAGATTCGAGAGAATCACTTCGTTGTCTACGCCGGTCCACTGACGGTGGACCTCCGGGTCCATGTGCTTCAGGTCGAACAGAACCACGTCCAGGTGCGGCAGCAGCCGTTCAAAAACCTTCCAGCGCGTGTGGCCGCAGGTCTCCATCGCTGTCGAAAGCCCCTCTCTCCTCGCCAACCGCAACAGCGCTTCGGCAAACATCGGTTGCGCCGTCGGCTCGCCGCCCGTCAACGTCATGCCGCCACCGCCTGTATAGAACGGCTGGTCGCGCAACACCTCGCTCACCACATCGCCCGCAGTCCGCCGCGTGCCCAGCCAGCGAAGTGCGCCACCGGGGCAAACCTCCGTCCGCGGACCAAATTTATCTTTCTCCGATTGCGTCACTGCGCCATGCGACCATTCGTCCGCGCACACATCCCCAAACTGGCCGCAGCGAATGCATTGCTGCGTAGACAAAGCCAGCTCCGGCTGAAAGCGATGCGACTCCGGATTGCAACACCACGCGCAGCGCAGCGGACACCCCTTGAAGAACACGTTGGTGCGGATGCCAGGGCCGTCATGAACTGAAAAATGCTGCACGTTGAAGACGACGCCTTCCACGTCTTCCAGCCGGCCCTCCTCGGTCCGTTCTTCCTTTTGAGATTCCGCGTAAGACTCGCCAGCCACAATTGCATTTTTGCGATTGGCCTCTGCCAGTGCGTGACGCGCCATCCAGCCACAACCCAGCAGATGGCCGTCCTCGCCAATCTCGGTTGCCACAATCCGCACGCCGCAACCCACGGAGCGATAGCAATGTTTCGGCACCGCGCGGCGCGCCGGCTCCAGCAGCAGGTCGCCCGCCTTCACCACGCTGCCACCCACCACAAATAAATCCACGTCCAGCACCATGGCGAGCGTAGCCACAGCCGCGCCCAGCGCGCTGCCTGCCTCTTCCATCACCTGCCTCGCAAGCTCATCGCCTGCCAGGGCAAGATCGACAACATCCACCGCGGACATCTCCGCCGCATTGGCGGCAGCGCCGGAGTGCGCGGCCTGCATTTTCTTCTGATAGTGGCGCGCCAGCCACGGACCGGCCATGAAGGTCTCAAAACATCCGCGCGAGCCGCAGGAGCAGAGGTCGCCATTGCGGTCCAGCGGCGCATGGCCAATCTCCCCAGCCGTATTGTTCTGGCCGCGCAGCATCTCCCCGTTCAGAATCGTGGCGGACCCCACGCCGGTGCCGGTAATGATATAAGTCATGCTTCGCTCGCCACGCCCCGCACCGTAGTGGTACTCGCCCAGGCAAGCTGCCTTCGCATCGTGGTCAATCTCGACCGGAATGCCCAGCCGTGTTGAAAGCATCTGCTGGAACGGAGCGTAGTGCAGCCCGCCCAGGTTCGGCGGATCCAGCAATGTGCCTGCCGCGTTATCCACCGGCCCAGGACTGCACAGCCCCAAAGCCGCAATATGCGCGCCCGCCGGCCGGCTGGCTGAAAGCGTCTCCACCTCTTTGGCAATGCGATCCACCACGCTCTGTGGCCCCAGCGCCGGATGCGTAGGAATGCGCACCCGCGCGGTCACGCGGTTCTCCGGGCTTATCAATCCAATTTCGATCTTGGTGCCGCCCAGATCGACGCCAATCACCCAATCGTCATTCATCGCTCTCCCCAATGGCCTGTCCGGCAAGTACCGCGCCCCATGCGGAAGGAGTAGTTTCCGCCCCGCCCAGCCGCACCAGCTCCGCGGCGGTCTGCTGGTCTGTACATAAGACGTTCAGCACGCCAGAACGCAACGCTCCCAGAATGGCCTTCACCTTGGCCGGTCCCGCGGCAACGGCTATGGTATTGGGAACGCTCCGCAGCTCGTCCAGCGTCAGGCTGATCACGCATTGGTTCAGCGTGCAGGGATGCAATGCGCCAGTCGCCTCAATAAATTGACCGCCAATATCCCCAACTGCGCCCTCGGCCTCCAGGTTCCGCAACTGCTCGGCGGTCATGAGTTCAGCCTCAATGTAGTGGGTCGTCTCCGGGCTGATGCCGCCAATCCCCACCAGGGCAATGTCTGCATTCCGCGCCACGCGCAGGGTCCGCTCAATAGCCGGCTGCGCGCGCAGCAGCGCCGCCGCCTCAGGACTGTTCACAATCAGCGGCGACGAAAGCAACAGAATCTGTCCTCCCAGTTTGCGGGCCAGTTGGCGCGCCAGTGAGGCGCTATCCAGCTCGGGAATGGCGAAGGGAATGCTGCCCATGGCCTGGGCCACGTTCACGTGTACGCTCTTGCCCGCATGGAAGGCATTGATCACCTCGTACGACGACCGCCCCAAACACACTGCCAGCGTCATCCCGTCCTGCAGAATCGTCGCCAGGTAGCGAGCCGCCATCTGACCCAGCCTGCGCAGTCCCAGCCCGTTTCCGCTGCGGGCAAAATCCTGCGGCGCGGACTTCAACACCAGCGCTCGATCGAGGCCGAAATTTCTGCACAGCGCTTCTTCCAGGCTGCCGTCGCGATCCATGGGCCAGTTGATGGTAATCTCCACCACCCGCTCTTCTTTGGCCTTCTTCAGCAGCCGGTATACCTTCACGCGCGACAGACCCAGCCGCTCGCCAATTTCCGACTGGCTCAGCTCCTGCTCGTAATAGAGTGAGGCAATCTCTGCCAGAAGGTCGTGTTGGAGCTCGTCAACCATAGCGACAATGTCATACTGTGCAAATGCACACTATATGTGCATTTGGTTAAACAGTAGGACTGCCCCGCCTGCCTTGTCAAATCCCGGCCAAAAAAAATCCCGCCCATCCCGCCTGTGAGCAGTTCAGAGCCTCTACACCGCCCCTGGCAACTCCAGGCTTGCTTCATCGGCCCTTCGCTGGCGATACTACTTGCCTCAGGTACGCTTTGCGGACCTCATCTCTTCCCCAGCGAGAACCGCCATGACGCGTGTGCTTTATTCAGCACGTCTTGATAAAAAAGACTGCATCTCTCAAGTTGCCCAGTGCTACCACTTCGTGTTCGCAATCGACGAATTGGAGAGCTTTCCGTATGCCCCCGGCCAGTTTGTCTCCGCCGTGGCAGACGATGCCGCCGGCAAGCAGCAGACCCGCGCCTACTCCATCGCCTCCGCGCCCAGCGGCAACCGCTTTGAACTCTGCGTGAACCGTGTGGAGGAAGGCTTCTTTTCCAATCACCTGGCCGACCTGCCCGACCTGCCCATCGGCGCCAAAATTCAGGTGCACGGCCCGCACGGCTACTTCACCCTCCGCGAACCGGTCACCGACTCCATCCTCGTAGCCACCGGCACCGGCGTTGCCCCCATGCGCGCTTTTACCCAGTGGCTGTTCCCCCCCGACAGCGGACCGGACGCCGCTCCCGACCGCAGCAACGGCAAGGATATCTGGCTGGTCTACGGCACCCGCTATGAAACCGACATGTATTACCACGAGGAATTCGAGGCGCTCGCCGCGCGCAAGCCCAACTTCCACTACCTTCCAACTCTCAGCCGCGCCCAGGAGAGTTGGACCGGCCTGCGCGGCTACGTCCAGGACCACGTCGCCCGCATCGTAGAGGAGCGCGCCGCCCGCCTCGGCCAGCCCCTGCCCCTCCCGGCCCCCGGCCCCATGATTCCGTCCGCCGATCTGCGCTTTGACATCCACGCCTACATCTGCGGCCTCAACTTCATGGTCTCCGCCGTGCGCGACCGCCTCACCGGCTTCGGCTGGCATCGCAAGCAGATTGTCTTTGAGCGCTACGACTGAAACAACCGCCGGCCCGCCGCACTATTGGAACATCGCCTCGATCTGCATGCCGGAGGGCACTGCACGTGGATCTTCTAGAAGCCTGGCGCGTGTGCCTTTCAGGTATTTGTCCAGAAACGCCAGCTCAATTTCTCCCATAAGGCGCAGGTTGGCCAATGCGGCATCGGCCTGTTCGGAGTTGTGCGCATTCAGAATCGGGCCATCGCTGAAGCTCGCGTGTGCCATGCCCGGCCGGCTCACCAGTACAAAGTAACTCCCTCTCCCGCACTGGCCGAGCTGCTCGCGTTCGTGCTCGATAAAATGATCCCACTGTATGCGCGGCTCGTGCATCCGGGCCAGTTCAGCATCGCTTGGGTCCTGTCTCAATTGCATCAGGAGAAACGGCTGCCGCAAGGTAGCCCGGTCAGGATAGTCGAAGAATGCGCCCACAGGATTCACCTCTCCTTCTTCGCTGAGGCAGGCCGTGAGCCGCGGGTCAATCTGGCAAGCGCGCGCCGAGAGCGTGCCGCCGGCGGAGTGGCCGACAGCGGCAACCTTCGCAAGATCCATCACGCCGGAAAGCGGCGTCGCGCCTCGATGCAGCCAGTCCAACACAAAACGATCATCTTCCGCGCCTGTCTCTGTGCCCTGCTCGGCTGAGGCAATCATTGATTGCAAGGAATCTGCAGATGGCGCAGGCATTATGCGCTCGTTATGGAACAGGCGCACTCGGCCGTCCGCAAAGCGGACAAGCCCCGCCGCACCGGTGTGCTCAATGGCAACCACCACGTATCCGTGACTGACGAAATCCTCGATCTGCGCGGTATACGAAAACGTCGTCGCCGAGTAGCCGTGCGAAAACAAAATCACTGGAAATCGCTTGCCAACAACGGCGGGAGCGCCTTCGGCTGCATGCGAACGGATAGCGCCTCCAACAATCTGTGGCCATGCATCGCCAAACTCATCGCGTGCCGCCTGACGCGCTGCCGGATTCTTTTCTACTTCGCCGGCGGAGGGGTAGTACTCCCCGGATACCGCGCCAGGCAAGAGCCGCGCCGGATACCAGATATAGACCATCAACTCCCGATATTTCTGGGAGTCATCCGATTCTGCATCGACACGCGCCGTATCCGTCCAGTCAAAGGCCATGCGCCCGATGTCGTATGAGCCCGCAGGCACTGGCAGCTTCCGGCTAACTATATTGGCTGGCACTTGTGACAGTTGGCCTACCAATGGCACGCCGCCCGCCATCCAGAAGATGGCGATGCCGCACAGCTTGGTCTGGAGTCCGCATCTCATCGAAGATGTTCCCTTAAAGATTGGCGACACTGGGGTCACTGCTTCGGGTTCGCACCGCGTATTGTCCTACAGATTAAACAGCTCCCTCAGCCGCTTGGTCTGCGCGCGGCTCACCGGAATCTCCGTCTGCTTCTTGTCGTTCATGCGCAGTTGGTAGCTGGACTTGAACCACGGCACCACTTCGCGAATGTGGTTGATGTTCACCACAAAGCCGCGATGCGCGCGCCAGAAGTTCGCCGGGTCAAGCAGCTCCAGCAACTCCTCCAGCGTGCGGCATTTGGACTGTCCCTCGAAGTTCT
>JARLGF010000152.1 GCA_031296165.1 Occallatibacter sp. | reverse complement strand
GGCCATAAGAGCCAAGGCCCACCAAGTCAAAATCGCGTACTTGCTCATTGTTCCCTCCGGTTTCCATTGTTCGGTCTTTCGTGCGCCAAGCCCGCGTGAACACTTCCTAGTGTGTTCACCAGCGCAGAAAACGCAAAGCATTATTCGTTCTGGCCACGCAAAGATCGCGAAAGGCAGAACGACCGTTCAGAGCGTGCGAAGTTATGATTGCTAATTCGCGAGGAGTATACGCTGACTCTTGGCTGCGTCAAGGTTACTTTCTGTTGAAATCTTGCCGCCGGGTGCTCCATCCATTTCACAGTTTCATCGTGAAATGGATGGGAAACCACGCCCCCCCCCGCGTGTCTTTCTGTTCCCTGCTCCCTGACTTTTGCAGATAATTACCATCTCCAGGCGCATAATCGCTTCATAGTGTCTTTCACCCAGGTATCGAATCCCGGAAGCAGCAGGGGCGCTTCAACCACGAACCTTTTCCGCTTTTCCCGGACCCGGATGAAATGCACCTGAAGGCTTTTCAGACCGATGCAAAAAAGCTCAAATCTCGCATTACGGTATGCAAACCTCAAAAAGCCCCTCAAAAACACCCATAACTCCTTTGTTATCTAATTTTTGACATATAACCCCTTTAGAATCTAATTTTTACAGCGATACACCCACCGTATCTTATTGAAAATGGAAAACTTGACTAAATACATAGGGGGGGAGGGGGGAGGGGTAATCAAATAATCAACAGGGCACATCCCCGGCAGCCCAGGCCGGTGCTCCTCGCCACGGTTTTGAAAAAGGATGGCAGTCCGCGAACCTCCACCGCTGTTTTCCGCTTCTCCAAAAATTCCCCTCCCGTTCCCGCGCTTCCCCGGAGTTGCAGTTGACGCAGGCATGGTGGCGCAGGATAGCTTGTAACATAAAAGTGCGTAAACCTCAGGCTTGATGGAAACGGGATTCGCGGCAACGGAAACCCCGTCGCCCGAAAACAGGCTTGGCGCACGCTGGAGCAGGAACCTTGAAAGAACCGCATCTGATTTTAGGCATAGGCGAAATCTTGTGGGACATGATGCCGGACGGAGCGCGTCTGGGCGGCGCTGTAGCCAATTTCACCGTGATGGCAAGCCGGCTGGGCAGCCACGCAGTGATTCTGAGCCGCATTGGCCGCGACGATCTGGGACGGCAGGCGGTTGACCGGCTTGACCCGCTGCCCGTCGATGCGAGTTTTCTACAGGTAGATCCTGCGCACGAGACAGGCCGCGTGACCGTAAGCCTGGTCAACGGGCAACCGAGTTATACGATTCATCAGCCCTCGGCGTGGGACTTCATGGAGCTTTCCGATGCATGGGTGCAGTTGGCGGAGCGCGCGGACGCCATCTGTTTCGGATCGCTGGCGCAGCGCGGCCGGGTGTCGCGGCAGACCATCCAGACGCTGGTGGCTCAGACTTCCTCTTCGTGCATCCGTGTGTTCGATGTGAATCTGCGCGCGCCCTTCTACACCGGCGAAGTGATCCAGGAGTCGCTCGAGCTGGCCACGGTGATGAAGATGAACGATGACGAAGTGCCCCAGGTGCTAAGCCTGCTCGGTTTGCCGGTAGACGAAGCTCCGGTGCAGGACCGCTTGCGGCTCGGCGCGGAGCGCCTATTGGAAGAGTTCCCCGCCCTGGAACTGGTGGCCGTGACCAGGGGCAGCCACGGCAGCCTGCTGGTAAAGCGCGGCGAGTGGCATGAGCACCCCGGCATCCCCGTGAAAGTTGCGGACACCGTCGGCGCCGGAGATTCGTTTACGGCAGCGCTGGCCCATTATCTGTTGCGCGGCGCAGATCTGGTCACTCTGAACGATGCAGGCAACCGGTGGGGAGCATGGGTGGCCTCGCAGTCCGGCGCCATGCCCGCTTTGCCTGACACAGTTCGTGCCTCGATAGCCGCAACCATTGAGGCCGTCGAGGGCTGAACCGCGCGTAGAGAATACGTTCTCCCGTTTGTCAGAGGCTGCCGCTTCCGATACCATGGCGGCACCATGAGTAAACGATATTTTGCTTGCCTTCTGCCGGCCCTTCTCGCGCTGTCTGCGAACCTGATGGCCCAGGCGCCGTCTCTCACAGTACAAGTGGACCATCCTTCCGCCAAGGTCAGCCCCATGCTCTACGGGCTGATGACCGAGGAGATCAACTACTCCTACGACGGCGGCATCTACGGTGAACTGGTCCGCGACCGGGTGCCCGCCCGCGGCTTTGGAGGCATGGCCCACTGGATGCTGGTGGCGCGCGGCAGCTCCGTGGCAAGCGTTTCACTCGACGAGCACACCGGCCCCAGCGCCGCTCTGCCGCGCAGCCTCAAGGTCAGCGTAACCGCAGCCACGCAAGCTGCCCCCGCCGGGGTACAGAACGACGGATATTGGGGCATTCCGGTCCGTCCGCGGACAACGTACAGCGGGTCGTTTTACGCCAAAAGCGACAGTGCGGATGTTCCGGTGACCGTAAGCCTGGTGAACGATCAGACCGGCGTGGTGGCTGCCGCAGCTACTGTGACCGGACTTGCAGGCGAATGGAAACAGTTCAGTTATAAGCTCAAGACCGGCGATGTTCCGGTGACAGCGAACAATCATCTGATTCTGACCGTTGCGCGCCCGGCGACGGTGTGGTTCGATCTGGTTTCGCTGTTTCCGCCCACTTATCTTGACCGGCCTGGCGGCAACCGCATCGACCTGATGGAAAAGCTGGCTGCAATGCATCCCAGATTTCTGCGCCTGCCTGGTGGCAATTACCTTGAGGGCGACCACATTGCAGACCGCTTCGACTGGAAAAAGACGATTGGCCCGTGGGTGGATCGGCCGACTCATCCCAGCCCGTGGCGCTATCGCTCATCGGACGGCATGGGGCTGCTCGAGTTTCTGGAATGGTGCCAGGACCTGAAGATTGAGCCGGTGTTGGCTGTGTATGCCGGCTACTCGATGCAGCAGGAGCACGTGGAACCCGGCGCTGCGCTCGAACCCTACGTCCAGGACGCGCTGGACGAGATTGAGTACGTCACCGGAAGCGCCAGCACCCGGTGGGGAGCCGAACGCGCGAAAGACGGCCACCCCGCCCCCTTCCCGCTGCACTACGTCGAGATTGGAAACGAGGACAACTTCGATAAGTCAGACTCCTACGACGGCCGCTATGCGCAGTTTTACCGCGCCATCAAGGCCCAGCGCCCCGATCTCCAACTCATCGCCACGGCGCCCATCAAGAACATGACGCCGGACGTGCTGGACGAGCACTTCTACATGTCGGCTGAACAGTCCTTATCCGACGCCGGCCATTACGACAAGCGCGACCGCAGCGGACCGAAGATTTTTGTAGGCGAGTGGGCCACGCGCGAGGGCGATCCAACGCCCAACCTGGAAGCCGCGCTTGGCGATGCAGCCTGGATGACCGGCATGGAACGCAACAGCGACCTCATCGTCATGTCCAGCTATGCGCCGCTGTTTGTGAATGTGAATGCCGGCGCCATGCAGTGGCCGACGGATTTGATCGGTTACGATGTGCTGTCAAGCTACGGTTCGCCAAGTTACTGGGCACAAGTGCTATTCGCCGGCCACCTGGGCACAGAAGTAGTAACTTCAACGCTCAGCAACACCGGGCCCCGGGTTTACGTCTCCGCCACACGCGACGAGAAACACCACAAGCTCTTCGTCAAGGTGGTGAATGCAACCTCGGGAACAAAGCCAATCCGCATTGCGATCGAGGGCGCTGGCAACCTGGCGCGGCAAGCGGCGTTATTCACTCTGAGCGGGAAGACGCCGAACGCGACCAACAGCATTGCGCATCCCCAGGCGATTGTGCCCGTCGAGCACAGTATCCAGGTTGCCGGCCCGAAGTTTGAGCAGAACTTTGCGCCTTACTCCATCAACGTGCTGGATCTGAGTTACTGAAACTCGATGTTACAGTAACTCTGCGATTGCGATAACGCCGTAGCTATCAAGTGGACCACGGCGTTTATCGCACAGCGATAGCAGTTGTCGCGCCGCAGTGCAGCGCGGCATCATCGGAAAGAAAGTTCCACACCGTCATCCAATGGAATTTCACAAGATATGTACCCGTTCGTTTTCTCTCGAACGTATTTGAGGTACGGTGCGAGCGTTGCGGAATATCTGATGATGTCATCAGCCACCACAAGGCAACGTGGAGACAGAGCAGGTTCCAATTGTTGAAGAAGTGACAGATAGAGAGGCTTCCATCCATCCAGGAAGAGCATGTCGATCGAATCAACGCTCTGCAGCGTTTTGAATGCGTCACCTTGGCGAAGTTCGATCAGGTCGGAGAGGCCAGCCTGCTCGAAGTGTTGCGCCGCGCGTGATGCCTTCTCTGAGCTTTGTTCGGTTGTGATCAGATAGCCCGATCCGTTGTCCCGCAATGCTGCCGCGAGGTGAATCGCCGAAAGCCCGAAAGAAGTTCCGAATTCGACAATGCGAGACGGCTCGTAGGTCCGGACGAGGAGATAGAAAAGTCTTCCCACTTCCGGAGCTACTGCCATGAATGTTTGATCTCGGATAGAAGATAAGGTCTGTTCATCGATAGACCCATCTCCAGAAGCTTCGGCAGCAGCCTTTTGTTCAAGCTCCATCTGACGGTCGTTTTCTCTTGCCTCGGCGTAGAGACGTGAGAGAACCCGTTCAACGGTGGGATTATAGAGAGTCATCATCGCCCACCTCCACAGGTGGGCGATTCGCTTAAAGCAGACTCGCTCCGGGAAAAAAAGGAAGGAATAACTCGAGCATTCATAACCATAAGCACACCTCCGTGCTCACCGGCTTATCGCCAGCTAGCGTAATTAAGGTGCGTTGGTTAACGTAAACGCTTACGATGGGCAAACAGAATATCTGCCACAATTCAACATTGCAGCAATCAGAGACGTTTTGTCAAATCTCGCTATAAGGCACGCCGGGCAGCTGCTAGGGCGCGTATAAACTCCGGCGTGGAACCGCAGCACGCGCCCAGAAATGAGGCGCCGGCATCGCGCAAGGCTGTGTAGTGCGAAGCGAAGAACTCCGCCGATGTTCCATAGTGAACTGCTGTCCCTTCCAGAATAGGCAACCCGGCGTTGGGCTTGATCCAGATCGGCAGATCGCAGGCCGCGCGCAGACGCTGGCAAATAGGCAGCACGCGCTCTATGCCCACGCCGCAATTGGCGCCAACCACATCTGCGCCCGCTTCCACCATCGCCGCGGCCACAGCTTCCGGAGTCGCGCCCATCATGGTGCGGTCCTTGTTCTTGCCGGAGTCGAATGCAAAGGAAACAAGGACAGGCAATCCGGTACGCTTGGCCGCCTCCACTGCCAGCCGCGCTTCCTCGATTTCGCTCATCGTCTCCACCAGCAGCGCGTCCGCGCCCGCCGCGGCCAGCGAGCGGGCCTGCGCGGCAAATGCTGCTGAAACCTGTTCGCTGCCGATCTCTCCCGAGACCATCATCTTGCCCGTCGGACCGATCGATGCAAATACAAGAGCCTGTCCCGCGGCCCGGCGCGAAAGGTCGACACCGGCGCGATTGATGGCATCGAGATAAGCATCCAGATCGGCCTCGCCGCTGTTTTGCATAGCGATTGCATTGGCGCGAAAGGTATTGGTAAGAATCACCTGGCTGCCCGCTTCCGCATAGGCGCGCGCCACTGCTTCCACGCGCTCTGGATGGGTAAGGTTCCAGGTGTCCGGATTGGCTCCCGGAGGCAGACCGCGCGCCTGCAACTCCGTTCCCCAGGCGCCATCGGTAATCAGCAGGCCGCCAGCCAGCCACTCGTGCAGGCGGTTCATGCTGCCACACCCTTGAGCAAGGATTGTTTGGTTCCGATTCGATCGTGCATGGATAACTCCGTGGTATAGAAATACGGCTTTTGGAGAACTCCGCGCCAGTATACCGCGTTGCTCTCCTCCTCGTGCTCAAGACAAACAGCAGACAGGCAGGGAGTTCAAGTAAAGTAGTGTCATCGTGATTATCAATATCGCCAGACGCGCGCACGATCACAACTGGGAACTCGACCCGATTACGCGTTCCCTCCTCGACACGGATTTCTACAAGCTGCTGATGCTCCAGTTCATCTGGAAAAACTTTCCCCAGACCCATGTGTCGTTTACTCTTCTCAATCGCACTGCCTCGGTGCGCCTCGGCGAGTTGGTCGGCATCCAGCAACTGCGGGAGCAACTGGAAGAGACCCGGAAGCTGCGCTTCCACAAGTCGGAACTTATCTGGCTGGCGGGCAACACGTTTTATGGGCGCCGGGGCATCTTTGAACCGGCATTTCTAGAGTGGCTGGAACACGACTTCCGGCTTTCGGACTTCGACTTGTCCGTTCATGACGGGCAACTGTCCCTGAGCTTTCACGGTCTTTGGGCCGAGGCTACGATGTGGGAGATTTATGCGCTCTCAGCCATTGACGAACTCAAGACCCGCGCCTGCCTGAAACGCCTGAGCGAGCTTGAACTCGACATTCTCTATGCCCGGGCCAAGACCAAACTCTGGGAAAAAATGGAGCGTCTGCGCGGCATTCCCAGGTTGAGCATCAGCGACTTTGGAACGCGGCGGCGGCACAGCTTCCTGTGGCATGAATATGTGGTCAACGCCATGAGCGACGTACTCGGCGCAAGCTTTGTGGGCAGCTCAAATACCTACCTGGCTTACAAACACGATCTGGAGGCAATCGGCACCAATGGCCACGAACTCCCCATGGCCCTGGCGGCGATGGCTAACAACGACGAAGAGATGCGGATGGCGCAGTACCGCTTCCTCGAATTATGGCAGCAGAGTTATCAGAGCGAGTTACTCATTCTGCTTCCCGATACTTATGGCACAACACAGTTCCTCGACGGTGCGCCCGATTGGGTAGCGGACTGGACCGGCCAGCGCATGGACAGCAAAGATCCTTACCTGGCTGGCGATGAATATATTGCGTGGCTTGAACGCCACGGGCGCGACCCGCGCCAGAAGCTGCTGATCGCTTCCGATGCCCTGGATGTGGAGCAGATTATGGGGCTTCATGCCTACTTTGGTGGGACACTGCGCAACGGCGCAGCTCCCAAAGATTTTCAGCGCGCAAGCGACTTCCTGGATGAGCGCAAATGGGTCCCCGATCGCCGCATCCGGTTCAGCGCTGGATGGGGCACATTCCTGACCAACGATTTTCGCAATTGCAACCCCCAGGGCGATGACGTCTTTAACCCTGTGAGTCTGGTATGCAAGCTGGCAGAGGTGGAAGGCAGGCCAGCGGTGAAGCTCTCAGACAATTATGCGAAGGCGCAGGGAACAGCAAGCGCGATCAAGCGCTACCGGCAGATCTTTGGAACCACTGGAGTGGCGCAAGCCCCGGTATTGGCGTGACGGTGAAAGCAAGCTGGTACGCAAGCCAACTTCGCCTCGAACTGGGGCTACGCAATCGGCAGTATGCGCGGGGCCGTGCGCACGTGGAGAGTTACGGCGACCCGCCGGTGATTGTGTACGCGCCGGAGAACGGGCAGCACGGTAACTTCTTTGCTGCCGCCTATGCGGCCATCACGGCGCGGCCGGAGTGGATGCGCCGGTTTGACAAAGTGCATGCACAGGCGGCGCGCACGCTGCCCAAGCCAAACCTGGAGCCGGCCCGGCGCTGGCGCGAGTTGGACTCATCGATGAGTTCGGATGCTCTGCTGATGAATGTCTTCTGCACGCCGGGCGTAGCGGAGTCGGCGGCGGTACGCAATGCATTGGGAGTCGAGGGCGATGCGGCGCCGGTCTTCGGTTGGAAAGCACGCGTGCCTTTGATCGGCGCGCGATTCGATCGCACCGAAGTGGATATGCGGCTGGGTTCGCTGCTGGTGGAGGCCAAGCTCACTGAAGGCGATTTCCAAATGCGCGAGGCCGGCATCGTGGAATCGTACAGGGACTTCGATGCTGTGTTTGAGCGGGATTTGCTGCCGCGGGTTGAACTGCCACCCAGGAGGCGAAAAGATGCAAGCGAGTTTCCCGAAGCCTACTCCCAGGAGTTTGAGAGCTTGATCGCTGCGGAACCGCAACTGCTGCGGAATACACCTATGCGCGAGTTGCCTGCCGAGCACGAGACCGGCTACGCCAGTTACCAACTGATTCGCAACGTGCTGGCTGCTTATGCCGGTGGGTGCAGCTTTTGCGTGCTGCATGACGAGCGCAGACCGGACCTGCGCGAAGAATGGTACCGGGTCATGGCGGCTGTGAAAAGCGCGGAGATGCGGGTGCGGTT
>JARLGF010000151.1 GCA_031296165.1 Occallatibacter sp. | reverse complement strand
GTAGAGCAGGGCGTCGGCGAGTGTGACGGGCTGCTTGACCTTGTCGCGGTAGCAATCGCCCATGAGGGAGATGGCGTGAAAAACGAAGAAGGAGATGCCCAGCGGCAAAAGCGGCGAATAGACGGGGATGTGCGGCGGCGGCGCAAAGCGGCCCCAGACGTTGAGCAGCGTGGTGAGCAGGAAGGCGGTGTATTTGTAGAAGGCGAGTGTGGCCAGGCAGACGGCCACTCCGGCGATGAGCCAGCGCTTGCGGGTGACGGCCGACTCGCTGCGCTGGATGCGCTGGGCGACCAATCCGCTGAAAACGGAGATGCCGATCAGCAGCGGGAGGTAGGTCCAGTTCCAGAAGCCGTAGAAGACATAGCTGGCCAGCAGCAGAAATGCGTTGTGGAGACGCGGCAGGCGGTACAAGCTCCAGGCAATGGCCAGTACGGTGAGGAAGAAGAGCGCGTATTCAACGGTGGGGAACAGCATGGATTGAGACGGGCCTTTGCCGCGCGATGGGCGTTCATCCGGAGGCGGAATCTATGGGCTGACTCCTCCGGAAAAGCTTCTAGTGGAGCGATGGTAGCACAGAACGGATGGGCTTCCGGCGGGCGGAATCCAGCTTGCTACGGCTTTGCTGGGGCGAGTTCCTGGATGGTGATTTCTTTGATTTCCAGGTGCTCGTCGGCTTTGAGGTAGCCTTTGCGGCGAAACCAGTCTTCCATGGCGAAATGGAGGCGGTCGAGGGGGACGCGGTGTCCGGCTTCGAGCAGTCCGTCGGCGGCGGGCAGGGTGTCGTCAAAGACCGGGTCGTTGGTGAAGTTGCGCATGGCGAAGTTGTCGATCTGGTGAATGGGGCAGGGGTGCGGCTGGCCGGATGGGTCAATGCGCTGGATGGAAATGCGGCGGGCGAACATGGTTTTACTTTACCGGATGGGCGTCTCGCGGCCAGGCGCTGAGCTTGCGACTGGCCGCGAGGTCGTGTCTTCTGGTTCATTTCATTGCGATTTCGATTGTCGAGGCGGCAGGGAGTTGAATCTTCGCAACGTCCTCCGCGAACCTATACTGCATGGTCAGCTCACTGTGGACGCTCGTTCCAGCCACCTTGACCTCCCGCAGGTAATACCTGTTTCCGGTGGTCATGAACACGAGGCGGCTGCGGGTTTCAATGGCGGGTTCCGACTCTGGGCGAACCATCAGGATGCTTTGGGTCATTCCGGTCTTCACGTCGATGAAGGCCACGAAGCGGTCTGACAACAGTTCGACCTTGTAATAGCCGGCAGGAACAAGCTGGTGGTTTGCCGTGAAGGCAAACGGGACGCGAACGTGTGCGCTGGTCTGCGCTGCGGCTTGAGTGGCTGTGGCGAGCAAACCAAACATAACGACAGTCAGCAGTATGTGGGCGAGAAAGGAAAGTCGGCGATTCATAAGGCACCTCCGTGCTGTATTTCGTCTGCCGGCTTCCATTTGCCGGCCTGCGATAGTTCGAACTTTGCACCGTTGGCGGAATTCTCTCAATGCACCGGAAGTCATTCCGAGGTGAATTTCGAATTGCCGGAGAAGTGCATTTTATTCATATACTTGGATGGAATTATGCGCCCGTGAATTATCGTCCTCCCGGACTTGAAACGGTGTTACACTCTCTTCGCAGGCCCCGAGAGGGGTGAAACCGTGGCTACGCCGGCAAGCACGAACCAAACCTGGCGTTTCGGTGTCTTTGAAGTGGACACGCGCAGGATGGAGTTGTGCCGAAACGGCATTCCCATCAAGCTGCGCGAGCAGTCCTTTCTCATTCTGGTCTATCTCGTTGAACATGCGGGCGAGATTGTCAGCCGCGAGGATTTGCGGCGGCTTCTGTGGCCTTCCGATACCTTTGTAGACTTCGACCACAGCCTGAACACGGCGATGATGAAGCTGCGCGAAGCGCTGGGTGATTCAACCGACACACCGCTCTATATCGAGACTATCCCCAAGCGTGGCTATCGCTTCATCGCGCCGATTTCTGCGGTTACGGATTCTAGGAATGTGCAACCCAGAGCCAATGGCGATCCTGTCGCTCCTCAAAAGAATGGAATGGAGGGGCAGCGGCAGGTTATTCCTGATCCGGTGGAAAAGCCTGCCGTCCGGAGGCGGATCGCGTTCACGACTGTGGTCATCGGTTTGCTTCTGCTTGTCGCATTTTGGTCCGTTTGGGCCTTTTGGACGCACCGCGGTTCAGGGTCGCTTGCTACTGGCAGCCAGGTTTCCTCAACACTCGCAGCCATCCCTGTTACAACCGCGCCGGGCCAGACGCTTTTCCCCGCCTTCTCTCCGGATGAAAAGTGGATCGCTTATCTCTGGAACGGGCCCGAACAAAACTACTTCGACGTCTATGTGCAACTGTTGGGTTCCGGCACTCCTAACCGCCTGACTGACAACAAGAGCGCCAGTGTCGGTCCTCCCGCCTGGTCTCCGGATGGAACTGAAATCGCCTTCTCCCGATGCGACGGAAAGAATGACGGTGTCTTCGCCGTCCCGGCCATGGGCGGAAGCGAACGAAAACTGACCAGCCTGAACTGTATAGAGGGCGGTGCGGGAAGCACGCCGGTAGCCTGGCTCCATGACGGGAGCGGACTGCTGATCGCCGACTCATGTTCTGCAGGCGGGTCTCCGGGGCCGGTCCCCTCGGGGCCGGTGCTCCTTACCCTCTCAACGGGAGAAAGGCACTGCATAACAGACCCAGCCGCGGCTGGCGAACCGGTATGGGTGGGAGGATTAGCACTTTCCCCGGATGGCGCGTCGGTCGCCTTCGGCGGGCAGGGCGCCAAGGGTTGCTGTGACCTGTTTGTCATTCCCCGCACCGGGGGAAAGCCCCGGCAACTCACCTTCGATAAGCAGTTGTGGAACGGCGACGTTTTCCTGGGCCATTACAACGACTACATGTGGACGCCCGACAGCAAGTCCATCGTATTCTTTTCAAATGTTACCGGGGTCCCCTGGTTATGGCGCGTACCGGCGCAAGGCGGCCCGATCGAGCGCGAAGCCGTCTATCCATTCCTTGGGAGCCTCTCAAGGGACGGTAAACGGTTGGTTTACTCGGAGAAAACAACCGTGCAATTGCCGGAAATCTGGCGGGCCGACCTCGCCGCACCCGGCGGTCCCGTCCTCGGCACGCGAAAGGTGATTGGCGTCCAGGAAGAACCCGACGCGCAGCCCACGCCGGATGGCTCACAACTTGTGTGGACCTCATACAGGACCGGCTTCTACGAGGTATGGACCAGCGGCTCCAACGGCGAAACTCCCCGGCAGCTCACGCGCCTGGAACGTATGTCCGGCACTCCGCGCTGGTCTCCGGATGGGAAATGGGTGGCCTTCGACAGCTATAACCGGGGTGTTTCCGTCAGCCTGATCTATGTTGTCGACGCCCAGGGCGGAAACCTGCATGCCGTGACCGATGCGTCCTCCTTAAGCTTTGTCCCTAGTTGGTCCCGCGACGGCAAGTCGATCTACTTCGACTCCTTAAGTGAGGAGGACAATTCGAGGCCCAGGCATATGGCGGTCTGGAAGCAGTCCCTGGAGACAGGCAAGCGGCTGCAACTCACCCATCAGGAGAGCTTTGATCCCCTGGAATCCTATGATGGCCGCACCGTCTTCTTTAGTAAGTACGCTTGGCCTGGCATCTGGAGCGTCCCGTCAGGCGGTGGCGCGGAATCGCTGGTAATCGCCGACAAGCCACAGTCAGGCTATTGGGGACATTGGGCGGTGACCACAACAGGCCTGTACCTGTTGAATGCCGAGGCCGCGCCGCGGCCCAAGATCGAGTTTTTCAACTTTGCAACCCGTCGTACGTCGCCCGTCCTTACCCTCGATAAGCAGCCCCTGCGCTGGTTTCCCAGTTTGAGCGCCACCGCGGACGGCAAGACAATCTACTACACCCAATGGGACCGGCAGAGCGTGATCAGGATGATGGAAATCTCGCACTGACACGGTTTTCGGTGGCAGAGCCTGGTTGAGCAAGGCGCACCGTTGCGTAATGAGTCCCTGCAAGATACCTTCAAGGCTTTGTCGCAGGCACAGCTTTCGCGTCCTTGTTTTGCTGGGTCTGGACGTTGAAGCGCTTGAAGTCGTAGTCGCGTTCGGTGAAGTGCTGGCGGACGCCTTTGACCATGAGGACGCGGGCGGCTACGGTGGCTTCAGCGCCGACGGGGAGCCAGAGCTCGCCGTTGAT
>JARLGF010000031.1 GCA_031296165.1 Occallatibacter sp. | reverse complement strand
TGTGCTGCGGCATATGGCCATCAACGCAATGCAGAAGGAAGGCTCAAAAGGCTCCCTGCGAGGAAAGTTCAAGCGTGCTGGCTGGGACGACGACTTCCTCTACCGGCTCCTGGAGATGTTTTGAAATGCGATTGCCCTGCCGTTAGGAGTGCCCGCTATCCGTGACCGCACGGTCATGATGGCGGCGGTTCTGGTGCTCGACCCCATTTTCGAGGCCGATCTACAACCGGAACAGTACGCCTATCGGCGAGGCCGCAGCGCACTGGACGCGGTAAGACACGTCCATAAGCTGATTAACACTGGACATGGAGAGATCGTAGATGCAGATCTTGCAGGGTATTTTGATTCTCTTCCGCATTCTGAGCTTCTAAAGTCGGTAGCCCGCCGGGTCGTTGACGGCGCCATGCTCCATCTGATCAAGATGTGGCTGAAGGCACCAGCGGAGGAAACGGATGATCGCGGAAAGAAACATCGGAATACGCGCAATCGGGACGAGGGTCGAGGAAGCCTACAGGGTTCTCCGATCAGCCCGCTGCTTAGTAAGCTTTACATGCGTCGGTTCGTGCTTGGATGGAAGAAGCTGGGGCACGAAAAGCGTTTTGGAGCGTACGTCGTCAACTACGCCGATGACCTCGTGATCTGTTGTCGGGGCAGGGCGGAAGAAGCTCTGTCTACGATGCGGGCCATGATGACGAAGCTGAAGCTGACGGTGAATGGAACCAAGACGCGGGTCTCGAAGCTGCCGGAAGAGAAGTTCGATTTCTTGGGGTATACGTTTGGTCGTTGCTACTCGACGAAGACGGGACGTGCCTATCTAGGCACGGTTCCAGCCAAGAAGCGAGTGATCCGCATCTGTCAGGCGATCAGCGGCGAAACGGGACGCAACAGAACCCTGCTGGACCATAAGACGGTGGTGACGAAGCTCAATCAAATGATGAACGGTTGGGCCAACTACTTCTGTCTTGGGCCGGTCAGCAAAGCCTATCGGGCAGTGGATCGACATGCCCGTAAGCGGCTGCGTCAGTGGTTGTGCGCCAAACATCAGGTGGCATGGCCGGCAACCGGGAATTTTTCCGAAGCCAGTCTGTACTATACGTTTGGCCTTGTTCGCCTTACCGAGCGGACGCACAACTTTTCGTGGGCGAAATCGTGATGCTTCCTCCGAGAGCCGGATGCATTAATAGCGCACGTCCGGTTCGATGAGCGGGATGTGGAAACGGGGCACGGTCCAGCTAGTGAGGCACAGGTGAACGAAAGAGCCGGGAACAGATAGGCCAGACCTAAGCAACCGCGCCACATCTCGACTCTACAGATAGAGTGCAGGTAAAGGCGAACCTCGCTTTCGATAGTGGCGGCACATGGCTCGGAATTGATGTCGTCTTCGCCACTGGCCCAATGCAGCAGATGTTCAAGACCGTGCCATCCGCGCCACAGCATTCCGGTGAGCAGGTGGCGCAGTTCGGGTACGCTGAGTCGCACCTGCGCGTGAGGAGTTTTTTTCTCCACGTGCTCGCAACACGGATAACACTGCATGGGCCAACATAGACAGCGTGATATGCCGATACCAGCCTCGCCAGTGGCACACCTCGTAGTGATCCAGTCCGCATTCGCCTTTCGCCGTCTCAAGGCATTGCTCGATCTTTCAGCGTTCACCGGCTACTCGGACCAGCGTTTCAATCGTGTTTTTCTCGCTGGGGGCATAACACAGATAGTAAGCGCACTCTGGCTCCTCATCGATACTGCGCCGCACCAGAAGCGCCCGCGTCCAACCATTCTGCTTCGATAACTCCATCAACGCCCAATCATAGAGCCGTTCGCCCTTGCTGCCTTGGCCGGAGGAAAGACGCTTCCATCGATATGCGGGCAGACTCAGCGCAATCGCGTCTACTCGATGCTGCATAAAATCCGATTGCCACAAGCGCTGGTCAGATGCCACGGCCAGCACGTAGGCTATCTGCCGCCCTTCCAGAAACCGGCGCAGCTTGCTGTCATGGCCGTAAACCTCGTCGGCTGCAACCCTGGCCGCCGTGGCACCAGAATCCAGTGCGCACCCGATCATGCGCCGTGCGAACTCCGGCTTGGTGGCAAACTCAACAGTGTCCGAAATTCCAGCCGCGCGGCGACGCTCGAGATCCGCAGCCCACCCCTGCGAATGTAGAGTTCGCGGTCCACCAGTGCCGTGCCTTTGTCACTGCCATAGCAGAGAAATACGCCAACCTAGCTGTTCTCGATGCGCCCGGCCGTGCCGGTGTACTGGCGATTGACACCCGCCGAGTGAAGGCCCTTCTTCAGAAAACCCGTCTCCTCGACGATCAGAACAGCATCCGGGCCGCGCAACTCTTGCTGCACGTAATTGCGAAGCCGATCCTGCGCTTCATCTGCATCCCAGCGAGCACGGTCCAATAGATGCTGCACGCGATAAGGAGCTGCTTCCTCCATCCACTCAGCCAACTGCCGGCCGTTCTTCCGCTCGCAACCACTCAACAAGCCCTGTAAATAAGCCAAACTTCGCGCACGTGGCTCTGAGCGCGCAAACAAATCCGCAATCAGCCCATGCGCCCGTGACAACTCACGCTTCCAACCCGATAATCGCTCCTCCATAGAAAATGCCGGAGAGTCACAGCCCAGAGAAAGTTCAGATTATTACTATCTACCTGTAGTACTAGAAGGCCGGGGCTCTATCCAATTGAGCTACTCGCCCGTGCTTTTTCATTGTAGCGTCGAGTGGCCGCAAAGCACATCGGTAAATGTCGCCAGTGCATCCTGAAGCACGCGATCGGCCTCGGCGGAGGACGGACCGCAGGAGGTCAGGTAGGCTGTGATTCCTAGGTCCATACGGTCCAAGGTTAAAAAGGCCTGGCGAATGATGAGGTCCAGGCGGCAGCAACGCAACGGAACCACGCGCAGCAGTCCGCAAATACGCTGACAATCCGCAACAGCCAAAGCCGGCAAGGCCCACTGCTGGCCGCTCCTGGGCAACAGATCGATATAGCAGCCCAAGGCATGAGCTGCACATCCGGGGTCCGCATCCAGCTCGACAGGGTCGAATGCGTCCGCTTCCAGGTGGGTCCAGACGTCGCATTTTGCAGTCCAGACCGGTGAGGCAGCCGCATTCAGCCTGGCCAGGGCCTCAGCCAATGCGGGAAATCCAGTGGTCTCAGGCAAATTCCATGCGCGTTCGGGGGCAAATTGCAGGTCCACGAAGCCTGGCCACTGCGCCTCGATCACCGGCGCATCGCCTCCGACCTCGACCTCCCAGTCAGCTTCCATTGGATTGGCCAGTTACAGCCAGTAGATAGCGCGTCACCGCCGCCTCTGCCCAGTGGATCTCGTTGCCGGGATCGCGGGAAAGGTAAGCGCAATGACCTCCGTGCCGCGTTTCAACAAATGTAATGTGCTGGTTGGCGAGCAGCCGGCCGCGGGTCTCCGGCAGCAGGCGAATGAAGGGATCGTCCTGGGCGCACAAAATCAACGTGGGAACCTCAATGCGGTGCACGACGCGTGCGCTAGCGGCGCGATAGTAGTAGTCGTCGGCATTGCGGAAGTCCCAATAGCGGGCCACGATCTTGTCATCGAACTCGCGGATGGAGCGTACCGGCCCAATGCCCTTCCTGGGCTCATAGATGCCGGGAAACAGCCTGGCTTTGCGGGTGTAGCGCGCCAGCAATCCGCGCAGGAAATGCCACTCATAAGCGCGGTTGAGCGGTTCGTGCAAGGCGTCGGAGCCGGAGGCCAGATCGATGGCCGGGCAGACCGCGGCCACGGCAGAGAGCAGGGGCCGGCTGCCCCACTCCCCGGCCAGCTTGAGCACCATGTTTCCTCCCATCGAGTAGCCCACCAGCGCCACCCGCTCCAGGCTGAACCGCTCGGCATAGCAGCTCACCACCGCACCCAAATCGCCGGAAAGCCCGGAGTGATAGAGCGTGGGTGTTAACGCATCGCTGCCGCCGCAGTTGCGCATATTCATGCGGATGACATTACAGCCGGCAGCCCATGCCCGCATGGCGATGCCCTGAATGTATTGAGAGTCCGATGAGCCTTCGAGGCCGTGCACCAGAACCAGCGTGAGCCGACCGGCACGCAATGCCTCGGGCTGCCAATGGCAATGACACAGCACGCGGCTGCCATCGGCGGCGTCCACCTCGACCATATCCGCGATGCCGGCTAGGTAAAAGGCCGGCCGGGGTAGAAAATTCCCTACTATAGTCTGGAGGTGCCCGTTGGACAAGCCGCGCCGCGGCACAAATGAGTTAAGCCGCCCCGGCAGCCCCGAGGCGGAATTGTCAAATACTGCTTGTTCTGAGATTTCCTGGATCACGGAGACTCGGCAACTCTGGAAGTGGGGCCTGCGGCCCGTGCGGTCCGTGCAAAATTTTGGGGCGGCGGGCGGGGATCGAACCCGCGACATCCTGAGCCACAGTCAGGCGTTCTGCCACTGAACTACTGCCGCCATGTATCCACTTGATTGTAGCATCGATTGGGCTTTTCCCGTCCAACCAGCCCCGAGGCGCTTGCGATGGGTCTGCCGACCTGACAATACGGCCGTTGAGCCCAGGGCAAACGCATCTTAATTGCCTTTAGAGGCAAATACGCAGTGCGACACCGTCTTGGACCACAAACCGGGTCTATTTCGGACGACGAAACGAACCGGCTGCTCATTCAGGAGCCGAGGGTGTGCGCTTTTCGATCCAGAAAGGTTGCCAATCATCTGCGTTGGTTTGCCAAACCACTCAATATGAATCAGGGCAGTAATCGTTTTGCCCGAAAAATTAAGATGCGTTTGCCCTGGTTGAGCCCCCAGGGCCGACGCATATCAAACTCCCAGTAATTTGAGCAGGTAAGAGCAGTTCCAAGCTGCATGGAGGCGTTTTCCCTTGATGCTTCGTTTGGAAGATTTGTCCTGTTTGAGGATGTTGAGTGCGATGCGTTGGAGGACGGA
>JARLGF010000150.1 GCA_031296165.1 Occallatibacter sp. | reverse complement strand
TCTGTCATAAGAAAGGCCGCCTCCGAACGGCAATAACTACGCCTCGATAACGCAGTTATGCCATGAAAAGACGGCCTTTCCAAACCCTTTTTTATTTACCGTCACCGCTATCAAAAATCCCCCTGTGAGAAATGCGGGCTAGAGACGCCGCAGAAATTATGTTGAGTTGCCAAATGTGTTGCGGGGGCGCCGCTGCCTGATGGCCGCACCGGCTGAGCATCGAGATTTCGCTCTATAGCATTCTTGAAACTGCGCTATGCGCCGCTGAAGGGATTTCCGTCCTGCTGCTTGAGCAGGGTCGGGTCGGGTTCAGGCGTTGTTTCGGCAACCGGCTTTGTGTGTCCCGTTGCGGCTTCGCCAGTATGGAGCGAGAAGACGCGGTTGGGATCGCCGGGCAGCAGATGGTTTTCTTCCAGGGCCAGCCTGACGCGGCGACGAAACTCCCTTACGGGTCCGTACTGCTTTGTCGCCAGGGTCTTGAACAGCACGGGAAAAACGAGTTCGGAGCCTTTGATTGCATCCACGCCCAGAATCTGCGGATCGGCTACAAATAGCTGGCGAAATTCGGCGCTGTTGCGAATCTCCAGGGCGATATTTTTCAGCAAGGCAAGCACCACGTCGGGATTGGCCGAGAAGTCCACGCTCACATTGATGGTAGCTATCGAGTAGCCCACGCTGAGGTTGGCTACGGTGCCGATCTGCGAGTTGGGAATCACATAGAGTGTGCCGTCGGCATCGCGCACGGTAGTTTTGCGCAGGGTCATTGCCTCGACGACGCCAGCCACACCGGCGACCCGCACGGTATCGCCCACGTTGAACTGGTCTTCGATGAGGATCAGCACACCGTTCAGCATGTCCTTGACAATATTCTGCGCGGCCAGGCCGATGGCGATTCCGGCAACTCCGGCCGAGGCCAGCAGCGGCGCCAGATTCACTCCCAGGACATCGAGGAACTGCAAGCCGGCGATCAGCCCGATGATGGCAAGTCCGGTGGTACGGATGACACCGGACAGCGTGCGCACCTGCGCAATATGTACCGGGCCGGCCGCGTGCTGCACGGCCACGCGCGTCATGTGATGCGTGGTAGCTCGCAGAATCCGGTTGAGCAGAAAGGCGATGGCTGCAATCACCAGCAGATGCGGCAGCTTGATGCGGATAAACTCCTGGGCATCGACTACCCACTCGTCCAACACGCGGCCCAGGAACCGTCCATCGGCAAACAAACCCATCTTTGATGCTAAATAAAACGGGTGCATCCAGAAACTCCTGCATCTAGACTAGACTGTGCGCAAGAAATTTGGGATGCCCGGCCACCTGGATTGCGGCGGCCGCCGGCGTCCGGGAGCATTTCAGGGTCAAGTGTGGGAGGTCATCCATGCGATCCCTGCGAACAGAGGAGTGCGGGAAGCCGCGTCCGTTGCGGTGGACGCCGGTATGGGAGTGGGTTCTGGCCGGACTGGCTGTACTCGTCCTTTTGCCGGTGATGGGCGAGGGACTGCTGCACGGCCAGTCTCAAGCTAGCCCGCAGCCAGCCGCTGCCTACCCGATACCTGTGGCCCAACCGCCCGTCCAGCCGCCGGCCAACCAGGCAGATTGCCCTGGAGACGGCAAACCTGCTCAAGATGGCAACCGAACTGAAAACCGAGGTATCAAGACCCGCAAGGATACGCTGTCGGTGGCCGTGATTCGCAAGGCAGGCGAGATTGAGCAACTGGCCCACAGGCTGAGGAGCAGCAAGTAATGGCTGCCGTGGGAAAAGCCGGAATGCCGGCCGTAAGCAGCGATTGCGGAGCTTGCGCCGCGGGTGCGCTGCGCTGGAGTTCCCCCTGGCGTACGGCAATGCGGGCGGGCCGTGCTCTGCGTCCCGAACTCCTGCTGGCGCTGCTGCTGGCATTGCCCTGCGACGGCATGAATCCGCCGCCGGACGGGCAGCAGGGAGAAAAGATGCCGGCGCATCCAAAGCTGACGCAACAATCGGTTGCGGATGAGGCTATCTCTATCGAGGGCACCGATGCCTCGCGTGCAAGCAGACATTTGCATGCGTTCTATCTGCAACAGCAAGAGTCGATGGTCAAAGACACCAGCAGGCTGCTCAAACTGGCCGCCGAACTCAATGCCGATGTGAGCCGCGAGCACTCCGTCGCGCTCACCGCCGACGAGCGCCGTAAGGCTGCCGAGATTGAGAAGCTGGCGCGCAGAGTGAAAGAGAAGATGAGCGATCCGGTTCCGCCGGGCGGGCTAGGCGACCAGGAACCTCGCAGCATCTTCATTCACTAGAGCTTGCCGGGACGAGTGCCGCATGATGGTTTGGCGGCTGGGATTGAAAGCACTGCGTTGTTACAATCAAACTTGGTCGTTCGTAAAAATCAGTTTTTGGAGAGGGATAGGAATGGACCTGGCAGTTTCCAAGGCTCGCAAGCCTGACCCGGCTGCCTCTGCTGGCGGTCTGAGCCCTCAGCAGATGATCCAGATGTATCGGCTGATGGTTCTCTCCCGCCGCATGGACGACCGCGAAATCCTGCTGAAACGCCAGCAGAAGATCTTTTTCCAAATCTCCGGTGCCGGTCATGAAGCGCTTCAGGTTGGCGCGGGACTGGCCCTGCGTCCCGGCTATGACTGGGTGTTCCCATACTATCGCGATCGTGCACTGTGCCTGGCCCTGGGCGTAACGCCTGCCGACATGATGCTGCAGGCTGTGGGCGCAGCCACCGATACGGCAAGCGGCGGCCGCCAGATGCCCACCCACTGGAGCAGCCGCCCGCTGAACATTGTCAGCACCTCCTCTTCCACGGCTACGCAACTGCTGCACGCCGTGGGTTGCGCCGAGGCCGGCCGCTACTTCAGCCACCATCCCGAGGCTGCCAAGAAGGCCGACGGCGACTACCGCGCCTATCACGACGTAAAATTTCACGGCGATGAAGTGGTTCTCACCTGCGTGGGCGAGGGTTCCACTTCACAAGGCGAATTTTGGGAGGCGCTCAACACCGCCTCCAACCAGAAGCTGCCGGTGATCTTCTGCGTGGAAGACAACGGCTACGCCATCAGCACTCCGGTTGAGGTGAATACGCCCGGCGGCAATATCTCCCACCTGGTGGCCAACTTCCCCAACTTCCACTTTGCCGAAGTGGACGGCACCGATCCGGAAGCCTGCCTGGTTGCTTTTCAGGCCGCGGTGGCGCATTGCCGCGCAGGGAAGGGGCCGGCCTTTGTCCATGGGCACTGCACCCGGCCTTATTCGCACGCGCTTTCCGACGACGACAAGCATTACCGCGCCGCAGCCGAGCGCGAGGCGGAGGCCATGCGCGATCCGCTGGCCAAGATGCAGATTCGCCTGCTGCGCGAAGGAATTCTGACCGAAGAACAGCTCAACGAACTGGAGCAGTCTCTGGAGCATGAAGCCGCGGAGGCCGGCGAGCTCGCCATGAAGGCGCCCTTGCCCACTGTGGACAGCATTACCCGGCATGTCTACTCCGAGGATATCGATCCCACCAGCTCTACGTTTGCCAGCGAACAGGTGGAAGCGCCTCACGACGGCATGGGCCCGGCCGGGGGCGGCAAGGCAGGAGGGGCCAAGGGCAGTGGACCCCGCACCATGGCCGACCTCATCAACGCCTGCCTCCACGACGAGATGCGCCGCGATCCGCGCATTGTCGTCTATGGCGAAGACGTTGCCGACGCCAGCCGCGAAAAGGTTCTGGACGAGGTCGAGGGCAAGGGTGGTGTTTTCAAACTCACCGCCGGCCTGCAAACCGAATTCGGCTCCGACCGGGTGTTTAACTCGCCGCTGGCCGAGGCCAATATTGTGGGCCGAGCCGTGGGGTACGCCGCACGCGGCATGAAGCCGGTGGTGGAGATTCAGTTCTTCGATTACATCTGGCCGGCGATGCACCAGATCCGCAATGAGCTGTCACTTATGCGCTGGCGATCCAACGGAGCGTGGGCCGCGCCGGTAGTAATTCGCGTGCCTATTGGCGGCTACCTGAGCGGAGGTTCGATTTACCATTCCGGCTCAGGCGAGAGCATCTTTACCCATCTGCCCGGACTGCGCGTGGTGTTTCCCTCGAACGCTCTGGACGCCAACGGACTGCTGCGCACCGCCATCCGCTGCGACGACCCGGTGCTGTTTCTGGAACATAAGCGCCTTTACCGCGAAACCTACGGCCGCGCACCCTATCCCGGGCATGAGTTTGCCATTCCCTTTGGCAAGGCCAAGATTGTCCGCGCCGGTTCCGACATCACGCTCATCACCTACGGCGCGCTGGTACCGCGCGCCTTGCAGGCCGCGCAGCGGGCCGAGCGCGAACACGGCATCCAGGTGGAGATTCTGGACCTGCGCACCCTGAGCCCCTACGACTGGGAGGCTATCGCCACTTCAGTGCGCAAAACCAGCCGGGTTATTGTCGCGCACGAGGACATGATCAGCTGGGGCTACGGCGCGGAGATCGCGGCGCGCATCGCCGACGAACTTTTCGACTCGCTGGACGCTCCGGTCCGCCGCATTGGCTCCATGGATACGTTTGTTGCCTACCAGCCAATTCTGGAGGACGCAATTCTGCCGCAACCGGAAAAGATTCTGAAGGCTATTGTGGATTTGAAAAAATTCTAGGGATTCTGCAGCAGGGCTTCCACGGCTTCGGCCAGGGAAGGGCAGCGCAGATCGGCCAGTGCGCGCGCGTCTTCCGCGCTCGGGCTGCGATGTTCCTCGGCGCCGGCGATGAAGACCGTCAACATGCCCAGGCGGCGGCCGAACTCGATGTCGGAGAGCGAGTCGCCAAGCATGGCGCTGCTGGCGGCCGTGATTTGCGGAAACTCCGCCACAGCTTGATCAAATAGCCCGGGCAGCGGCTTGCGGCAGTTGCATTGCCCCTTGTCGTGCGGGCAGAAGTAGAATCCGTCCACGCGGGCTCCGCTGCCTTCTAAATGCTTCTGGAAGGCTTCGTGGATGGCGCGCACGTCGGCGGCTATGTAGAGTCCCAGGGCAATGCCGCGCTGGTTGGAGACCACCACCACCCGCACGCCTGCTCGGTTGAGCCGGGCGATTGCCTCTGCCACGCCGGGCAAGGGATGAAAGTCCGCCACGGAGCGGACATAACTGCCTTCCGGCATCTTCTGGTTGAGGACTCCGTCGCGGTCCAGGAAGACGGTGCTCAAGGCGCGCGGCCGGACTTTCAGTGCGGAGTGGGTCACGCCGTAATGATAGCAATGAGGGCGGGCAGACCCGGGTCAGGTTGACCCGGCTACAATACGGGGATGGAGTTTTGCCCCCACGCCGGCCCGATGTCTGGCACCTGTATACGCGGCGCTTGTATAAGCAAGGCGGGCCAACCGGCATGAAGAACTTTCTGCGGCTGATTCGTTACGGCCTTCCCTACTGGTTTCAGTGGCTTCCGGGAGTTCTGCTGCTGGCCATGACTGGCGTGCTGGACACGTTTCGCGTCCTGCTGTTGCAGCCCATCTTCGACAAGGTTCTGCGGCCCGATGCACCGGAAGGCCCCATTCTTCTGGGCCTTGCCAACAACCGGTGGCACTTTGATCTGAGAAGCCTGATTCCCCATTTCATGCACATGCACAATGCCTGGGTTGTGGTGGCTTTCGCCCTGATCCTCTGCACTCTGGTGAAAGGCATCTGCGATTATCTGGGCACCTACCTGGTGAACTATGCCGGCTTCGGCCTGATTACCGATCTGAGGAACCACCTCTACGAAGCCACCCTGCGCAGGTCTTCTAGCTTTTTCCATAAGCACGCCACGGGCACCATCCTTTCCACGCTCATCAACGACGTGGACAAAGTGCAAACCGCGGTCAGCTCTGTCATTGGCGAATTTCTGCAGCAGTTCTTTACTTTCGCCGTCGGTCTGGTCTTCGTCATCCGCCTGGGCGGGCAGCTCAGTTGGGCTCTGCTTTTGTTCATTCCTGTGGTGGTCACTTCGTCGCGCAAGATCGGCAGGGAAGTGCGCACCCGCACCCGCACGGGGCAGGACAAGCTCGCGGAGATCCAGAACATCTTGCATGAAACCGTCACCGGCAATCGCATTGTAAAAGCCTTCAGCACGGAACTGTGGGAGATTCTGCGCTTCAAGGAGGCGGCAAGGCGCCTGTTCCGCGCCAACCTGCGCAGCGTGCGGATTCAGTCGATCAGCTCGCCCTTGATGGATACCATCGGCGCGATCGCCATTGCCATGTTTCTGTTCATCGGGCGCAATGAAATTCTGCACGGCCGCATGACCATGGGGCTGTTCGGCGCATTCATCATCCTGCTTTTCAAGCTCTACGATCCGGTGCGTAAGTTTGCGTATTTCTACAATAGCTTCCAGCAGGCCATGGGTGCTTCGTCGTCCATTTTTGTGTTTTTCGATACCGAGGACGATGTGAAGGAGCGGCCGCGCGCGGTCACGCTCAAGGGATTCAAGCAGGCCGTGCAGTTTGAGAACGTGGGCTTTTCCTACTCGACAGAAGAGGGCGAGCACCAGATCCTGCACAACATCGATCTTGAAGTGCGCGCCGGCGAAGTGCTGGCGCTGGTGGGCCCCAGCGGCGCGGGCAAGTCCACGTTGGCCAATCTCATTCCGCGCTTCTTCGACGTTACCTCCGGCCGCATTCTCATCGACGGTCAGGACCTGCGGGAGTTGACGCTGGTTTCGCTGCGCCGGCAGGTGGCGCAGGTGACGCAGGAGACCATCCTGTTCAACGACACGGTGCGCAACAACATTGCCTACGGCCAGCCCGACGTGCCCTTGAAACTGGTGAAGCAGGCCGCCCAGAACGCGCTGGCTCACGACTTCATCATGAACATGCCTCAGGGCTACGGCACGGTGATTGGCGAAAAGGGTTTCCGGCTCTCCGGCGGCGAGCGCCAGCGCATGGCCATTGCCCGCGCCATCCTCAAAGACGCGCCGATTTTGATTCTCGACGAGGCTACGTCGGCCCTGGATGCCGAGAGCGAGTCGCTGGTGCAGGCCGCGCTTGGCAACCTGATGCAGGGGCGCACCGTGCTGGTCATCGCCCACCGGCTCTCCACCATTCGCCGCGCCAACCGGATTGCAGTGCTCGAGGACGGGCGTATCACCGCCATCGGCTCCCACGACGAGCTGCTGACGGCCTCGCCGACTTATCAGCGGCTCTACCAACTGCAATTTATGGACATGCCCGAGAATCAGGCGACAGACGGAACGCCGGCGCTCATTGCCGGGGCACAGGAGTAGCAAGACATGCCGATTTATTCAATGACCGGGTTTGCGCGCGTACAGGTCAGCGTCCACGATCAGCTCAGCTATACGCTGAGCGTGAAGAGCGTCAATCACCGCTTTCTGGATGTGCAGTTGCGGTTGCCGTCCGGCCTGGACGCCCTGGAGATGGAACTGCGCAAAGCTCTGAAGGACAACCTGGTCCGCGGCCATGTGGACCTGACGCTCTCAGTGGATCGCACCGCGCAGCAGAAGACGGGCTACAATCGCGAGCTGGTGGCCGGCTACCTTGCCGCTTTTTCTGCGGCGCGCGAGGACTACGGGCTGAGCAGCCAGCCTGACCTGAACGCGGTTCTGCGCCTGCCCGGCGCACTGCATAACGACGATCGTGGCGACGAGGACCTGACCAGTTTGGCAGAGAGCGTGCAGCAGCAGATTGTGCCGCTGCTCGATGAGTTGAAGACGATGCGGGCGCGCGAGGGAGAGGCGCTGACGGCCATTCTGTACGCCACGCTTGACCGGCTGGCGGTTTCAGTGGACGGCGTAGCGGTGCTGCGGCCCGAGATTGAGCAGCGCTACCAGGAGCGGCTCACCGAGCGCCTTACCGCAGCCACCGGGGCCGACTTCAACCGCCAGCGCCTGCTGGAAGAAGTGGCGGTTATTGTGGAGCGCAGCGACATTGCCGAGGAACTGGAGCGCATGAATACCCACATCGGCCACTTTCGCGAGTTGCTTGCGGGTGGCGGAGAAGTGGGCAAGAAGCTGGATTTTCTGCTCCAGGAGATGAACCGCGAAGCCAACACGCTGCTCTCAAAGACCGGCGGCGTGGGCGGCAAGGGAACCCGCATCACGGAACTGGGCTTGGCCATGAAGGCAGAGATCGAAAAAGTCCGGGAACAGATTCAGAACGTGGAATAGAATCACCGGAAGCAAGGATAGGGCCCCGACTTTTCAGCTAATTAAGCGGAAAAGGAGGGATGCCGGGATTTACGGCTTTTACGCCGGACAACGAGGACAAGTAAACGTGGCAGGAATTCTGTTTATCATTTCGGCGCCTTCCGGTTCGGGCAAAAGCACGCTGGTGAGCGAGTTGCGCAAGCAGGTGAGCGGCGTGGAGTTCGCCGTCTCCTGGACTACGCGCGCACCACGCGGCTCAGAAGAGCACGGGCGCGAGTATTACTTCACTTCGCGCGAGGAGTTTCAGCGCATGATCGACGCCGGCGTCTTCCTGGAGCACGCCGAGGTCTTCGGCAACTTCTACGGCACCGCCCGCCAGTCGCTGGAAGAGGCGCGTTCCCAGGGGTACGACCTGCTTTTGGATATCGACGTTCAGGGGGCCGCGCAGGTTCGCGCCAAAACACCCGAGGCGGTGAGCATTTTTATCATGCCTCCCAACCCCAGGGTGCTGCGGACCCGGCTGCGCAACCGCAGCCGCGCCGAAGGTGTGGTTGTTGAAGAAGAAGTGTACCGGCGGCTGAGCGAAGCCAGCAAGGAGATTGAGAATTATCGCGAGTACGGTTATATTCTGGTCAACGACATTCTGGACCGGGCGGTTGCGCAACTGGAGGCTATTGTTCTGGCTGAGCGCTTCTACCGCAATGGCGAAACCATTGCGTACCGTTCGCGCCGGGTGTTGGAGGTCGCCGCGGCCTGCCTCCAGTTTAACTCGCAGGAGCGGCTCAAACCAGTGCTGGAGGCCTTTGGCATTATCGGCACTTCAGGCCAGCAGCAACTGAAATTCGAGGAGGAGTCCGATGACGATTGAGACCAGTTTCGATTCCAACTACCGCAAGGTTCTGGTCGCCGCGCGCCGCGCTCGCCAGATTCAGAGCGGTTCCCACGCTCTGGTCCAAACGCAGTCCACCAAGGCCTGCCGGATTGCGCAGGATGAGATTGAGGCCGGAAAAATTTCCTACGTCAAGACCGAACTGCCGGTGGTGAAGCCGCCGATCGAGGGGCCGGCGATCCCCATCCTGCTGAGCTAGGACTTCACAACAGGAAACCGATTACAATCGTTGCATGAGAGTAACGGTGGGCGTTTCCGGCGGAATTGCCGCGTACAAGGCGGCCGAGTTGGTGCGTGCCCTGCAGCGCCAGGCGCTTGAAGTTCACGTGGTCATGACCGAGGCGGCAGGCAAGTTCATCCAACCCCTTACCTTTGCCGCTCTTACCGGCCACAAGGTGATTACCAGCTTATGGGACGACTGGGGTGCAGGCTCCGGCGAAGCCGCAAGCCAGCAAAACGGCATTGAGCATATCGGCGAAGCGCAATGGGCCGATGCGCTGGTAGTTGCCCCGGCCACGGCCAACATTCTGGCCAAATTCGCGCATGGGATTGCCGACGATTTTCTCACCACCATGTATCTTGCCACGCCAGCCCCGGTGCTGGTGGCTCCGGCCATGAACGTGAACATGTGGGAGCATCCGGCCACGCAGGCCAATCTGGAAATTCTGCGCCAACGCGGCGTTCGCGTGGTGGCGCCCGGTACCGGCGAGCTGGCCTGCGGTATGGTGGGCGCAGGGCGCATGGCCGAGCCCGAGACCATTGCCGATGCGGTGCTGAATGCTCTGGGCCGCTGTCACGACCTGGCCGGCGAAGTGGTCCTGGTGACGGCCGGAGGCACGCGCGAGGCGCTGGACCCGGTGCGTTTTCTTGGCAACCGCTCCAGCGGCAAGATGGGCTACGCGCTGGCCGAGGCCGCGCACAGCCGTGGCGCCAGAGTCATTCTCATCAGCGGTCCCGCGGCGCTGCCTCCGCCGCCGCACTGCGAGCTGATCAAGATCACCACGGCTGAGCAGATGCGCCAGGCGGTTCTGGAACGCATGAACGAGGCCACCCTGGTCATCAAGGCCGCCGCCGTGGCGGATTACCGCCCCGTCAACGTCTCCGAGCAGAAGCTGAAGCGCTCCGGGCCGCTCACCCTTGAACTTGCACCTACGGAAGATATTCTGGCCGAAGTGGTGCGCCGCCGCCGTCCCGGGCAGCTCATCGTCGGCTTTGCCGCCGAGACGCAGAACCCGGTGGAAAACGGCCGCGCCAAGCTGCTACGCAAGGGCGTGGACGCCATTGTAGCTAACAATGTTGCCGCCGACGGCGTGGGCATCGATGCCGACGTGAATGCCGCCACCTTCCTGACCCTTACCACGTCCATCGAACTGCCGGAGATGCACAAACGCAAGCTCGCCGATCGCATTCTGGACGAGATTCTCACCCTGCGCCGCCCCCGCTCGGTGGTGGTGGAAATGGGAGAGCACGAAGACCAGAGATCCCGGCAGGATCACGTCCTGAATGAGATGGTTGTGCCCGCTGCCCGCCAGCAGATCATCGTGGAGTAGCAGCCGGGCGTTGGGGATTGAAACCAGTCACTGTGGCCTAATGCAATTGGCTTAACGCATTTGGCTTAAAGTATTTATTTGTGGAGTAAGGAAATTGGCGCGTCCGCTGGACCCAGCAATTCGCGAAGCACTTGTGGAGCGCGTCCGCTTCTATCGCGATCTGGGCCTTACGGAGTTCTACTGCCGCCCCGTCGACCCCGTTCTCCTGACTCTTGAATCCGGCGAGCCTGAAACCCAGGACACCGTATCCCTCCGTCCGCCTTTGGACGAAAGTGCGAGAGACCACGAACCTCAACCGGGGATTGCTGCCGGGGAACAGGTTCAGCACGAAACCAACCCATTTCAGGAGGACCATCCCATCGCTCCCCGCAAGCCCATCACCGCCGCTCCCGCAATTGGCGCCGCCGTTCCCGCAGCGGACCGCGCCGCCGCGCTGCAACTCATCCGTGACGACCTGGGCGACTGCACCCGCTGCGCGCTCCACAAGGGCCGCAACAAGCTGGTTTTTGCCGATGGCTCGCCTACGGCCCGCCTGATGTTTGTGGGCGAGGGACCCGGAGCCGACGAGGATGCGCAGGGTCTGCCTTTTGTGGGCAAGGCCGGGCAGTTACTGAACAACATGATTACGGCGATGGGCCTGAAGCGCGAAGAGGTCTACATTGCCAACGTGGTGAAGTGCCGTCCGCCGGGAAACCGGACGCCGGAACCGGAGGAGGCGAATACCTGCACGCCGTTTTTGTTCCGTCAGATCGACGTGGTGCGGCCGCAGGTGCTGGTGGCCCTGGGGGCGACGGCAGCGACGTATCTGCTGGGCGCGCGCCAGCCGCTGGCCGGCCTGAGAGGCCGCATCCACGCCTACCGCGGCACACAGCTCATCGTCACCTATCACCCGGCGTACCTGCTGCGCGACCCACGGCAGAAGAAGGAAGCCTGGGCCGATCTGCAGATTGCGATGAAGGAACTGGGCCTGAAGCCGCCGGGCAAGAACTGAGCCGCTGCCCGGCTCAGGCGGCGCGGACTTTTTCTACGGCAGGCGCAAGCCCATGGCTTTGAGGATGCCCTTATTGTCGCGTATACGTGCACGCGAATTTATTGTTTGGTTCCTCATGGTCAATTCTGAGCCACAAACCTGTGTCAGTATCCCAGGGGGGACTTTGAATATTTAAATCGATTACATTTGGTGCTTTTCTAATCTGGCTCCCAGCCGTCATTGGCGATTTCCCCAAAATGTGAAACATGAGCTTCGCTATCTCTCGATTGCACGTCACTCGCATGTTCACAGGTTCAATACTCTTATTTGAAAGAAGCATGACTTCGGCCCTATTGAGTGGCTGGACCGGGTCGGGATCGTAGGTAAGCATTGTCAAAGCTGTCTGTTTAAATGGCATTGGAGCGAGCAACTTCAGCGCCTGGGTCTGACAATTGTTGATGGTGTTTTGCTGGTCGCGATTTTGGTTTGCAAGGGTATCTACCACACCTGATTTGTATTGGAATTGAGAACTAAGCTGGTTCTTGTCCCACCAGCATTGATTCAACTGCATCTGCAAATTTTTATTATCAGAAATTCTTCCCCCATGTTCTGACTTAAGTGCATCATCTTTGTCCACCCACGAGAGGAAACAAGCACAAAGGAAAAACGCGATAATAAACATGTATATATGGGCGCGCTTTGAGAGCGACTTGCCCCAGAGTTTCTCGACAAGGGCCACGCCGATCACGACAAAACCGCCGATGCCACCGCCAGAAAGCCATATCTGCCAATGCTCGAACACTGACCCCAAGAACGGGAAAATTTCAGACAGAATGTGTCCCATAGCGAAAGGCTACTTCCCGCCACCTTTTGTGGCACTAGAGCATCTTGCCTAATTCTGTAGAGCGGCAAAGGGCAATCTGAACCATGCTTTGGCGTCGTCAGGAGTGATGGCAGGCAGCAGTCCTGTGATCGCTTGGTCCAGCGCTTCTCTGGTTCTCGCCTTGGCTGCACGGAG
>JARLGF010000149.1 GCA_031296165.1 Occallatibacter sp. | reverse complement strand
GGCCGGAAGCGCTCCCGGATTCAGCCGGGCGATCCGTCCGTTTGGCCCTACAACAAACGGCAGCGACAGCGCATTCCAGTTGCCGTCGTCCAGCGGTTGCCAGGCCTTTCCGTCGTCGCGGCTGATGTCGGAGCCGTTCGTGCCGACGGTAATCCAGGCGCGGAGCGTTTCGCTCCATTGCACGGCGGAACGGTAGCCGTGCGGCGGTTTAGCGGAAGCCGTCCAATGTTGGCCGCCATCGGCAGTCCATGCGGCCGTGCCGGCCGATTCGTTGGGCTTCGTATAGTCGCCGCCGACGGCAATGCCCTGCCATGCCGTGACCGAGTCAATGAAGCCAATTGAGAAGATGCCTGAAGACTTCGAGCCGCCTGCCATCGGCACAGTAACACTTTTACATGGGATCGTCTCCCAGTTTCCCGTATGCTGCTGCAACGGAGAAATCAGCACACGCGCACCGCTTTTGCCACCGGTCGCGACGATAAAGCTCTCGAAGGCTGACACTACGACAGAAGAGTTACTAGCTGCGAAGACTCCTTCACCATTCTTCGCCGAACAGCTTGCAAGCGACTTTTCCCAACGATTAGGAACCCTATTGATCGGAAACATTCCATCGCGAATATCAAACTCGCCGTTTAGTGGATCTCCGAGCAACATTGTGTAGTCATCAACTTTCGTATCCCCGTATGTCTTCAGCGGATGCACCAGTGCGTCCCAGAATCCATCCTTGTCTTGGTTTTTCAGCATTAGCACCCACGTCTCACACCCATCCGTGGTCTTATACAGCCGGCTCTTGTCGCCCGGCCCGCTCGCCATCACAATCGCCGTCTGCGCATCCCACGCCTGCACGCCGCGAAAATCCATCGTTGCTCCATCCGTCGCCGCGTCCGGAACCGCGCATTTCGTCCAGTGCTCTCCGCCATTGGTCGTCTTCAGCACGGTTCCTCCCGTCCCGCTGGCCCACGCCACCGTGCCGTCCACCGAATCAATTCCACGCAGCCCCGCCGTCGTTCCCGACTCCTGCATCTGCCACACCGGGCCCATGGGCTGCTCCGTCGGCGTCGGCGGTTTGGGCGCTTGTGCCGCCGCCATTGCCGAGAAAACAACCAGCAACGTGATCCGAATAACTCGCATGGCTCGAAGTATATACACCCGCAGCCTCCGCTGAATCCACTTGCGTGAGGCAGGTCACGTTTCGCAAAGGCTGGAACAGCTATAAATAAGTTCAATCCGTGAATCGACTCAAAACCATTTCATCTTTGGCGCTGGTGGTAGTTTGCGCTGCCTCGGCCTGTGCGGCTTCCGCGCAGGAGTCGTACTATCAGCAGATCAGGAATCACAACTCCGCCATGGCCGCCCTTCAGCCTTCCTGGATAGCGCCGCTCATCCAGACCGATTCGCGACTGGGGCAGGGCATCAAGTTTTCCGTCTCCAACTCCCGCGCTCCCGGCATTCACCAGATCATCTACGGCAACGGCCACGGATTCAGCACCATCGTCGCCCGGCGTTTTCAGTTCGACTTCAATCCGCCGTCTTGGTTCCGCAACCACTCCGCCACGCTCAAAGACGGCTTTGGCAACGCCGGCGCGCAGGTCAAAGTCCGCATAGCCTCAGGCAATGCCGAGCATGGAAATTATGCCTTAACCGCGGTCCTGACTCACGACTTTGCTCCGCGTGGCCGCCAGAACGGCCTGCTTACCAGCGTCTACTATCCAAAGCTGGGCGCGGGCCGCGCCTTTGGACGCTTCAATGTGCAGACCATGCTGGACGGCACGCTGCCCACCGGCAAAATTGCGGCGCAGGGCAGGTCCATCGACTGGAACACAACGGCGCAGTTTCACGCCAACCCGCACGTCTGGCTCGACCTTGAAAACAACGCCACCTTCATTCACGGTGGCCCGTGGGATGGAGCGACACAGAACTTTGTCACCCCCGCAGCTTTCTACGTAGTGCGGCGCAAGAGTTGGGGGCCCGCCCATGCTCTTTTGATCTTCGATGCGGGCATGCAGATCGCCACCACGCGTTTCCACGAAAACAATCACAACCTGATCACTGAAATGCGGCTTGGGTTCTAGAGCGAAACCTGAGCCGGTGTAGCCTTATAAGTTTCACGAAGGTCGCCGCTCCCTGTTGGTCGCGTCGACTTGAAATCTTCTGTTTCGAGATACAGCAACTCAGGTTTCGCTATAGCGCAAACCGCAGCGCCATTGCGCATTGTCCGGGCCAACGCACCAACTGTTGTAAGGGGCTTTCTGTTGAATCGACTTTGTATCATCTCATTCTGCGCGTTGGCAACGGCCCTAGCGGCTGGGTCATACGTTGCATCGGCACAACAATCTGCCTGGCAGCGCTTCCTGGCGCACAACAAATCCATGACCGAAGTGCAACCGTCCTTTATCACTCCGCTGGTCGAATCCGATCCGCGCCTGGTCCAATTCGGGCGGGTCTCTGTCGCCCACCAGTACACATCCTCAGGCACAGAGACCGTGAACTACGGCAATGTCCACGGCCTCGGCATCATTGCTGCCAATCGCTATGAGTTTGACGTGATTCAGCCGGCCTACATCCAGCACAACTCCGCTGCCGCCGACGGCTTCGGCGACACCACCATCTCTGCCAAGGCCCGCATCGTCTCAGGCAACGCGCAGCACGGCAACTACATTGTCTCGGCGCTTCTCGGCCACACTTTCGCTACCGGCAGCTATAAAAACGGTGCGCTCACCGACAGCTTCAGCCCGACTGTGGCCGCCGCCCTCGGCATCAAAAAGCGCTTCGATGTGGAGTCCACGCTGGGCGGCGCCATGCCCACCGGCAAGATCGCCGCGCAGGGCCGCTCCATCGCCTGGAACGCGCTTACCCAGTTCCACGCCAATCCGCACGTCTGGCTGGAACTGGAAAACAACGCCACGTTCTACTTCAGCGGCAGCCACGACGGCAAGATGCAAAACTTCGTTACGCCAGCCGTCTTTTACGTGGCCCGGCGCAGCAGTTGGAAGCCAACTCATCCGTTTTGGATTGTCAACGGCGGTATGCAGATCGCTACCTCCGGCTTCCATACCTGCAATCACAACCTCATCGCCGAAACGCGGCTTATTTTCTAGGAAAGTCTCCGGCCCCAGCGCCTTACCCGGCCAGGTCCATCTGTTTCAGCGAATCCGCATACGGCGCGCGCAGCACTCCGCGTTCGGTAACGATCGCGGTTACATACTTCGCCGGAGTTACATCGAACGCCGGGTTGCAGATGCCTACCCCGTTCGGCGTCATTTGCTTGCCGCCATGGTGCGTCACTTCCACGTGCGGGCGTTCCTCAATCGGAATTTCCTCGCCGGTGGCCGTAGCCATATCCACGGTGGACCACGGCGCCGCCACGTAAAACGGAATCCCGTGCTCTTTGGCCAAGATGGCCACGTTGTACGTGCCGATCTTGTTCGCCACGTCGCCGTTGGCCGCAATGCGGTCCGAGCCCACCACCACGGCCTGGATGCGCCCGGCCTTCATCAGGCTCGCAGCCATGTTGTCGCAGATCACCGTGGTGCCAATGCCATCGGCCATCAACTCCCATGCCGTCAGCCGCGCGCCTTGCAAAAAGGGCCGCGTCTCGTCGGCAAAGACGTGAATCTTTTTGCCCTGTTCCACCGCCGAGCGGATGACACCCAGAGCGGTTCCATACCCGCACGTCGCCAGCGCTCCGGCGTTGCAGTGCGTCAGCACTCCGCCTTCCTGGGGCAGCAGCGCGCCGCCGTAAGCGCCCATGGTCTTGCAGGCGGCAATGTCTTCCTCGTACATGGCGTGCGCTTCAGCCAGCAATTTTTCCAGCACCTGCGCAAGCGTTGCGCCGGCAACCTGCAGATTGGCAAACACCCGCTTCATGCGGTCGATGGCCCAGAAAAGATTCACCGCCGTTGGCCGCGTTCCCGCCAGCCGCGCGCACACGCGCTCAAACTCCGGCGCAAACTCCTCAGTAGTTTTGGCCTTGGTGCGCAGCGCGCCCAGCGCCACGCCGTAGGCGGCTGAAACGCCAATTGCCGGCGCTCCGCGAACCACCATGGTCACAATCACGTCGGCCACTTGTTCATAGTTGGCGGCTAATACATAACTCTCCTCAAGAGGGAGCCGGGTCTGATCGATGAAACGGACACCTTCCGGCGTCCATGCAAGCGTAGGAATCATGGAATTCCAGTTTAAACTGCGCGCCGCGCCGCCTTCTCCCGTCCCGCCCTGAAAACCTTTTCAATTTCCGCTGGACGTACCTCCGCCCCCCTGCGTAAAGTTGTTCCCGTACTCTTCCGCGCGGTTTTCTTCTGTCTTTGTGTGCGCCTGCGCTCGCGCAGGCCCCGGCAATGCCGCGGCAAGAGCAACTCTCCGGCTGCGCAAGCCCGGACCATCTTTGATTTAAGGAAGCGGGGAATCCCTCTCATGGCAACGCGATCCACACCACCGGCCGCTGCAAGCAGCGCTGACTATACCGTCCCGTTTATTACCGTCACGGCTCTTTTTGCCATCTTCGGGTTTCTAGCCAGTCTCAACAACACCCTGGTCGCCAAGCTTGAGGACACCTTCCGCCTCTCGCACGGCCCTGCCATGCTGGCGCCCGGCGTCTGGTTTTTTGCCTATCTCGTCTTTTCCGTGCCCTCTGCCAAGCTCATTGAGCGGGTCGGCTACAAGAACACCATGGTTATCTCGCTGTTCATCATGGTTCTTGGCGCTCTGCTCTTTGTCCCCGCCGCCAACATGGTCAGTTTTCCCTTCACGTTGACCGCCATCTTTGTTCTCGCTACCGGTGTCTGTGCCCTTCAGACCTCGGCCAACCCCTACGTCTCCATCCTCGGCCCAGAGCACAGCGCCCCCGCCCGCCTCACCCTCGCACAGGCCTTCAACTCGCTCGGCTCGCTCATCGCTCCCTGGATCGCCGCCCATTACATCCTCACCGATACCAGCCGCAACGCCACGTCCCGTACCGCCGCCCACATGCTTGAAGGGCCTTACATCGCCGTCGCCGGCACACTTTTTCTCCTTGCCCTGGCCGTCCTGTTCACACATCTGCCCGCCATCACCTCCACCCGCGCCTTCCGCCCCGCAACGGAGGGCGATCCGCTCCTCGGCCGCAGCATCTGGAGTTACCCCCACACCGTCCTCGGCATGGTCGGTATCTTCTTTTATGTAGGCCTTGAAATCGCCCTCGCCGCCATTACCATCAAGTTCTGCCAGGCTCAAGGCATCTCCACCGTTGAAACCGCCGGTGACATGCTAGTCGGCTACTACCTCTGCATGATGATCGGCCGCTTCCTCGGCAGCTTTATCATGAAGTGGATCAAAGCGGAAAAGCTGCTCGCCGTCCTCGGCATCCTCGGCGTCATCCTGCTTCTTGTCTCCATGTCCACCCATGGCGCCGTGGCCATCTGGAGCCTGGTCCTCTGCGGCATCGCCAACTCCGTCATGTACCCCAACATCTTTGCCCTGGGCATCGCCGAACTTGGTCCCCTTACCAGCAAGGGCTCCGGCGTCCTTACCATCGGCAACGTCGGTGGCGGCGTCATTCCGCTTCTCTTCGGCGCCCTGGCAGACAAGGTCGGCATTCAATACGCCTTTGTCATTCCCATCGTCGGCTACATCTACGTGGCCTACTACGGGTTCTCCGGCTACAAGCCCCGGCGCGCCGTCTCCGCGTAGCGCCAGGCAGTGCTGCGCTGCGGAGTGGAATTCCGCGCGCAGCCATCCCTAGCGGTCAGGGCCGCGCTCAAATCATGCTGGAGATGGCTTTGAATCGACTTGTGCGGCCGATTCAATCCAGAAGAGCATTTGTGCGGCAAAGATGTGATTGGGATCTTCAGCGAGCAACTGGCGGAGCTGGAGAATAGCGGTTTGCGTATCGCCCAGCCCGTGGCTGGCTAGTGCGCTCAACAGGAGCGATTCGATGCGGTTGCGTTTGGCGAGATCGTCGTCAAAGAGAAGCATGTTGGGCAGCGAGGCGGCGAAGTAATCGATGCTGGGTTCGGTTACCGCGAGCCTTTGCGCGTATTCGGAGAGGCTGGAGAAAACCGCGCGCGCAGCCTGCCGATTGCCCAATGCCTGCATGGCCTGCGCCTGGAAATACGAGTGCATGCCCAGCTCAGGCAGAGGCGCTGCGGCCGCATGAAAATATTGTTGCGCGTGTTCGGCATCTCCCAACCGATGTGCAGCCAATCCTGTGAAGTAATCCAGATCGCGCTCGAGGGTGAGCAGGTGCTTGCCTTCGCCCAGGCTCCAGGGATAGTGGCGGGCTGCTTCAAAGTGCTGCATCGCCTGGGCTGGATTTTTCGTAGCTAAAGCCTGCATACCGAGAGTGCGGTGGGCATGCACGTACTGGGCAGAGACGAGGCCTTCACCGCCTTCCCAGGGATTGAAGCGGCGAGAGCGCAGGTGCTCCAGGGCCGCGTGACTCTGCCCGTCCTGATTGAGCAGCGTGATGAATTCCACGGTGAGGTCGTCGCGCTGCGCGACAAGCTGGGGGTGCGCTTGCAACTGACGGAGACGCTCTGGCGGCGAGGCCAGGCAGGCGCGCTTGCGAAGCTGGTCCCATTCGAACAAGAGACGGGCATCGGCGGGGTTGGCGGCAAAGGCGCGCCGATACATCTGGTCCGCGGCCTCGGGATTGTGCAGCACATTGAACTCAGCGATACCCAGGTTTCTCAAGGGAATGGAGAAGCCGCTGTCGAGCGCGACGGAGCGGCGCCAGCAGCGGATGGCGTCGTGGTAGCGGCGCTTGTCGTAGTAGAGATTGCCGAGATAGTAGTGGGCGCGGGCGGCACGGGGATTGCGCTCGATGGCATCCTCGAGGACAAGCATCTCTTCAAGACGGGCCGGGAAACAGTAGAGGGGCGAGGCGGCTTCGGCTTTGGCCGCATACTGGCGGGACGCACGCTTGTGGCCGAGCCAAGCGGCGAGCCAGGAGAGCGTGTACCAGAGCATCGGTTGCTCAAATTGCGCCTGGCGGCGGAAGGCTTGCAATAGATCGTAGGCATCGCCGCGCATTCCGGACCAGGCAAGATCGAAGGCGACATCGAGCAGGGTTTGGATGTCGCCGTCGAGCGCGGCGACGAAAGCACGGAGGGCCTCGGTGGTGCGGCTGAGTAGAAACTGCTCGGCCTTCATGCGAAAGCAGAGGGGATCGAGCGCGAGTGTGTCGTCAATGACGGCCTGGGCAGCGTCAATGCTGTTCAGGCGGCGCAGCAGAGAGGCTTTGAGAGCGCGGGCGCTGAGATTGGCGCCGTTGGTGAGCAGGCTCAGCTCGACCTGCTCCTGCGCCAGACGCGGGTTGCCGCGACGGATGCTGATGGCGGCCTGCGCGTAGTAGCCGGCGCTTTGCCAGGCCTGGTTCCATACGCATTTGTGGAAGGCATCGTAGGCTTCATCGGTCTTGCCCTGATAGAGACGTGCGAGGCCCAGGTTGTAGAGCGGCTCGCCATCGTAAGGGTTGGGATTGCGGAAGGTAAGACGGCGAACGGCGCGGGCAAAGTGGTCTTCCGCCTCAGCGAACAAGCCCCTGCGCAGATAGGTCATGCCCATGGCATTGTTGAAGCGCGAGTCATTGGGCTCGCGGGCGAGGCCTTCAAGCCAATAAGACTCGGACGAGCGCGTGGCGTGGCGATACTGCTCCAGATGCAGGCCGGTGAGGTAAAGCTCCTCGACGCTTTCGATCACGTGCGGCGATGGCGGCTCGGGAAGCGGGCGGTCGACAGGCGTTTCCGGCTGATATGCGATGAACTCCTTGCCGTCCGCGTCGAGGACCGAGAGGCGGTGGGCTGCGGGGTTGGCGGAGGTTGCAATGGTGCGCGTGAACGGCTGGCCGGGAGCGAGGTCGAGGGTTTCATCGAGGAGCGGCTGGCCGTTTGCAGTGAGCAGAACGTGCACCGTGCGCGGCGCGGTTACGCAGACGCCGATGTGCGCGTGGCCCGCCTCGAACTCGAGGTTCACGGCGGCTTCGGTGTTGGCGTTTTTGGCCGGGCCGATTTTCTGGATGGGGTACCAGTATTGGCTGAAGGTGCGGGTCTCGTAGGGCTGGAGCCAGGAGAAATCGGGTTGATTGTCAGTGTAGGCGCCGGCCATGAGTTCGATGTAAGGGCCGTCCTCGTCAGTGAGGTTGCGATCCCAGGCGTGGCCGAACTCGGCATTGCCCCAGGTCCAGAGCTTCTTGCCTGGCGCCACATGATGGTTGGACGTATGCACAAGGCCGGCTTGGAGCTTGTGGTCGTGGACGCGCACAGCGGCATTGGCCCACCACAGAAAAGTATGTGGCAGGGGGGTACGGTTGAAGAGGCGGACGCGCACCTCGACCAGGGCCTTGCCGGGCTCAAGATGGACGCCGACCATGCCTTTCATCCGCTGCATGGGTTCGTGCTCGCCGAGCCATACGGTGCGTGCGCCGCCGGAGTGCTCCTCAATGCTGGTATGAACCGGCATGAAGGTGGAAGGGCGACGGTGCTGCGGCCAGTTGAACTCCACGCCGCCGGAGATCCAGGGGCCAAGCAGGCCGACCAGCGCCGGCTTGATGACGTGTTGGCGGTAGAAGAAATCGTAGTGGTTTGTTTTGTCGAGGCCGGCATGGGTGCGGCCGCCCAGCTCAGGCAGGATCATGAGCTGGATGAATTCGTTCTCAAGAAAGATGGCGTTGTAGGTTATATCTTTCTTTTCGAGGGCGAGGCGATCGGTGAAGGGGTTGGGGTCGGCTGGAGGGATGGGGTAGGTGGGAATGACTACCTGCTGCCGCCAGCAGCGGACCGGCACGGGTTGGCGCGATTCGCTCACTGGATCTGGACCTCGCAGCTCGACTGTCAAGGCTATACCAGGATGCAAGGGCAGGTCGAACCGGAGGCCACGGTCCACTCAGCGGCTGCTACCGGGCCCGAGGCACACAGACTGCCAGACTGCACAGGCTGCTGGACTGCGATGTTACGGCGTTATTGCCGATTTTGGCGGGCAAGCTTCTCAGCGTGCTTGCGCTGGTAGTGGCGCGCAATATCCGGCCAGAACTCGATGATTTCCGCGCCAACAACTCCTTCGAGAGATACCGTCAATCCATCCGTGACGGTGTCCGACACATTCCGTTCCGAAGCGGGGTAGTACGCGCGGGCGATGGAGGCGCCGATCAGATTTCCCCCCACATTGGCGTAGTTTGGGCCCCATCCACCTCTGTCGCGCTTGCACCAAACGGTGCTGGATGCCGCCCAGAGAAAGCGGCTGGTAAGCCTGCCGGCGCCCTTCTGGTAGTAACGTGGATCTTCGTGGAGCACGATGGGCAAGACCGCATTCCCGAAGAAATTGCCAATGAAGGCATCCGAGTAGGTCGCGCCAATCCTCTTCCCATAGCCCTGGGCACCCTGGCCCCATTCGGGGTTACTGTTTTTGGCCTGACCGATACCGGCAACTACGCTGGACAGCAGGAAGGGCCAAGGATCGGTTTCACTCTTGAAGAAGAGCTGAAATTTCTGCCCAGGAGACAGAGGAAGCGCGTTCTTATCCCTGGTGGTGTTGAAGGTGGCCATGACGCCCATGACCCGTTGGTGCTCCTGCTGCCTGAGCTGCTCTTCAGCCTTTTCATGCTGGGTCTTATCCGCGTCAGTCTGCGGGACAGCCGTCTGAGAGTTGGAGCTGTTCTGGGCGGCGACAACCTCAATTTGCGGTACGGGCGCCTCAGGGAGCACGGCTGCGGCAACCATCAGGCCGGGGGCCGGTTCCTGCGATAAAAGCGGGAGAGGCAGCGCCGCGAGAGCAAAACCAGCACAAAGCGCAGCGGGGATTAGACGAGAACTTAAACGCATCCATTCACCAGTAGTGGGGTCAGCGTCCGCCTGGGGGCTCGCCTCAAAAGGCAAATCGAACCGGAGGCTACCTCAAGGTAAATCACCCTTGCCGGAGCAACTGTTCCGTGGCGCGGTCAAAGGGCTACGTGATTATTGCCGATAAGCAATACGATTTGTTTGACGTAACAGCGTGTCCGGAGGACCGACGATTTCCTCGCACACCCTGGTTGGGACATTGGTTCATTGGAGCGGCACTCCAGCTCACGTAGTGTATCCGAGGGATTAGAGCAGTTTTCAGAAATTACGCAGGGTCGCCAGAGGGGTTGCAGGGGCGTCGCCCTCTGCCAATTCTGAAATGGCTATAATGGGTCATTCGGGCTGCCCGGGATGCGATCTGTTGATTCTTTGATTACCCCCACCCCCTCCCCCCCCTATGTATTTAGTCATGTTCTCCAGTTTCAATGAGTTACGGTGGGGGTACCGCCGCAAAAATTAGATTCTAAAGGGGTTATATGTCAAAAATTAGATAACAAAGGACTTATAGGCGGTTTTTTGGTTGTTTTGGAGGTTTTGGTACCGTAATGCGAGATTTGGACGTTTCTGCGTCGGGTTGAAAACTCCTTTGATGGCGTCCCTTTGCGGCCCGGCGGCCCACTCATCGCGATAAAGCCGCGATGAATGGGCACAGCTTCGCCTTTTTGGGATGGACAGGTGGATCGGTGAGTGGGCCAACTGCCTGGCTCAAAAAGACACTATGGAACAATTGTGCGCCTGGGCGGGGTAATTATCTGCAAACTTCTGCGGTGGGGCAGACACGCTGCTCGTTTTTGGTTCGTGCTCTCCCCGGCGCCCAACAGCGAGGCACCGGGGCCACCCGTGAAAATCGGCGAAATGCAGTGCTCCAGAGGCGGTGAAACCTGCTCGCCAGCGCGTCATTTCGGATGGATTGGCGCTTTTTGGCGTATTTTGCCCGTAAAAACAGGCTGGATTTCTGTGGATACGTATGTTGAGGAAACGGCTCCAAGCGTCAGGACCGCAGATGCATCGTAGAGCGCCAGTGCCGGCGTACCGCAATCAGGTAGATCTCTTCGTGGACGTGATTCGGATCACTGTTCCCGGCGGTCCACACCGCTAACCTCAGTGTGAGGGGTGCATCGCAGATGCGGGCGCCCAGCAGCAATTGAGGAGCAATTTTTATGGCTTACGTAGTTACCGATGCATGTACAAAGGATTTTGTCTGCGTAGCGGAGTGCGCCACCGCTGCCATTGCGCCCACTTCCGGCGATCCGGCTGCCGGCACTGTATCCCAGGTGTTCATCAACCCCGATGAATGCATCGACTGCGGAAACTGCGCCGATCTCTGCGCGCAGAACGCGATCTTCCCGGGCGACGAACTGCCGGCCGACAAGGCGGATTTTGCCGAGAAGAACAAGGCATACTTCCAGTAAATTTCGATCTCACGCTCCGCAGGGAGCAATCTGTAGTCACTTCCCTATTCTGGCGAACAAACCTTTTTTCGCCAGAATGGGGAATACCTGTCTCTAAATACACTTGATTGAATTAGGGGATTTTCGGAATACACGTAGACTTTTGAGAGACATAGCAGGTGACTTTTACTTCCACCCCAGCGACGAAGACCCCTAATCGCTGGGAACCCCGGAAAGGAAAAAGCCACTGTGCAGCATGGTTTCCCTCTATAGCAACTGGAGAACTGCTTTACAGGCTGCGGAAAAAGGCTGTTTTCCGAGCAAAAGCTCGAAATACATCCCTCAGCGGCTAAAGCCGCCGTTGATTCTGTTGGCATTATGCGGGGGTTGAAACCCCCGCCTCCCTCCGGATTGAGTTTTTCCGCAGCCTGTTTAGCCCGTTTATTTCAGTCCGGCAAGCCAGTCGATGATCGTGCTTTCCAACAGAATCCTGTGATCGGACCAGCCATGGTCGGTCTTGACGTGGATGGAGGTCACCTTCTGGCCGCCATTGGCGGCAATGGCCTTCACCAGCGCGTCTGTTTCGGGAGCCAGGCCATCGTCGGCTGAAAGCACCAGCAGAGGCGTCTGGGTCAGTCCTGACACGGTGTTTGCAAATCCGAATGCCTTTGCATTTTCAATGACCTCATCGGCCATGCTCTCAGCCGTAACGCCGGCCAGGGCTTCTTTGTCGTCGTCCATGAGGGCAACAATCCGTTGGCGCGGCTGCCTGCCGATGGCTCCCATGTCGGCTGCGCTGACGAGCACTGCGCCAATGAGTTCATGGTCCTGCGCGGCGGTGAGCGCCGTAACCCAGCCGCCCATGCTGTGACCAGCCATGGCAATGCGTTTGGTGTCGATTCCGAGCCGCCGGGCGTTTGCCGGATCCCGCAAATAGGCCAGAACCGCGCGCGCATCCTCAAGGTTCTGGGCGAACCGATAGACCCCGGGACTACCCCATGAGCCGCGATAGTTAAAGGTGACAGCGTTCCATCCCGCACGGCGCACGGCTTGTGCGAGATCGAGGTTCTTCTCGTTTCCAGGCAGGCCGTGGCAGATGATCAGAGTGGGGTGCGCTCCGGCTCCGGATGGTTGGTAAACCAGCCCATTGATAAGCACGCCATGGCTGGGCACATGCAGAACCGTCATTCCCGCCGGATGAGCGGCATCGGCAGGCGGATCGCTATAAACGGCGGCGGGAACCGACTGGGCATAGACTGAGGCCGTGAAAAAGGCCGTCAATGCAAGAACAAAAGAACGCATCCTTGGGACTCCTGTGCTGAGGCTCAACTGCTATATTGCGCATTCTACACAGGCGCCGGGTGCAGCAGGTCTCGCCTTTGAGACCTGAGGAGCCCCCCGGCCTCGCCACCCAACCGGGAGTTTTTCTGTTTCCTGTTGTTCCATTCCGGCGCGGCCTGGAGCCGATCAAGCCTCTCCCGCCGCCTCGTGGATGGCCAGCAGCCGTTCCAGCAGCGGCTTGAGCAGCTTCAGGTCCAGCGCATTGGCTCCGTCGGACTTGGCGTTGGCCGGGTCGTCGTGAACCTCAAGAAACAGCCCGTCGATGCCCGCCGCTACCGCCGCCCGCGCCAGCAGCGGAATGAACTCCGGCTGCCCGCCGCTGACCCCATTGGCTGCAGAAGGCTGCTGCACGGAGTGCGTGCCGTCAAACACCACCGGCGCCATCCGCCGCATCACTGGCAGCGAACGGTAATCCACCACCAGCGTGTTGTAGCCGAAGCTTGCTCCGCGCTCGGTGAGGAACACCCGCTCGTTCCCGGTGGAGCGCACCTTTTCGACCGGGTGGTTCATGTCCCACGGCGCTACGAACTGCCCTTTCTTGATGTTGACGGCGCGGCCGGTTTTGCCGGCGGCCACCAGCAGGTCGGTTTGCCGGCAGAGGAAGGCGGGAATCTGCAGCACGTCCACAAATTCGGCGGCAATCTCGCAGTGGCCGGGCTCATGCACGTCGGTCAGCACCGGCAGGCCCGTATCCTTTGCCAGACGGCCCAGGATGCGCGTGCCCTCGATCAGGCCCGGCCCGCGAAAGCTCTTTACGCTGGTGCGGTTGGCCTTGTCGTAGCTGGCTTTGAAGATATACGGAATGCCCAGGTCGGCCGCGATGCGCTGGATGGCGTCGGCCATGGTGCGCACATGAGTCTCCGACTCGATGACGCACGGCCCGGCGATGAGAAAAAGACGGCCCGCGCCGATATGCACGGGCCCGATTTCAAAGGAGTGTTTCACGAAGCCGATTTTATCCTGCCGGGCGCGGGCGTGGAAGCAAGCGGTTCAACCGAGGCACATGTGCTTATTCGCCGCGGCTCCGCGACCATTGCCAGAACGCCCGCTCCAGGGCATGAAGCGCCGTGGGCGCAGGGAGATTGTCCTGGGACTTGACGATGTCGCACTCCGCCAGCCGCTTGAGAAAAGCGTTGTATTCGGTATAAAAGCCGACATCGTGCCGTGCATGGCCAAGCGCTTCCAGAACGCGGTAATCCAGCACCGCATAGCGCTCAGGATAGATGGCAGCCAGGACGGCCGATGCGATGGAAATGTCAACACCGCGCAGCCCGGTGAGCGCATTCACGGCATCTTCAGTGGAAGACTGCGGCGATGCGGCTATGGCCAGAGCGCTCTTGATGTTCTCATTGCTGTTGCCGATGAGGTAATGAACCATCCGCTCGGACTTCCAACGAACAATCGCCTCCAGATTTGACAGAGTGTATTCGCCGCTACGAATCGCTTCCCCGGCTTCATAAGCTGCCTGCTCAAGCTGGCGTTCTCTTTCGCCGGCTTCCTGCCAATATCGATCTGCCAACTGCTGAAGCTCCGCTTCCGCGGGTTGAAGCTGAAAATAAGCAACCATGTCGAATCCTCCATATACCAAAACGAACAAACGATAGGCCCGGCAGAAGTTGTTGTCAATAGCGGGTTGCACGCTCCCCAAGAGGGGAGGCGTGAACCTTCCCCTTCGCCGGAAGATCAAGCACTTTCGGTTTTGCTCAGGGCGGGAATTCGACTCGTTTCTATCACTTAGGACGACAGAGCGCTGGTTAAGGGCGACGCATCGTGCGTCTCAGATTTAAGCCGCGCTTGCCGGTTTTTGTAACTCGCGGCGATGAATTCGCGGAAGAGCGGATGCGGCTCAAGGGGTTTGGACTTGAACTCGGGATGGAACTGGCAGCCCAGGAAGAAGGGATGGCCGGGAATCTCGACAATCTCAACATAAGTAGAGTCGGGAGTGGTGCCGCTGATGCGCAGGCCGCCGCCGGTGAGCAGGGCTTCGTACTCGCGGTTGAACTCATAGCGATGGCGGTGGCGCTCGCTGATCTCAGTGGCTCCGCCGTAGGCCCTGGCAGCCAACGAGTCCTCCTGCAGCACGCAAGCCCACGCGCCCAGGCGCATGGTGCCGCCCATCTCTTCCACGCCGAGCAACTCGCGGAGCTTGTAGATAATGCGGTGCTGGCTGGCGGGGTCGAACTCACTGGAATTGGCGTCTTTCAAGCCGCATACGTTGCGGGCAAACTCAATGCAGGCGGTTTGCATGCCGAGGCAAATTCCGAAGTACGGAACCTGTTTCTCGCGGGCATAGCGGATGGCGTTCAACATGCCCTCAATGCCGCGCTTTCCAAAGCCGCCGGGGACCAGAATGCCGTCGAATCCCTCTAACTGCGACTCATAACTCCGGTCGTCGGGAGTTTTCGATTCCAGCCCCTCGGCCTCGATCCAGGTTACATTGAGTTTGAGATGATGAGCGATGGCTCCGTGGGTCAACGCTTCCTTGAGCGACTTGTAACTGTCTTCGTACTCGACATACTTGCCCACGATGGCGATGGAGACATTGTCCCTGGGGTGGTAGCAGCGGTCGACCAGGGCCTTCCACCGGGTAAGGTTGGCTTCCGGGGCATCCTTGTGCAGGTACTTGAGAATCAGCGCGTCCACACCCTCCTCGGCAAAGCCGAGCGGTACTTCGTAGATGGAGGGAACGTCCCTGGCGCCGATTACGGCCTTCTCTTCGACGTTGCAGAAGGCGGCGATCTTCTGTCTCATCTCGCGGCTGAGGGGCCGCTCGGAGCGGCAGAGAAGCACGTCGGCCTGTATGCCGATGGATAGAAGTTCCTTGACGGAGTGCTGGGTGGGCTTGGTCTTCAATTCCTGGGCGGCTGCAATCCATGGCACGAGGGTGAGGTGAACAAAGACCGTGTTTTCGCGGCCCAACTCCTGGCGCATCTGGCGAATGGCCTCAAGAAACGGCAGCGACTCGATGTCGCCCACCGTGCCGCCGATCTCGATAATGGTGACGTCCGCGCCGTTGGCGGAGACCTTGCGCATGGCGTTTTTGATCTCGTTGGTCACGTGGGGAATGACCTGGACTGTCTTGCCGAGGTAGTCTCCGCGCCGCTCTTTGAGAATGATCTGTTCGTAGATGCGGCCCGTGGTGAGATTGTTGTCGCGGGAGAGCGGAGCGTGGGTAAAGCGCTCGTAGTGACCCAGATCGAGGTCGGTCTCCGCGCCGTCGTCGGTGACAAAGACTTCACCGTGCTGGAAGGGCGACATGGTGCCGGGATCGACGTTCAGATAGGGATCGAACTTCATCATGTTTACGCGCAGGCCGCGGCTTTCAAGCAGGCAGCCGATGGAGGCCGCCGCAAGGCCTTTACCTAAACTGGACACAACTCCGCCCGTCACAAAGACATACTTTGCCGACATCGATGCAACCTCTTGATTGGTTTTTTGGGATTGGCCGAACGTGGTGGACACGTTCAAGTATGGCAGAGTCAGGGGCAGTAAGGAACCATAAAATTG
>JARLGF010000148.1 GCA_031296165.1 Occallatibacter sp. | reverse complement strand
GACCAGAAATGTTTCTGGAACGGTGCGGCCGCTACGATAAATGGGTGGTGCAGACCAAGCACGAGCAAAACAGGCACCGCGGCGACCAGTACGCCCCAATCCAGTTTCCTGGATGTTTTCCAGCGCGCCATTTCGGCTAGAAACAACGGACCCAGGAAGAATATGGAGTAGTAATGCAGGGCGGTCATCAGCGCAACGCAAAGCGCTAACAGTGGAATTGTTAAGATTCTGCGCCGTCCTTCGATGACCGATTGCCAGCAAAGCAGCGCGCCTGCGGAGCAGCCCAGCACCGCCCCGTAGCAGCGGCCTTCGGCCGAGTAACTCAGGCACACATTGCACACCAGCAATACGGCAGCCATCGAATATGCGGCCGTCAATCGCCGCCGGCAGAATGCCAGCAGACAAAGAAGCATGGCGCAGAAAGCAAGGGAAGAGGGCAGGCGAACCGCCAGTGCATCGTTCCGTACCACCGGCAGAATCGCATGGACAATCAAGTCGTAGAGCGGTGGCGCTCCATCGCAGCCATCCAGTATCGCTTTAGTGATCTCTGCTGTACCGGCCTGCTGTGCGGTGTGGAGCGTGAACAACTCGTCGTTCCACATCGGAGTCCGTACATCCCTTGCGATGGTGCATGCCAGGAACAGCACCACAAACAGGACTGACAAGAGCCAGAAATGCTTTTCCAGCGCCGCATTGATCTCGTCGGATACCCGTAGAAGGACAGGCTTATTGGGAGTGTTCAAGGAAGTCATGGGAATCTTCCATCCATTTAGGCGTTGAGGGGCAGTTCAGTGCGGTCCAGCAAGAGTCGGATTGCCGGATGTCTCGTGTCCACTTCCAAAACAGAGGAAAGCGTGGACATGGAATCTCCTTTTTGAGGAGTTTCTCTTTTGGATTGTACCGTTCGTGGACTGCTTTTGGGGAATTCGATCTGCATCGATGGCTGGAAGGCAAAGTGATTCAGCACCATTCTGGAACCGGCCACGTTTTTTGAGCGGTTAGTGATGATCGCTCTTGTTTTTATATGTTTTGGTGGAGCTGAGCGGGATCGAACCGCTGACCTCCTCGTTGCGAACGAGGCGCTCTCCCAGCTGAGCTACAGCCCCACGACCTTTTTTATCTTATCAGCGAGCGGCGAATCCCGAAAGGGCGCTCGCTTGTTTCCATTAAGACATTGCGCTTTTACTTTGTTGCTTTTGCGCTTTTTGACCTTTAAATTGCGCTGTTTTACCTTGAGCTTTCGCGCATTCCCCTGTGCAGAAGTTCCCGGCGAGTGAAGGCCTCCCGCCGGGAACTTCCTTACAACTGGTTCATGTTGGCAAGGAACTCGGCGTTGTTGCGGACCTTTTCCAGGCGGCTGATCAAAAGCTCCATGGCTTCGACCGGCGACAGCGGGTTGAGCACCTTGCGCAGAATCCAGATGCGCTGCAAATCTTCCTTGGGAATCAGCAGCTCTTCCTTGCGGGTTCCGGACCGCTGGATGTCGATGGCCGGGAAGACGCGCTTGTCCACCAGCTTGCGGTCCAGAATGATTTCCATGTTGCCGGTGCCCTTGAACTCTTCGAAGATGACTTCGTCCATGCGCGAGCCGGTATCGACCAGCGCGGTGGCGATGATGGTGAGCGAGCCGCCTTCTTCAATGTTGCGGGCCGCGCCGAAGAAGCGCTTGGGCCGCTGCAGGGCGTTGGAATCGACGCCGCCCGACAGCACCTTGCCCGAAGGGGGCACGATGGTGTTGTAGGCACGGGCGAGACGGGTGATGGAGTCGAGAAGGATGACCACGTCGCGCTTGTGCTCGACAAGGCGCTTGGCCTTTTCAATGACCATCTCTGCCACCTGCACATGGCGGGCTGCCGGCTCGTCGAAGGTGGAGCTGATGACTTCGCCCTTGACCGAGCGCTGCATGTCGGTGACTTCTTCGGGCCGCTCGTCGATGAGCAGCACGATCAGCACCACTTCAGGGTGGTTGGTGGAGATGGAGTTGGCCAGAGCCTGCAGCAGCATGGTCTTGCCGGTGCGCGGCGGAGCGACGATCAAACCGCGCTGCCCACGGCCGATGGGCGTCAACAGGTCCATCACCCGGCCGCTGATGCCTTCGCGCACCGTTTCCAGCTTGATGCGTTCCTGGGGATAGAGCGGGGTCAGGTTGTCAAAGAGAATCTTGTTGCGGGTCTCTTCAGGCGACTCGAAGTTGATGGCCTCGATCTTGACCAGGGCGAAATACTTTTCGCCCTCGTGTGGCGGGCGGACATTGCCGCTGATGGAGTCGCCGGTTTTGAGATCGAATTTGCGGATCTGCGACGGGGAGACGTAGATGTCATCCGGACCGGGCAGATAGTTGTAGTCGGGAGAGCGGAGGAAGCCATAGCCGTCGGGCAGAATTTCCAGCACGCCCTCGGCAAAGATGTGGCCTTCTTTTTCGCTTTGTGCCTGGAGGATCTTGAAGATCAGGTCCTGCTTGCGGAGGCCGCTGGTGCCCGGGATTTCCAGGGTGCGCGCGATGCGGCTCAGTTCGGTTATGTTCTTCTCTTTTAGTTCAGCGATGGTCATGTTCACCTGCAACAAGGAGGGATGTGAGTGAGGGAATGAGGGAGGGGGAAGTGCTCCAGGAAAAACCGGACGGGAGTACTAAATAATACCGGCACAGACCGGACTTGAAGCATCTCCCGAACTGAAGTGGAGGATTAAATCGCCGGGGAAGGACAGACGCCTTCGACGAAAGCTGCGCTGAAACTGCTGCTTGTCTCAATTATACGCTGAGGAAGACGCTATCAGGCAGCGCGGCGACGTTCAACCGGCTGGGCCTCAGGCGCCTCAACCGGCGCAAGCGACCCAGGATTGGTGGTGTGAAAGCGGGCAAAGACTTCATTGGCGGTATCCTGCAGCCGCGTATTCGGCTTGTGCAGCTTGCGTGTTGCCTTGCTTGCCAGTTGGCAGAGCTGGTAGCGATTGGACACATGAGAAAGTGCCCCAAATACCAAATCGGAACGCATTGCGAATCTCTCCTTTATGAATGACCTGCCCGGGCGGAACTACCTGTTGCCGCCGGTGCAGACGGGGAGCCAATTCAATTGCGGGCTGCCCCAGATTACCGCTCCCAGTTTTAGACGCACGACGTGTGCATACAGTTCAAAATCTTGACGCAATTTCGCACGTATTGAAACAGATCTCACGCCGAATAGGGAGTACACATTGCCATCTGGGTAATGCACAACCCCATTCCCATTCCCGGCAGACAACGAAACGCACGGGAGCATCACTGGATGAGCCTCAGCTCAATATGATGCGGGAAGTGACAGATAGCTGTGCAATCTTGCTCGCCGCAACCTGTCTTTATGAATGGCAATACTGAATGTATACCCAGTCCTGCTGTGGGTCAACAGTTTTTTCCCGGCTTTTCCAGCCTGTTTCCGCGCCTGCGGAATAGGGTTTGACCTCAAATGCAGCCGCCCGTATCATCAAGATTGGGAATTGTGCGCGGATCACGGTCCGTACCTCCCAGCGGCCCTTGCGGCCTGCGCCTCACAGGCGCCCTCCCGGCGGAGTAGCTCAGATGGTTAGAGCGACGGATTCATAACCCGTAGGTCGGCAGTTCAATCCTGCCCTCCGCCACCAAAAACAGCGAACGGCACAGCCAAAACAACTCCCAGATTCCATGGATCGAAGGACGGCAGACGCGCGCACGGATGGTTTTGCGCTTGAGACTTCCGGTTCAATGCGCGGCGCGGAAGGCCAGGTTTCTAGTCTTCTGAAAGAAATTCTGAAGAAATGCTAATTTTCCGCCTTCAGTCGTCGATAACTCAAATAAGTATTTCTTAAGTTCTGGAGAGCCAATGAGCGCAGCCTCGTTAGAGACGATAGAGAACCGCATTTCTACCCGGTCTGCCATTGCGCAAATACCCTCAGGTGCAAGTGACTTGTCCATTGCCGTGATCGGCCCAAACGAGCGGCGCAGGCAGGCGGTAGTCAGCGCTGTGTGCGCATGCCGGGCCGGCAAAATCCGGGTGTTTACCAGCTATCCATCAGGTATTGACGATCTGCCCAGGCTGCAGAACGGGGCTTTCGATGTGGTCATGATCGACATGGACAGCGATCCGGAATACGCCCTAGATTTGGCGGAGAGCATCTGTCTCTGCAACGCGGCAACCGTCATGGCCTTCTCGGCGCAGCCAGATCAGGGGCTGATGCTGCGCTGCATGCATGCGGGAATCCGCGAGATTCTGCCTCTTCCCTTGAGCCAGAGTGCGATGGCGGAAGCGCTGGTACGGGCCGCGGCTCACCGTCCGGAACCTCAGCAGCCGAGGAGGAATGATGGCCGGCTGCTGGTTTTTCTCGGCGCCAAGGGCGGTTCCGGGGTCACGACGCTGGCCTGCAATTATGCCGTATCGCTGGCCCAGGAGTCCGGCCAGCGCACGCTGTTCATTGACCTCGATCTTCCCTTGGGCGATGCGGCAATCAACCTGGGAATCAAATCTCAGTTTTCAACCGTCAACGCGCTGGAGAATACGACCCGGCTGGATGGAAATTTTCTGTCTACCCTGCTTACCCAGCACGATTCGGGACTATATGTACTGGCAGCGCCAGGGGTCATTGCCCCCACGCAGGTCTCGAATGAAGCCATCGACAGGCTGCTGGAAGTCGCCCTGGAGGAATTCGACTACGTGGTGGTGGATGCGGGATCGAAGCTGGATTTGCAGGGTACGCGCCTGTTTGACGAATCCGCCACCATCTATCTGGTCACGCAGGTGGGCATTCCCGAACTGCGCAACGCAAATCGCCTGATCGCGCAGTTCTCCAGGGACGATAGCCCCAAACTCGAAATCGTGATCAACCGCTATGAACGCCACTCCTTTGGAGTCACCGAAGAGCATGTAACCAAAGCGCTTACCCGGCCGCCGCAGTGGAAGGTTCCCAACGATTATGCGGCGGTGCGGCATATGCAGAACACGGCAATCCCCCTGACGCAGGACAACTCGAGCATTGCACGGGCTATCAAGGAGATGACCCGATCCGTTTGCAGCCAGGCGGCTGAGCCGGAAAAGAAGAAGCGATTCGCCCTATTCGGCTGAGCGTGCTGTTGTGATGGCTGGAGGGCTGTGCTGGCGCAAGGACGGCAAGGGCACGAACTTCCGGCTGATTTGCCTCCATTTCCCGGTTCCACGCGGATTTTGCTCGTCCTGTCAACTCCATAAAGCCGCTCCTCATACCCCTTGCGCTATGATTACGTCTATAGAGTGAGCGGTCTGTTCCCCAAAAGGGCTGCCCCGGTGGTGTGTGTGTCTCGATTCTTCCAGCGTTTTGTCTTCGTACTCTCCTTAGCCATCTTCTCGGCCCTCGGACTGGGATTTGCGATGGGCGAGTTCGGGCTGTTTGGCGTCCATGCAGGCAGCGATCAGGATGGCGCCTACCGCCAGATGCGCGTCTACGCCGAAGTCCTGAAAAAGATCCAGACCGACTACGTGACCGTCCCGAACATCAATGACGTCACCACGGGCGCGCTGCACGGGCTGCTGGAGTCGCTGGACTCGGACTCCAGCTACCTGACTCCGACCGAGTACAAAATTTACAAGGAGCGGCCGGCCACGGGCGTGGCCCAGGTGGGCATCACCGTCTCCAAGCGTTTTGGGTACGCCACGGTAGTCAACGTGCTGCCCGGTTCGCCCGCGGACAAGGAACACTTCAGCGATGGCGACGTGATCGAATCCATCGGCGGGCAGTCCACGCGCGAGCTGTCGCTTGCCGTCATCCGCCTGATGCTGGAAGGCCAGCCGGGAAGCAGCGTGGAGATCACGGTGATCCGCCCGCTCAAGTCCGACCCCGACAAGCTGACCCTCACCCGCACGGTGACCGCGCCCGCGGCGCTCGGCGAGCAGCAATATGAAAACTCCACCATCCTTTATCTCAAGCCGGGCGCGTTGACCGCGGCCCGCGTGGACGAGATTGCCGCCCGGCTCAAGGCCGCCGGCAAGGGCCACAAAGTGCTGCTGGACCTGCGCAACTCCACCGGCGAAGATGCGCTTCAGGGTGTGCGGCTGGCCAACTTCTTCCTGAAACAGGGAACTCTGGCCACGCTGCAAGGTCAGAAGTTTGCCACGCAGACCTTTACCGCAGATCCCGCAAAATGGATTACCGACGCGCCTCTGTCCGTACTGGTAAACCGCGGCACCTATGGCGCGGCTGAGCTGACCGCGGCCGCCATTTTGGACGCCAAGCGCGGCGACGTGGTGGGCGAGCGCACCTTCGGCGAGGGTTCCGTGCAGAAGACTCTGGAACTGCCCGACGGCGCGGCGCTGCTGCTGACCGTAGCCAAATACCAGAGCCCCTCCGGCAAGAAGATTCAGGACGATGCCGTCACGCCGACCGTAATCGTGGGATCAACCCTGGATGACGACGACGATGGAACGCCGCCCGCCAAGGGCGACGAAACTCTGAACAAGGGGCTGGCGCTGCTGAAGGCCAGGACCAGCTAATCACACTCGGTCGAGAAATCTCCGTAACTGTCGCAGAAAATACCATGGCGCTTTGCTCTTGCAAAGCGCCATGACTTTTTTTGAGCGACAGTGAGAACGCCAGCGCTACTCGTAACGCAGCGCCTCGATGGGGTCCAGGTTGGCGGCGCGGATGGCGGGAATCATGCCGCTGACCAGGCCGGTGATGGCCAGGATCACCGTAGCCACAATGACCGTGGCGGGCGAGATAAGCAGGCGGATATCCGCGTCCTGCGCATTGGTGGCAACGGCGCTGTAAAAGGTGATGCGGCCCACCAGGGCGGACACCAGATAGGCCAGGGCGATGCCTGCCGCGCCTCCAACAGCAGTAATGGCCAGGGCTTCGGCAAGAAATTGGACAAGAATGTGGTGCTTGCGCGCGCCCAGAGCTTTTTCGACGCCGATTTCGCGGGTGCGCTGCTGCACGGCGACAAGCATGATGTTCATCAGTCCGATGCCGGAAATGCCCAGGGTGAGCGCGCCCACCAGGGAAAGCAAAACCTGCAGCGCGATGGACAGATCGCGGAACTGGCTCAACTGAGTCATGAGATTGGCAACGAAGATTGCGTTGTGGTCCGAGGGGCGAAAGTGGTGAGCCGCGGCCAGGGTTTCACGCAGGCTCTTCTCCACCTGTTGGTTGTCGCCCTGATAGTTCATCCACATGCCGTCAATATACTTGGTGTCCTTGAGGTCGCTCATGACGCTGAAGGGAACGTAGATGCGGCGGTTGTTGTCGTTTTCTCCCTCGTTCATCTTGGGTTTCATGACGCCGATGATGGTGAAGACGATGCCGTTGAGGCGAATGTCCTGTCCCACGGCATAGCCGCCTGAGAAGAGCTTGGTTTTGGATTCGGAGCCGATGACGCAGACATGGGCCCTCTGCTGCTCCTCGGCGCCGTTGTAGTAGCGGCCCTCGTCTATATCCAGCTTGAGAATGTCCTGCGCGGCGGGACGGGCGCCGATCACGGTCCAGGTGTAGGAGTGGAGCTCGTTCTGGATGGTGGTGTCCAGAAACACCACCGGCGTCAGGTGCATGAGATTGGGCACGCCGTTCCATACCTTGTCCACATCGTCGAGAGGGAAGCGCACCTTGATGCCGGCCTTGTCGCCTCCGGCCTGCTGGCTGGTGCGTCCCGGATAGACCTCCATGAGGTTCACGCCAAACTGAGAAAAAATGGCCTCGATGGCGTGACTGAAACCTGAGCCGTAGGCCAGCAGCAGGACGACCGTGGCAATGCCCCAGGCCATGCCGATCATGGTGATGGCCGTGCGGCGGCGATTGTAGATCATCGCTTCCCAGGCCTGGGCCAGAATGTCCTTCAGCATGATTCAGTCTCCAGGTGCTAATTGCCAACTTCTAGCTTTTAGCCTCTAGCTTCTAGCTAAAGGCTAAGTTCTGTTCAGCGTTTTCGCTTTTCTCCGAGCTACCAGCCAGCAGCTATTAGCCAAAAGCTATTAGTCAAAAGCTAGCAGCTAGAAGCTGCTTTTCTACTCCCTCCGCAAGGCCTCGATCGGGTCCATATTGGCTGCCTTGCTGGCGGGATAGAGGCCGGCAACCACGCCGCAGATGACCAGCGACCCAAGGGCCAGCGCGGCCGACCACGGCACCAGCCGCGGCGGGTCCCATCCCGGCATTTTGCCGGTAAGCAGGCTCTGCAGCAGACTCATAAACCCGGCAGAAACCACAATGCCGATGACGCCGCTCACGCCGGTAAGCAGTAGGCCCTCCCAGAAGAACTGCGCCAGAATGCTGCGTTTGGTGGCTCCAATGGCCTTGAGAACGCCGATCTCGCGGGTTCTCTCGGTAACTGAAACCAGCATGATGTTGATAATGCCTACCGCGCCCAGGCCCAGGGTGACAATGCCCACGCCGCCCAGAAACACGTCCATGGCATCGAAGATCTTGCTGACGATCTTGCCTTCCTCAATGCTGTCGAACTCATCGAAGGCGTCCTTCAGGGCGGGATCGAAGCCATGCCTCTGGGCGATGACGCGGTGGACGGCGGGAACGGCGGCCGTGGAGTCGTTGTGAGTGGCGGGTTGATATTGCAGGGAACTGACGGCATCGCGGGCAATGTTTTCGCCCTTCATGGCAAACAGTTCCTGCATGGTGGAGAGGGGCATATAGAGCTTTTGATTGTCGGACTCGTTGTTGCCGCGGCTGATAGGCTCCACGCGCCCGACAACGGTAAAGGAGATGTCGTTGACGGTGATGGTTTCACCCAGCATGGGACGGCCGGGAAAAAGCAACGTGGCGTTTTTTGAGCCGAGTACGACTACGCGGCGACGCTCGGCAAGGTCGGCTGCGCTGATAAAGCGGCCCTCGGCGATGGGCACAAAGCGGACGGCTGGGTAATTCGGCTCGACGCCCAGCACCTGGCCTGAGGTGTTTGACCAGGCGCTGACCTGGTAGAGATCGTTGCGGCTCAGAATGGCGGTGACTGTGCGCAACTGGGGCAGAGCGCGCAGGGCGGCCTCGTCTCCCAGAGTCAACTGGTAAGGGCGCATGCCGGTGTGCTGATTGGGGAGCGCTGGAATCGTGCTGTCCCACATCATCACCACGTCGTTGCCCAGCTTGGCCAGGTTGCGGCGCTGACCGGAGCGGAAGCCCTCGCCCAGGCCCACCAGCACCAGCAGCGAACCCACTCCCCAGGCAATCCCGAACATGGTCAGGAAGCTGCGCAGCTTGTTGGCCATGATGGCGCGGAAGACCTGGCCGAGTGTGTCTGAAAAATTCTGCATTCGATTGAGAGCCTGCTCACGCCGCGGAAGAGCGCTTCAGGAGTAATACGCGCGGGCCTGGTCTTCGGTTCCCGCGGGGCGCGTCGGGTAAGCTTGGAACCAAGTCTCGGCGGATTGCGTAAGGAACAGCAGCGGATGACAGCGATGCGCTGACGCCGCCTGGGTGTTGTGCCTGCTTCATCATTTTATCTGCGCCAGGGAGAGCGGCAGCTCTCTTTACGTATACGGAGGATTTTGTGGCTGCGTCGCGAAAAAGTAAAAAGTTCTGGATCTGGACGGGCGTCGGGGCTGCCGTCGTTTTGCTGATTGCGGGCCTGGTGCTGGCGCGGCTGGTAAAGGGCAAGACTATCGATGCCAACCGGCTGGCCAAAGTGACGCGCGGCGATGTGGCGCGTTCCGTGGTGGCCACCGGAAAGATTCAGCCGATTACGAAGGTCGAGGTAAAGAGCAAAGCCTCGGGAATCGTGGAAAAACTCTATGTAGACATCAACAACCGGGTGAAAAAAGGCCAGCAGTTGGCGCAACTGGATCAGCAGGAGATTCTGGCGCAGGTTGAGGCGCAGCGGGCGCAACTGGCGTCGGCCGAGGCCAACGTGGGCTCATACGAAGCCAATATCCAGCAGGACAAGGTGAACGCAGCGGCTCCCGACCTGGCCATGTACAGGGCCACGCTGGACCGCAACCTTGAGATGCAGAAGCAAGGCATCGTGAGCCACCAGGCGCTGGACGACACCAACAAGGACTACCTGGCCGCCCTGACGCGGCGCGATTCGTCGAAGGCGCAGATCGGCGTGGACACGGCCAAGCTGAAACAGGCGCGGGCGCAGGTGATGCAGAGCCAGGCCAGCCTGAAGCAACTGGAAGAGCAACTGGGGTACACAACGATTGTGGCGCCCATGGATGGGGTGATTCTGTCGCGGGACGTGGAGATTGGCGACGCAGTGAGTTCGATCCTGGTGCTGGGCTCGACGGCTACGCTGGTGATGACCGAGGGAGATACAACCGAGGTGTACGTGCAGGGCAAGGTGGACGAAGCCGATATTGCCCACGTGTATATGAACCAGCCGGCGCGCATCAAGGTGGAAAGCTTCCGCGACCGCACGTTCAAGGGCAACGTGACCAAGATTTCTCCCATGGGTGTCGAAAAGGACAACGTGACCACGTTCGAGGTGCGGGTCTCCATCAACAATCCAGGTGGGGAGTTGAAGGCCAACATGACCGCCAACGCCGAAATCCTGCTGGACGAGCACAAGGGCGTACTGACCGTGCCGGAAAACGCCGTCATGTACGACAACCAGAAAAATGCTTCAGTGGCGATCCCCGATAAGAAACAGAAAGACGGCACGCGCAAAGTCCCGGTGAAGGTGGGACTCTCCAACGGCTCGGTGACCGAAATTCTGAGCGGGCTGAAGGAAGGCGATCAAGTCGTGTTGCAGCAGTAAGGAAAAGCGGAGATTGAAGTTGCAAGGCGAGCCCGCACACCGCCCCGAAGCAAATCCATCAGTACCGGTCTTGCACTCTATGGTGCGTATCCGCAGTCTGCGCCTTCCCGCGCATTCTAAAAATGCTAGCCTTGAGTTGAGGCATTCTCTCCAGCATCTTTTTTTGAAATGCCCACGAGGCTGAAACGCTTGGCTATCCCCCCTTATCAGCCTGTCGAACCACGGAACCTTGGCCGGTCCTGGCGGATGGAAACTCGGCAGATCCCGCCGCCACCGCGCCGGCGCAAGCTGGTGGGCAAAGCTGCGCTTATTGCGCTGATAACGCTGGCGGTGATCACCGGTTCGCTGGCCGGCCTCACACTGGTCTATTCCGTCGATCTGCCCCAGATCAACGATCTCGAACATTACCGCCCCTCCACAACCACCGATCTCTACGACCGCAAGGGCCGCATCATCGGCTCCTTTGCTCTGGAGCGGCGTGAGGTGGTGGGCTACGACGGCTTTGCTCCGGTGCTGCGCCAGGCCGTCATCTCCATTGAAGACAAGAGCTTTGAATCCCATTGGGGCATCAATATATTTCGCGTGGCAGGCTCGGCCTGGCACGACATCCGCAGCCATGGACGCGCCCAGGGCGCCTCTACGCTCACCATGCAGTTGGCGCGCAACCTCTTTCTTTCGCCGGAGCGCACGGCCACGCGCAAAATTCAGGAGGCCTATCTGGCCATCCAGATTGAGCGCGCCTTCACCAAGCAGCAAATCTTCACGCTCTACGGAAACCAGATTTACCTGGGCAGCGGCATGTACGGCTTTGAGGCTGCCTCGCAGTTCTTCTTCTCAAAGCACGCCAAAGACCTGACGCTGACTGAAGCGGCCCTGCTGGCCGGCCTGCCCAAGGGGCCCTATGCCTTTTCGCCGCTGCTCTATCCGGACAAGGCGTTGCGTCGCCGCAATCTGGTGCTCACCGAGATGGAACACGATAAAGTTATCTCCCCGGCTCAGGCCGAGCAGGCGCGCAACGCTCCGCTGGGTCTGCACATCAGCCAGCCGGAGATGTCCGTGGCGCCCTGGTTTCAGGAGGACGTGCGCAGGGAACTGGAAAAGCACTTTGGCAGCGACCAGGTGCACGAGGCCGGCCTGAAAGTTGAAACCACCCTCGACCTGGACCTGCAACAAACCGCCAATCGCGCCGTGAACGACGGTCTGGCCGTCTACGAACACCGCCACGGATGGAAGGGCAAGCTGGAAAATGTGCTGGCCGGTGGCACGACGATCGAGGAATACAAGCATCCCGACTGGGCCGTCAAGACCGGTCCCGGCGACTACGTACATGCCCTGGTCACACGCGTGCTGCCCATGGAAATTCACGCTCGCGTCGGCCTTCCGAACCACGAAAGCAGTGAAATCCTGCTATTGCCCGAGGACTGGCAATGGACCGGGCAGCGCGATGCCGAGAATCTGGTCAAGCCCGGCGACATTGTCTACGTCCACCTGGGCAGCGCCATGGAGGGCAGTGCGCGGCGCGCCACGCTGGAGCAGGACTCCGGCGCCCAGGGATCGCTGATGGCCATGGACAACACCTCCGGCGACGTGCTGGCCATGGTGGGCGGGCGGGATTATGCGCTCAGCGAGTTCAACCGCGCCACGCAAGCCCAGCGGCAAACCGGCTCCAGTTTCAAGCCCTACGTCTACACCGCGGCCATCGAGGACGGCGCCAAGCCCAGCGACATCATTGTGGACGGTCCCGTCAGCTTTGGCAGTTACACGCCGCATAACTACGAAAACGACTACAAAGGCGCGATGACTCTGGCCAACGCCTTTGCCGAGTCGCGCAATATCCCCGCGCTCAAGCTGGCCGCGCGCGTCGGCATTCACAAGGTCATCGACGTGGCTCACCGCTTCGGCGTCACCACCAACATTCCCGCCTATCTGCCCGTGGCGCTGGGCGCGGTGGAGATCACGCTGGAGGAGCAGGTGGCCTCCTACGCGGTGTTTCCCAACGACGGCATCCGCGTGAGTCCGCGCCTGATCCGCAAAGTTTCAAACGCCGACGGCATCACGCTGTGGGAGGATCCGCCCACGGTGAATGAAGTCATCGATCAGCAGACGGCGCGGACCATGATGACCATGCTGCGCGCCGTAACCCAGCACGGAACCGGCGCCGCGGCTGCGCAGCTTAACCACCCGCTGGGCGGCAAAACCGGCACCACCAGCGACTTTACCGACGCCTGGTTCCTGGGCTTCTCGCCCTCGGTCACCTGCGGCGTGTGGGTGGGCTATGACAACAACCAGTCTCTCGGCGAAAAGGAAACCGGCGCCCAGGCCGCGCTGCCCATCTGGATCAACGTGATGCGCGCCGCCATCGCCGGCAAGGACAACGAGCAGTTCGCTGGCGACGAACAGGCTTCTCCTTTGCTCAAGGCCGCCGCGCAGCCTTCCGCATCACAGCCCGGTCAATCAGCCGCCCCCAAAGCAACAGCAAAAACTGCAACAGCGCAGCCAGCCCCCGGTTCACCCGCCAGACCTGTGGCCCAACCCAGCAAAATTACGGCACAGCCCGCCAAGGCCGCGGCTCAATCTGCCGCCAAATCTGCGTCGAAAACTCCCGCCGCCCCAGCCAGGGCCAACACCACCGCCGGACCGCAGGTAAAGCCCGCATTGCCCCCGCCGCAAGCTCCACCCAAGCCGGTGCTCACCGTAAAGCCGGCGCTGGGAACGGCGTCCGAAACAGATTAGCGGAATTGTGCAATGCGGCGGTTATTACTTGACACGCGCTTCAGCAAAAAGCGAAGGTGAAGTTATCTTCGCATCGAGTTACCTAGGAGTCCCAGCATGGTCCTGCGCACCGCCCGAGTTCTGATTGCCGCATCCCTGCTGTCATGCGTGGCAGCCCTCAGCCAGACCATGAGCCAGATCCCAGCCGCTCCCGCCGGCGGCTGGCCCACGGCGGATGGCACAGTCGTGCTTCCGGACTTCCGCTTCGGTACCGGCGAAACCCTACCCCAGTTGAAGCTGCACTATCTCACTCTGGGCACGGCGCATCGCAATGCGGCCGGCCGCGTGGACAACGCCATCCTGCTGCTGCACGGCACCGGCGGCAACGCGCATTCCCTGCTTAATCCCCTGTTTTCCAATGTGCTGTTCGGCGCCGGAGCCCCGCTCGACATCCAGAAATACTTCCTCATCCTGCCCGACGACATCGGCCACGGACAAAGCTCCAAACCCTCCGACGGTCTCCACGCCCACTTCCCGGCGTACGACTACGACGACATGGTGCGCAGCCAGCGCATGATGCTTGACCAGATGAAAATCGACCACCTGCGCCTCATCCTCGGAACATCCATGGGCTGCATGGAGTCCTTTGTGTGGGGCGAAACCTATCCCGGCTTTGCCGACGCGCTGGCGCCATTTGCCTGCCTTCCCGTGCAGATTGCCGGGCGCAACCGCATGATGCGCTACATGGGCATTGAGGCCATCAAGCAGGACCCGGCATGGATGGGCGGCGAGTACGCCACCGAGCCGGTCCAGGGAATGCGTACCGCGAATGAGTTGCTGCTGGTCATGGGCTCAAGTCCGCTCCAGATGCAAAAGCAGGCGCCCACGCGCGAGGCTGCCGAAAAATACGCGGACGCGTACCTCAAGCGCACGCTGGCCACCACCGATGCCAACGACATGATCTTCTACCTGAACGCCAGCCGTAATTACGATCCCAGCCCGCGCCTGGAGCAGATTACCGTGCCGGTGCTGTGGATCAACTCCGCCGACGACTATATCAACCCGCCGGAGCTTGGCATTGCGGAAAAACAAGTGAAGCGCCTGCCCCACGCCCGCTTCATCCTGCTGCCCAT
>JARLGF010000147.1 GCA_031296165.1 Occallatibacter sp. | reverse complement strand
GCGGGAGTACAGCTCCAGCCTGACGCCACTCGGACCTGTAGAAGCATTCTCGTTGTCACATACGCAAACCACAGATGGGCTAAGAACCAGAGAGTATGACGTGATCGCGGGAGGAAAAAGGCTCCGCCTGCATCTCCTGCTACTTCCAAACAACAAGGTGGAGGATGTCACCGTCTCTGACGTTCAATGAAGATTATCGGGATGATTCGTTCTGCAAAACGCGCATGTCTTTGCCGATCCTCGCTCTGAGCGTGCTAAATCGCCAAGTCACTCAGCGACATACCCTGGGACGGCGTGACGTGAGAATTTCTGAGTTTCGTGCGAGTCACGGGCAAACCGGAAACTGATCCGCGACCGATGTTTCCGAGGTATCAATCCGGAGACAGCGCTAATCAGTTTCCCCGGGCGGGCGAGTCCATGTAATAGCCGGTCTTGTGGCGGATGTTGAAGGCGTCGGCGGCGGCACGGGGAACGGTGACCTCTACCCGGTGAAAGGTTCTTCCGGGTTCTTGATTTTTGGGGTAGTAGCCCAGCAGGTATTGCGTGCGCAGGTCGTCGCTGACCCGCGCAAAAGCCTTGTCCAGGCCGCCGTCGCTCTCGTAAAAGCTCTTGCCGCCGGTCTGCTCGGCCAGGGTGATGAGCGCGTGCTCGCCGCCCAGGTCGCGCCCGGCGCTGGCCTCGATAGGCACGTCGATGATGGAGTAGATCATGACCTCGTTGCGCAATGCCTGCTCCACGGCCTGGGCGTAGGTGGTGCTCTTGGCGGTATCGCCGCCGTCTGAGATGACGATCAGCACCTTGCGCCCCTGTCTGCGGCCCAGCCGTTCGGAACCCAGATAGATGGCGTCGTAGAGAGCGGTGGCGAAATCGCCGCGCAACTGGCCCAGCCCGCGGTCGATCTGGCTCAGCTTGTTGGTGAAGGGCGTAATCTCCCGCACCTCGGTGGCAAACTGCATCAGGCTCATCTGGTCCTGCGGACGCACGAGCGCATGAGCAAACCGCCGCGCCGCGTCTGCCTCCTCGGTCATGTCCTTGTGCACGCTGCCGCTGGTGTCGATGGCCAGCGTCAGGTTGAGCGGCAGTTCGGACTGGCGCTCGAAGACCGCGATCTTCTGCGGCCTCCCGTCCTCATACACGGCGAAATCCGCGTCTGTCAGCCCGCCCACAATGGCCCCGTTGCGGTCCGTCACATTGACAAAAAGACTGACCAGCTTCACGTCCACGCGCAGGGTGGTTTCCTGCGCGGCCAGCGGAGCGGCAAGCAGGCTGGCGGCCAGCGCCAGGTGGAACCATGCGGCCCGGCCGGGATTACGCGTCATGCGGAGCCTCCGGCGTATCCACGGCCAGACCGGCGGGAAACGGCTCGCCCGCGGCCCACACGGCGCCGTCCACAAATGTCTCCTTCTTCCAGATAGGCACGGTCTTTTTGAGGGTGTCGATGAGCCAGCGGCTGGCCTCATAGGCTTGCGCACGGTGCGCCGAGGCAACCACAATCAGCACGCTGGTCTCGCCGATCTGAAGGCGGCCCAGGCGGTGAACGATCGAAGCCTCGCGGATGCCGAAGCGCTGGACTGCGTCTTGAACCAACGTACGCATCTGCTTGAGAGCCAGTTCTTCATACGCCTCGTAGTCCAGATACAGGGTCTGGCGTCCTCGGGAGTGATTGCGCACAATGCCGTCAAAAACCAGCACCGCGCCGTCCTCTCCCCGCTTGATGGACGCAATCAGTTTTTCCGCATCGATCGGCTCGCGGGTCAGCGCGGCTGCCGCAGGCAGTTCTTCCTCTTTCAGGTTCGAAGAATCCGCAGGACGCGGAGCGCCTCCCGAGACCGGAGGCAGCAAGCCCACTTCGTCGCCCTCGTGGAGCACATGCGCGGCGGTGGAGAACTCGGCATTCACGCTGACCGCGATGCTGCCGAGCCACGGCGCGGACCGGCCCTGGCCGATGTGCTCGAGCAAATCAGCGACTGAAGCGCCCTCGCGCAACTCGACTGCGACCGGGCTTGCGCCCAGCCAGTCTTTCAATACGCCAAAAGGGAGAACGCGCACCTGCATCACTTGAAAAGCATACCGCCTGTTGCTTAGACGCGGCAGGCGGGCACCTGCGGTGCGCAGCCGCTCGCTTTTCGCTCGCATGGACCTCGATCAGGAAGCCAGCGATTCGCCAGCGGCACGGCAGCCGCTCGCTTTTCTCTCGCATGGACTTCAATTGCTCAAGGAGCCTGCGATTCACCTGCGGTGCGGCAAGAAGTACGTGGATACTCACCGTCGCGGGGCCGGGGTCAGACCAGTTTGTAGAGAAAGCCGGAAGGCGTACCCCACTGATTGCGGGATCGGTCCTCATAGAAGATGCTGAACTCGATGCCCGAACTATCGAAGTCGAACAGCGGGACGCGATCGAAGGTATAGTCGCCGCGCAACGAATACTCATCGCCTCCACAGTCGATCATCAGGGTGTCTTCGCTGGAGAGCCGCTCGGGATGGGTCAGCAGCAGGCAAGCCGTGGCAAAGACCCCCAGGCCGAATTCGTTGCCCGCCATGGATACGCGCGCGCGCCGGGCCGAGCAGCCGCGATGCAGCATTCCGGCCTGTATCGCGACCACCAGGATGTCGTTTCCCGGCTGCTGATCTGTCAGAATTTTTTCTGCCAGAGTCAAGCGCTCGCTTTGACGCAGGAATGTGGGACCCAGGCGGCCGGCGAGCCGATGGGAGAACCTGCGCCGGGAGCCCAGAACTCCCAACACCATCTCCACAGCTTCGTTGTAAGTGGGGGCCAGCGCCTGCCAGCGTGGAATCGCGAACCATTCCTCGGCGCCTTCCGGCAGCGTCTTGTGCCCCAGCCGTTCCATGCAACTGCCCAGCGAGGGAAACAGCTTCCGCAACTCCGTAACCTGCGCCTCAACGGGCCGGACCCGGTAGGTGGGCGGATACACGCGATTTGAGCCCACTTCCTCGTCCTTGTACTTGTTGCTCGTGGTGTGCTGATGGATCACATTCACAACCACGTCGGCAAGTTCCAGCTTGAGTTTCTCGTCCATGTCGAGCACAATCTGCGCGCTTTGGCGGTCCAGTTGTTCAATTGCAGTTTGGCTGGCCAACTGGGCCACTTCACTGAGGAACTCCAGGATCGACCGATTTTGTTGCTGGGTCGTGTTTCCGGAAATGTGTAATGGAACAATCTGATGTGAAATCGTGGGAGTAGTCGCCATGGCCGCCGCATTCCGCGCATCCGCGCAGTAGAGTCTATGGTTTTATCGGCACAATCGCACTTTAAAGCAGCCTTGCACCACCCAAGTTGCTCTTTTTTTGTACAGGTACGTCATTGGAACATGTTAAAGAACGGCTGCGAGGCTATCCCTTTGACAGCTCTATGGATGAGCTATACGTTAGGAGAGAATTCGGGCCGTACAAATCTTCGCGGGGAGGATTGGTTCTGCGAGGACGGCACGAAGCCATCTATCTTCCCTATGCCAGAGAAACCGAGGAACACATATGAATGATGAACATTGGAAACCAAGAAAGGTTGTGATTGTCGGCGCTGGCGCGGTGGGTTCTACCTTTGCCTACGTGTTGGCTCAGAGCGGCCTAGCCGATGAGATCCTTTTGCGGGATAGCAATCACGATCTGGTTATGGGGCAGGTTCTCGATTTGGCGCATGGCCAGGCCTTTTTCCCCTCCGTACAGATCCGCGAGGCCCAGGCAGCGGATTATGCCGATGCGCACATGATTGTGATTACGGCCGGGGCCAAGCAACGGCCCGGCGAGTCCCGCCTGGATCTGCTGCAGCGAAACATCGATATCCTCTACGGCATCATCGATGAAATCGTGCTTCAAAACTCATCTGCCGTGGTTTTGATCGTAAGCAATCCTGTGGACATTCTTACCTATGCAGCTTACCGGCGGTCGGGGTGGCCTCGCGGCCGTATCGTCGGCTCTGGCACGGTCCTAGATAGTGCGCGCTTCCGATATTTGCTCAGCCAGAACTGCGGAGTAGATGTGCATAATATCCACGCATACATCATGGGCGAACATGGAGACAGCGAATTTGCCGCCTGGTCCATGACGAATATGGCCGGTTTGCCCATCGATAAGTTCTGCAGCCAATGCGCGCAATGCGAAGACGGACCGGCGGCTCGCCGCAGGGTCATGGAGCAAGTGAGACGTTCGGCCTACCACATCATTGAGTACAAAGGCTCCACATCGTTCGGCGTCGGCATGGCATTAACGCACATTGCCGCGGCTATCCTGCGCAACCAGCATGGAGTGCTTACGGTTTCAGCGGTGCTGGAAGGGGAATACGGCCTCAGTGGCGTGTGCCTTGGGGTTCCCTGCACTCTCGGTATGAATGGCGTCGAACGGATTTTGCAGGTTACCTTGCAGCCCGATGAGCAGAGCGCCCTCGTGAAATCCGCCGCCATTATGAGAGAAACGATCAATAAGCTTGAGTTAGTTTAGAAAATCGAGTTGTCCGCAATGCAAAAGGCCGGCAGGTTCGCCGGCCTTCTCGCGGTCATCCGCGGCGCAATGGCCGCGGCTCCGTTTACGCCACCGCGCTTACCGCGGCTTCAGCCTCGGCCGGCTTGGTGTCCGGCCTGGCTTTCAACAGCGGCAACGCCACGGCCAGCACGTCTTCAATGCGGCTGGCGTAGTGGATCGAGACGCCCTCAATCTGCTCCGGCGTCAGGTCCTCTTCCACGTCCTGGCGATTCTCGGCGGGCAGGATGATGGTTTGCACCCCGGCCCGGCGCGCCGCCAGAAACTTTTCCTTGATGCCGCCCACCGGCAGCACATTGCCGCTGAGGGTAATTTCGCCGGTCATGGCGGTCAGCGGGAGTACCGGGATGTCGGTCAGCAGCGAGACCAGCACCGTGGTCATGGTCACTCCGGCCGACGGCCCATCCTTGGGAATGGCGCCGGCAGGCACGTGAATGTGCAGGTCGATGTCCTTGGTGAAGTCCTCTGCCAGTCCCAGACTGGAGGCGTTGGAGCGCACCCAGGTCAGCGCGGCCTGCATCGACTCCTGCATCACCTCGCCGATCTGCCCGGTCATGGTAAAGCCGCCCTTGCCCTTCATCTTGTTGGCCTCGATGAAGAGAATGTCGCCGCCGGCCGGCGTCCACGCCAGACCCACAGCCACGCCGGGCCGCTTGACGCGCTCGGCGACTTCGGTCTCCACGCGCACCTGAATGCCGCCCAGAAACTCCTTGAGCACGTCGCGGGTGACCACGAGATTTTCCGCGTTGCCCTCGACCACGCGCCGCGCCTGTTTGCGGCAGACCGTGCCGATGACCTGCTCCAGCTTGCGCACGCCGGCCTCCCGCGTGTAGTGGCGGACGATTTGCCGCAGCGCCGTCTCGGGAAACTCGATCTGCTCGTCCGTGATGCCGTTCTCCTTGATCTGGCGCGGAACCAGGTAGCGTACGGCGATGTGCAGCTTCTCCTCTTCGCTGTAGCCCTGCAGGAAGATCAGCTCCATCCTGTCCAGCAGCGGCGGCGGAACCGGGTCCAGCATGTTGGCGGTGCAGATGAACAGCACCTTCGACAGATCGAAAGGCACGTCCAGGTAGTTGTCGCGGAAGCTGAAATTCTGCTCCGGGTCCAGCGCCTCCAGCAGCGCGGATGCGGGGTCGCCGCGGAAGTCGCGGCCCAGCTTGTCCACCTCGTCCAGCATGATCACCGGGTCGTTGGTTTCAGCCCGGCGAATGCTCTGGATGATCTGGCCCGGCAGGGCGCCGATGTAGGTGCGCCGATGCCCGCGAATCTCCGCCTCGTCGTGCATCCCGCCCAGCGAGACGCGCTGAAACTTGCGGCCCAGCGCGCGGGCGATCGACCGGCCCAGGCTGGTTTTGCCCACTCCCGGCGGCCCCACAAAGCACAGGATGGGCCCCTTCATGTCCGGCTTCAGTTCCTTGACGCTCAGGTAGTCCAGGATGCGTTCCTTGACCTTTTTCAGCCCGTAGTGGTCTTCGTCCAGAATCTCCCTGGCCTTGTTGATGTTGACCTTCTCGCCCGAGCTTTTTGCCCAGGGAAGAATGGCCAGCCATTCAATGTAGTTACGGGTGAGCGAGTAGTCGGCGGCCATGGGAGACATGCGCGCGAGGCGCGCGAGTTCCTTCAGGGCTTCCTTTTTCACATCTTCCGGCATACCGGCGGCGTCAATTTTCTGGCGCAGCTCATCGGTCTCACGCTGGCTATCGTCCTGCTCGCCCAGTTCCTTCTGGATGGCCTTCATCTGCTCGCGCAGATAGTAGTCGCGCTGCGACTGCTGCACCTGGTCCTGCACCTCGGTCTGGATCTTGGTGCGCAACTGCTGCACCTCGATCTCCTTGGCCAGGTGCTTGTTGATCAGCTCCAGGCGTTCCGCGATGCTGGCCGTCTCCAGCAACTGCTGCTTGTCGTCGGTGGTCAGGAAGGGCAGCGAGGAGGCGACAAAGTCCACCAGGCGGCTCGGCTCATCGATGTTGGCGGCAATCGTACGCAACTCGTCGGAAAGCGTCTGGGACTCGGCGACGATCTGCTGGAATTGTCCGATCACGTTGCGCACCAGGGCTTCAACACCAGCACTGGCTGCCGGTTCGGCGTCTTCCAGCGTCTCCACCTCGGCGATCATGAACGGCTCGGTCTGCGTATAGCGCAGCAACCGCACCCGCTCCACACCCTCGGTAAACACAAACCGGCTCTGGTTGGGCATGCGCACAACCTTGTGCACGGTGGCCAGGGTGCCCACCGCGTGCAGATCGGCCGGTTTCGGCGCGTCCAGGCGCGGGTCAAGCTGCGCCGCCACCACAATGGTGCGCGCTTCGCCCAGCGACTCGATCAGTTGAATGGAGCTTTCGCGGCCTACCGTCAACGGCAGCACGGCATGGGGAAACAGTACCGTGTCGCGGACGGGAAGAACAGGAATTCTGCGCACGTTGGAGGCAGTCTTCTCCAGGGGGCTCTGGGACGGGGGCGGTATGGAAGGCTGGTTTGGCATTGAGTGTCCTCTTATCAACTTTCCTTCATTAGACAGCGCAGAATTTGAAAAGTTTCAGGAATGTGCATTTCCTGCCTATCTCCTTTGTTTAACGTATCAGTCCCTTTCCTGTTACGGCCTTGCGCCTCGCCGGGTTCCCCGTTCCGCTCCATTCCTCCCCCATTCGCACCCATGCCGCTGCTGCCAAGCCGGACTGAGCCGTGTGCGCCTCTTCACGGTTCGGATCGGATAGGCACAGCGGTTGCGCGTGCTGTTGCCGCAGCCGATCGCGCGAGCCTTGCCACTGCCGGTCGCACGAGCCTTGTCACTGCCGGAGGGGCGCACTGTTGCTTGAAGGGTCTATCGGCCAAAGATGGGGGAAGGTGAGGGGGGAAGGAGCGGCCGGGCGGCCATCCTTATCAATTGCCGGAATTTTCCTCGTCCTTGAGGGCCGATTCGATGTGTTCCCACAGATCTTCCGGCGGTTCGACGGCAGGGAAAAGCTGGCGCGCCGCCTCGGCAATGGTTTCCAGGTCGGCCAGCAGGGCGCGGCACTGCTCGCAGGTCTGGATATGCGGATGGGTAGAGATATCTACGCCGGTGCCGATCAGTTCCGCCAACTGCGCCTGGAACGCCGCGCAACTCAAATGGTCGCGATCGTCGGTCATCGCCGCGCCTCCTCGATGGGATGGTTGCGCAGGGCGTCGCGCAGCTTGAGCCGCGCCTTGTGCAACTGGGATTTGCTGTTGCCGATCGAGCAGTTGAGCATGGTGGCAATCTCATTATGCTCGTAGCCCTCGATGTCGTGCAGTACGAAAATGAGGCGGTAGCCGGCAGGCAGGTTGGAGACGGCCCGCTCCAGGGCCATGCGGTCGATGGCGCCGGTCAGGGTCGGGTCGTGAGTGCCGAAGCTGCGGCCGGGGCCTTCTTCTGGAGTGGGTTCCATGGCTTCGTCCAGTGAAATCAGGGACAGGCCTTTTTTGCGCAGTTGCATCAGCACAACATTGATGGTGAGCCGGTGCAGCCAGGTGGAAAAGGCTGAGTCGCCGCGAAAAGTGGCAATCTTGCGGTGCAATTGCAGGAAGGCTTCCTGGGTGAGGTCTTCGGCTTCCGCCATATTGCCCACCATGCGCAGGCATAAAGAATAGATGCGCCTTTTGTGCATCGAGTAGAGTTTGGCAAAAGCATGATGGTCGCCGGCCTGGGCTAGGGAAAGTATTTCCGCATCCAGAGCGGAGGGCGATGCCGCGGTCTGCCGCGGCGGAGAACCGGCAGCGGCGCCAGGGAGAGGTGCATTCCCGCCGGGCTTGCGCGAATCCGGATCGGGTGACTGCGCGGGCGTCGGGGAAGGGTTCATGCGTTTCCTTGAGGATCGCTGGGGTGAAAAGCCGGGTGCGGCTGCGTGGGGCCTCTTTCCTCGTTAGTATAAGGGGAGTGGTTGAATTGGTGGAGCTTCGGCGGAAAATGACCGATGCTTGCATCGAACAGTCCTCGCGCCGAGGCGATACGGCCAGGCTATGGGGTGTGATTCCCCGCGCTTGTTGGGAGATATGCATTTGCGGATGAAGCCGGCAGGGAAGTGCGGCAATTGTGGGGTGGTTCTTAGCTGGGGTTTGCTCGTTTGCCTGCTTGTCTCCGGGGCCGGCGCGGGGAGCCGCGGCTGGAGCCAGATGCCGGTTCCTGCTGCCGTGCCGTCCGCCGGCCTCTCCGCTTTGCCCGGCGCCGCAGCCACCGCTGAAACCGCACCGCTGCCTGAGGCGGCTCTCGATCCGCTGGCCCAGTGGGAAGGTCTGACGGTGCGGAGCATCGCGTTCGAAGGGGTTTCCGCCAGCCGCCTGGCTCCGCTGCCGGGCCATCTTGCCCTCGGCGAGGGAAAGCCGCTGAACCGCGAAGACCTCAAGCGGAGCCTGCGCCAGCTTTTTGCCACCGGACTCTACGACACCATCGAGGTGGGAGGATCGCGCCGGCCGGACGGCGTGGCCCTGGTGTTTCGCGGCAAACCGCGCACGTTTATCGGGACGGTCGGTGTGAATGGAGCCAAGGGCGCCAGCATGAATACGGAACTGGTGAGCGCCAGCCGGCTCACGCCTGGCACCCGGTTTACACCCGCCCGCCTTAACCAGGCGGTGGAGCTGATGCGCCAGCTCATGGCTCAGAACGGCTTTCACTCGCCGGTCATTACCCCGGCGCTCATCCCGCACAAAGACGAGCAGCTTGTGGACATTGCCTTTCAGGTCACCTCCGGACCGCAGTCGCGGGTGGGCACGGTGCAGGTGACGGGCGACTCGGGGATGAGCGCGGAGGAGTTCCGCAGCCACGCTCACCTCAGAACCGGCGCTCATGTGGACCACGACACCACCAATCGCGCCCTGGCCGGAGTGCTCAAGTACTACCGGGGCCAGCAGCGGTTTGAGGCCGAGATCAAGCTTGAATCCGAGCAGTACGACGCAGCTTCCAGAAAGTCCAACTTCCACTTTTCCTCCAACCGCGGCCCGGTGGTGAAGGTGCGTGTGGAGGGCGCCAGCCTGAGCGCGGAGCGCATCAGGCATGTGATTCCCATCTTCGAGGAGGGCACCGTCGACGACGACCTGCTCAACGAAGGCAATCGCCGTCTGCGCGACTACTACCAGCGCCTGGGTTACTTCGACGTGAAGGTGGAGCACGAGCGGCAATCCCCGGATGCCGATCGTGTGGTCATCCTGTACACGGTGAGCCTGGGACCGCGCCGCCGCGTGGAGAAGGTCTCCGTGGAAGGAAATCACTACTTCAACGCGGCGACGCTCAAGGATCTGCTGAACGTTCACGCCGCCGATACCCTCGATCGCCATGGCGCCTACAGCCAGGCCCTGGTCACCGCCGACGTGAACGCCCTGCAAGCCGTCTACCAGGACAACGGCTTCTCTGCGGTCAAGATCGTTCCCGAGACCAGCACTCCTGAAACCGTCAGAGCCAATGGCGGAGCCAATACCGGAGCGGGCAGCGCGCGCGCCGGGGTCAAAATTGCTCCGCTGAGCGTTGTCTACCGCATTACAGAGGGCGAGCAACAGCGGGTGGGCTCGGTGCGGATTGAAGGAAACCAGCAGGTGGATGCGGACAAGCTTACCCCGCTGTTGAACACCACGGCCGGCCAGTTGTTTTCGCCCCGCGACCTGGCCGGGGACCGGGACACGCTTCTGACCAACTACTACAGCCGCGGCTTCGAGCAGGTCCGCGTGGATGTGGTCGAGCAGAAAGAGGCAGCCAGCGCGGGCAAAATGGACGTGGTCTTCCACATCACCGAAGGCCCGCAGATTTTTGTGCGAAACGTACTCGTTACCGGACTGCATTTCACGCGTCCGGATACGGTGGAGCGGGCCATCACGCTGAATCCGGGCGACCCGCTCAATCAGACCGCGCTGGCGGAGACGCAGCGTAATCTTTACGAGTTCGCCCTGTTCAATGAGGTCAATACGGCAATTCAGAATCCCACGGGCGGCGAAACCCACAAGACGGTTCTACTGCAGATCACCGAGGCGCGGCGCTGGACCCTGACCTATGGTTTCGGCTTCGAGGCGCAGACCGGAACCCCGCAATACAACTGCGGCGGCGTCATCGCCAGCGGCGCGGTCTGCAATCCCAACGGCAAGACCGGAGTGAGCTTCCGGGGGGTTGCCGACCTGACGCGCAACAACATCTTCGGGCGGGAGCAATCGGTCTCGCTGCGCGGCAACTACGGCCTGCTGGAACAGAAGTTCGACCTGCTCTACCAGATGCCGCGCTTTGCCGGCAACCGGAACTACGGGCTTACTTTTTCCGGCGGCTACGCCAACAGCCTGGATGTGACCACTTACGTGGCTTCCAAGCTGCAAACCGGCGTGCGCATGACGGAAAATTTTCTCCTGCCCGGCTCGGCGCTCTCCAAGGCCAACACCTTTGTGTATGAATTCGACTTCCGCCGCGTCAAGGTGGAGGCCAGCAGCCTGCAGGTTGCGCCCAGAGAGATTGCGCAGGAGTCCACGGCAGAGCGCGTGGTCGGCCCGGCGCTCACCTGGATTCGCGACACCCGCGATTCGCCTCTCGATGCGCACCGCGGCACCTACACCAGCTTTCAGGATTTCCTTTCAATCAGAGAGTTTGGTGCTCAGTCGCAGTTCAACCGCATGGACATATCCAACTCCAGCTATTACAGCTTCGACCACGGCCGCTACGTGCTGGCCCGCAACACGCGCTACGGGCAGGAGCGCTCCTTCGGCTCGGCATCGGAGGAGCTGATCCCGCTGCCTGAGCGGCTCTACGCCGGCGGAACTACCTCGCTGCGGGGCTTTGGGCAAAATGGAGCCGGTCCCCGCGACCCCGAGACCGGCTACCCGGTTGGCGGTGCGGGCGCGCTGATCAACAGCACCGAACTGCGCCTGCCGCCGCCCATGCTGCCCTGGTTCGGAGACACGCTCAGCTTTGTGCTCTTCCACGACATGGGCAACGTCTTCAGCAACGCCTCCGACGCCTGGGCCAGCGCCCTGCGCATTCACCAGCCGAACCGGGACACATGCAAGACCCTGCAGCCTCTTCCTGATAACGCACCGTCGAACTCGACCGGCCTCATCGGAACATGCAGCTTCAACTACTTTTCCCATGCGCCAGGACTGGGCATGCGTTACCATACGCCGGCAGGCCCCATCCGGCTGGACTTCAGCTATAACCTGAATCCGCCTATCTATCCCGTGATCTATAACTACTCGCAGACGGATGTCAAAGCCAATGCGCACGTGGGCGAAGCAAAACACTTCAACTTCTTCTTCAGCCTGGGGCAAACCTTCTGATGAACCCGCCGCGCCCAATCCGGTTTAACTTCGCCACGGTCCTTGTCTGCCTGTGCCTGCTGGCCGCGTGCCTGGCCGCAATGTCTGGCGCGGCCCAGACGCCGCAGGCCGCGTCCACTGAAGTGCTGGACAAAGCCGTGGCCGTGGTCAACAACCACGCCATCCTGTCCAGCGATCTGGACGAGGAGATTCGGCTCTCGGTTCTCGATCCCGGCCGCGGCGGCGAGGGCGTACTTACCCGCAAGCATGCGCTGGAGCAGTTGATCGGCCGCACCCTCATTCAGCAGCAGATCCGCCAGGAAGACGCACAGGCTGTCGAGCCCTCGCAGGCCGAGGTGAATGAGCGAATGGCACAAATTCGCAGGGAAATCCCCGCCTGCATTCGTCAGAACTGCGCCTCCGATGCCGGATGGAAGGTATTCCTGGCGGTGCACGATCTGACCCAGGAGCGGGTCGAGGCCTATCTGCGCTACCGCCTGGAAATTCTGCGCTTCATCGAGCTGCGCTTCCGCCAGGGGATTCGCATCACTCCGCAGGAGATCGCGGCCTATTACCAGAACTCGCTGCTGCCCCAGTACAAGGCCGGCGAAGCGGCGCCTTTGCTGGACGAAGTATCTCCGCGCATTCAGGAGATTCTGCTGCAACAGCAGGTGAATGTTCTGTTCGACGACTGGCTTAAAAATCTGCGCCAGCAGGGCGACGTCGAAGTGCTGGACCCGGCTCTGGAAGAGAGCGCCCAGGGAAAGGGGAGCGAATGAGCGATCTCGAATCCACGCTTTCCGCCACGCCTTCTCCGCCCCGGCCCAGCCGCCTGCGCCGCTTCTTTCTGCGCCATCTTCCCCTCTCGGTGGGCGGCCTCGTCGTCCTGCTTGCGCTCGCCGTGGTGGGCGCATATTTCGTTGCCAGTTCCGCGCGGTTTGAAGGCATGGTGCGCCAGCGGCTGGTGGCTGCGCTGGAGAGTGCCACCGGCGGCCGTGTTGAGATCGCTTCCTTCCACTGGCATCTGCTCAATCTGGAGGCCGATGCCGGCGGAATCGTGATTCACGGCCTTGAAGACCCCGGCGAAGCGCCTCTTGCCCGCATCGAACACCTAAGCGTGCGCATCAGCGTGCTCGATTTCTTTGCCCCGCGCATCCTGCTCCGCGCTCTGGACGTCTCCCACCCCGCTTTGCACTTCATCGTTTACCCTGACGGCTCCACCAACCAGCCGCAGCCCCGCACGCACAAAAAAACGGGCAAATCCACGCTCGATACGCTTTTCGATTTCCAGGCCGGGCACGCTTCTCTGGAGCAAGGCGTTCTGCACTACGAAGACCGCGCATCTTCCTTCGATTTCCAGGATCGCTACATTCCGCTCAACTTCAACGCCGACGATGTTTCCCTGCGCCTGAGCTATGTCCCGGCGGCAGCTTCCGGTGTTGCCGCGGATAAGTCTTCGCCGCAGGGGAGCGAGAGTTACCGCATTGAGGCCGGCGCCACTGACCTGGAGCTTGCGCGCGGCGGCCCGCAGAGCAAGGTTCCGCCGGTACATGGCTACCTGCAGGCCACTCTGGACCTGACCCGCTCCGCAATCTACCTGCGCTCTCTGCGGCTCACGGCGCATGGCCGCGAGGGCAAGGATCATGCTCTCGAAATCTCTGCCGCGCTCACTGACTTTGCCCATCCCCAGTGGCAGGCAAAGACCGGCGGTGAGCTGGACATGCGGCTGCTGGACCCGATCTTCGGCTACCCCTTTGCGCCGGAAGGCATCGCGCGGCTCGACCTTGCCAGCGCCGGAAACGCCGGAGAGTTCCGCACCGACGGCAATGTTCATATCGAGGGCGGCTCCTACATCGGAACCGGCGTGGTGGCCACCGGCGTCCGGCTGGATTTGCACGTACATGCCGATCCCCGGCAGTTGCTGCTCACCTCCATCGTTGCGCGTTTTCGCCAGGGCGGAGAAATGGAGGGCATGGTCGATCTCCATCCCTGGCTGCCGCCCCTCTCCGGGGCCGCGGTGCTGGCGCCGGCAAGTCACTCCGCGAATCGCAATATCGCTCCCCCGCCGTCCCCGCCGTCCGTCATCCCGGTCAACGGCAAGGTAACGGCGGCGTTGAAGAATGTTGCGCTCGATACGCTTCTTGAAATGGTGTGCGCGCCGCCCTACCAGCGCCTGGGTCTGGACGCCCTGCTCAACGGTCCCGCCACCGCCATCTGGTCAAACGGCGACACAAAAACCGTTGCCGTCACTTCCATGCTGAGTCTGAGCCCATCGGGTCAGGCCAAGGGCGGAGAAGTCTCGGCCTATGGCACGATCGACGGAACCTATACCCAGCGCGACGGCGCGGTCGATCTGCGCAAACTGGAACTGTACACGCCGGCCAGCGCTGTGCAGGCCCACGGCCATCTTGGCGCTTATCCGCTTGCCAGCCCCTCGGCCATGTCCGTCGAATTCCATTCGCACAACCTTGGCGAGTTCGATACGGTGCTGCGCGGCCTGGGCCTGCACCGCAACGGCAAAGCCGGAACCTCTGCCTTGCCCGTGGCCCTGGGCGGCCAGGTCGATTTTCTGCGTGGAACATGGAGCGGCTCGCTTGCCTCTCCGCGCCTTGCCGGCAACCTGAAAGCTACACAACTCTCCGTTGAAATGCCGCCGGCCGCCAATGACAAAGCCGGACAGTCGCGCCAGGTCCATTTCGATTCGGTCGAGGCCACCGGCAGCTACTCTGCAGAGCGCATCGATATCTCGCAAGGCCTGCTGCAGCGCGGCAAAACGCAGATTTCCCTCAAAATGACTTTGGATGCAACGCCCGCGACAGGTTCTCGTCGCGGGGGTGGTGTGCCGTCCTTTGACGCCAACTCCGTTCTGCACCTGCACCTCCAGGCCGGCAAGGTCGGTATTGAGGATGTGCAGCCCTTCGTCAGCCAGAAGCTGCCCGTTGAAGGCGCGCTCGATGCGCAGCTCCAGGTTGACGGGCCCATCCATGCGCTGGGCGGCTCCGGATGGATCGAACTGGACGGCGGCAGCGTTTATGGCGAGCCGGTCTCCCGCATCCGGGCCACCGGCTCCATCGCCAATCAGCGGATCAAGCTGACCTCGGTCAATGTTGGCGACGCCGCCGGGAACATTACAGCCACGGGTAGCTACGACCTCAAGTCCCGGCAGTTTCAAATGGACGCCAAGGGCACGGGCATTGACGTTTCCCGGATCGCCTGGCTCCGCCGGCAAGGACTGACGGCGGCCGGCAAACTGGGATTCTCCGCGCAAGGCTCGGGCACTCTGGACGACCCGCGCCTCGAAGGCCGCGCCACGCTCAGTTCGCTGGCCCTGAGCGGGGTGCCGCTGGGTGGGCTGGAAGTTGCGGCGCACACCGCCAACCGCTCCGTCACTTACGACGCAACCGCCCGGCCGGAGGGCGCTGAAGTCAAGCTGCACGGCCAGACAGCTCTGAACAGCGATTACACCACCCAGGCCAACCTCGAGTTTGCGCGATTCAATATAGGCTCCTTGCTCAAGCTGGCCCACGTTGAGGGCCTCGTCGCCGAGTCCGCTCTGGCCGGCTCCATCACGGTCGCGGGCCCCATGGCGCATCCCGAGCAGCTTCATGGCGAAGCCCGCCTGCGGGAGTTGGCGGTCACCGTTGCCGGCGTCCATCTCAAAAGCGAGGGCGGAGCCCACGCCACGCTGGCCAATGGCCGCATCCTGCTTGACCCTCTGCACGTGACCGGCGAAAACACTGACATGCACGCACAGGGTAGCTTGTCCATCAAAGGCGCGCAGCAACTGGATCTTGCCGCCAGCGGTGCAGTCAACCTCAAGCTGGCTGAGACGCTCGATTCCGACCTGACCGCCAGCGGCACCACCACCTTCCAGGTGGAAGCGCACGGACCTTTGAAGAATCCCGGCCTAGAGGGCCGCATCGACTTCCAGAACGGCTCCCTCTCCCTTGAAGACATTCCCAACGGCCTCAGCCAGTTGCACGGCACGCTGGAGTTCAGCCAGAACCGGCTGGTCGTGAAGTCGCTGACCGCCATGAGCGGCGGCGGCCTGCTGAGTGTGGGCGGCTACCTGGCCTACCAGCATGGCCTCTATGCCGATCTCTCGGTCAACGGCAAGGGAATTCGCATTCGCTATCCGCAGGGCGTCAGCTCCCAGGCCGATGCCACGTTGCACCTGCAAGGCGCGCAAAACAACCTGCTGCTCAGCGGCAACGTGCTCATTACCCGCTTCACCATGAGCTCGGACCTGGATATTGCTGCTCTGGTCGCGCAGACCAATGCGGTCAAGACCATTACTCCGCCCGACGCGCCGTCCAACCACGTCCGCCTTGACGTGCATGTAACTTCTTCGCCGCAGTTGAACTTCCAGAACGCCTATGCCAAGCTGGCCGGCGACGTGGACCTGCGCCTGCGCGGCACCGTGGCCTCGCCCGCACTGCTGGGCCGCGTCTCCATCACCGAGGGCAATGCCATCATCGCCGGCACCCGCTACGAACTACAGAGCGGCGACGTTATCTTTTCCAACCCGGTGCGCATCGAGCCCTCCATCGACCTCAACGCCACGGCCCGCGTAGAGGATTACAACATCACCCTCGGCCTGCACGGAACTCTCGCCAACCTGGCCGTCACCTATCGCAGCGACCCGCCACTGCCCGAGGCCGACGTGGTGGCCTTGCTGGCCCTGGGACGAACTGAAAGTCAGCAGCGCCTCTACACCCAGCAGCAGGAGCAGACCGGCGCCAATCCCACCACCGACGCGCTGCTCGGCGGCGCCCTCAACGCCACCGTCTCCAGCCGCGTGCAAAGGCTCTTCGGCGCGGGCTCGGTCAAGGTGGACCCCAACTACCTCGGCGCACTCGGCAACTCCACCTCGCGCATCATCGTCGAGGAGCAGTTGGGCCGCTACGTCACCCTCACCTACGCCACCAACGTCAACACCACCGGCCAGCAGTTGATCCAGGCCGACGTCGCCATCAACCGCCATGTCTCCCTGCTCGTCTCCCGCGACGAGTCCGGCGTCTTCTCCATGGTCCTGAAAGCCACCCGCCGCTACCGGTAAGCGCTGGGGTGGAGTGAAAACCCACCTGCCATGATCTTGTCGGGAGAATATCTGTTGGAGAACCGCACTAGATGCGTTTCTACCGAAATCCAGCCAGTTTTTGCGGGCAAAATGCGCCAAAAACAGCCAATCCATCTGAAATGACGCGCTGGCGAGCCTCTCTCCACTGCCTCTGGAGCGGCGCATTTCGCCGATTTTCACGGATGGCCCAGCCCTGACCGTCCAAAATGATCGGGTGCACCCTGTACCTCGCTGTTGGGCGCCGGGGAGACCACGAACCAAAAACGCGCAGCGTGTCTGCCCACCACAGAAATTTGCAGATAATTACCCCACCCAGGCGCACAATCGATCCATAGTGCCTTTTTTGAGCCAGGCAGTTGGCCCACTCACCGATCCATCCACCTGTCCATCCCAAAAAGACGAAGCTGTGCCCATTCATCGCGGCTTTATCGCGATGAGTGGGCCGCCGGGCCGCAAAGGAACGCCATCAAAGGAGTTTTCAACCCGATGCTGAAATGTGGAAATCTCGCATTACGGTACACTAACTTCCAAAACCACCCAAAAACCTTCTATAAGTCCTTTGTTATCTAATTTTTGACATATAACCCCTTTAGAATCTAATTTGTGCGGCGATACCCCCTTCGTAACTCGTTGAAACTGGAGAACATGGCCCACTACATAGGGGGAGGGGGGTAGGGGTAATCAAATAATCAACAGACAGCTTCCCGGGCAGACTGGCCCGTTATAGCCGTTTCGGAAGGGGAAGAGAGCGAAGCGCGGCGCTCCCCATCGGCGAGCTTGGGGCGGCTCAACGTAATTTCCGGCACTGTTCTGAGCCCCCGCGCAACGCGGGCTCATCGCTCAATTTCCGCTGCCATGAATCTGCGACCTTTCTCCTGAATCCGTGTCTATACGGATGAACGGCAGGCTGACCGGGCAATCCCCGCCGGTTTGGCCCATCCCGTCGAGGAGGATTTCACATGACGAAGACGATGCGTAGAACCCAGTCCGCGTTCTGGTCGGCCGCGCTCGCCGGAGCCCTCCTGAGCCTTCCGCAGGTATCCTTGGCGGCGGGCCCGGCTCCGGCCCTGCCTTCCGGCGCAACCGTGCTGGCCGGCGAGAGCAGCCCCGCGGCCAGCGACGCCGCGGCCCGGCTCAACAAGAAGCAGTTTCGTAACGTAAAGGTGGACGTAGACAACGGCATCGCCACGCTCACCGGGTCCGTGGACCTCTACGAATACAAGGCCGACGCCGAGAAGCACGTACGCCATGCCAGGGGCATTACCGCGGTGCGCAACCTGATTGAAGTCGCCGGTCCCAGCGTCACCGATGCGGAGTTGCAGACCAAACTCCAGGAAAAGCTGCAATATGACCGCGTGGGCTACGGCAACACTTTCAACGCCATCTCGGTGCATGTCGAAAACGGCGCGGCAATCCTGGGCGGCCATGCCCGCACCGATGTGGACAAGGACTCTGCGCTCGCTCTGATCGCCACCAGCCCCGGCGTCAAGGATGTCGTGGACGAGATCGAGGTCGATCCCACCTCGATGATGGACGACCAGGCACGGCTCCAGGTGGCCCGTGCCGTCTACGGTTTTCCAACTCTGAACAAGTACGCCATGAACCCCGCCAAGCCCATCCGCATCTCGGTGCGCAACGGCCACGTGGAGCTATACGGCATGGTGGATTCGCAGGCGGACAAGGATACGGCCTTCCTCAGGGCCAATGGCGTTTCCGGTGTCTTCGGCGTCAAAAACTACCTGGAAGTCGCCAACCAGCCCAGTGAGGGGCACAAGTAGTTCCGCGCAATGGACGCGTTGTTGCGCTGGCAGTTGTAACTGAAACCAAACCGGCCTCGGAGAGTTGAAACTCTCCGAGGCCGGTTTCATGCAGGGCATCGATCCCGTTTCTGTCCCCCCCCCGGAGGCGCTCAAATGGTTCGGTCCGGATGCACCTCCGGCGCCGGCTGCATCCCGGCCGCCAGGGCAGGCTTGGGAAACCGTCCCGTCCAGTTCGCCCAGCCCCAGAAGATGGCGGTGGTCGAGCTTCAATTGCGATTCCGGCGGAGCAGTTGGAGAAGTTCGTCCATCAACCAGCCAGGGTCTGCAATGGCTGGGACGAGCGATCGGATGCAAAGTGTATCATCTCTTCGAGCCTACCAAATTCAAAGCCAGGCTGCAGTGCTGCAAAGCCAGACCGTCATGCGCGGCGTGCCGTGAGCGCTGGAATTGTGCTCGATACATGTAATTGAGAAGGGGAATTTGCTCGTCTACGAAATGTGGTGTTCTGTCGGCCTGGCGCTCAATTTTATGGGGGCGACGCCGATCAACTTTCGTGGCAGCGTGCGATTGGAGCCTGGCTTTCTTGCGAGAAAACGGGAACCGGATCACGTGCCGGTCGGGTAATGATTGGGGATCTCGTTGTGAGCAGCATAAGCGCGAATTTTATTTCCCTCCGCTGGAGAGTTCTACTCTCTGTTTTTCTGGCATGTAGTGTGCTGCTGTTTGTGGTGCAGAGCCTGCATTGGCCAATGGTGAACGACCCGGCTCAGTTGCGCTACGCCTACTTCATGACGAATCACGGAATGGCTCCCTACCGGGATCTGATCGAGATCAACATGCCGGGCGTCTATCTGACAAACTGGGTGGTCATACACGGGCTTGGCTCCGGGCCGCTTGCCTGGCGCATCTTCGACCTGCTGCTGATGGTTCTGGCGCTGCTCTCGATGCTCGCCATTGCCTGGCCGTACGACTGGTTCGCCGGTATCTTTGCGGCGGCGCTGTTCATCCTGGCTCATGGCCGGGATGGCGCAATGCAGACCGGGCAGCGCGATCTGATCATTGCGGTCATGTTCCTGTGCGCCTACGCATTTCTGTTTCGCGCCATGCGAACGGGCTCGGCATGGGCCATGTTCGGCTTTGGCCTCGCGGCCGGGATTGCGATGACCATCAAGCCCACGCCGATTCCTTTCGTAGCTCTTCTTTTTATCCTCGCCGCAGTTTATCTTCAGCGAAACGGCCGGCCCTGGCTGCTGCCCGTGGCAACCGCATTTGCCGGCTTGCTAATTCCTCTTGCTGCTGTGCTTGCATTTCTCCTCTCGGAACATGCGCTCGGCTCCTTCATTTCGGTTTTCCGCATCACGCTGCCCTACTATGCGATGCTAGGGCGCAAAAGCGATGGAGCGCTTTTCAAGACGCTCAGTCCGTCCATATGGGGAATGCTCGGTTTCGTCCTGCTGGCTGCATTCTGGAAGCCTGGCGGGCGGACATGGAAGGCGCATCTGCGCGGGCTCGGAGTCCTGGTGGGCTTCCCGAGAAACCGGCAGGACTGGGATACGTGGGAGATCAAGATGCTCGGTCTTGGTATCCTGTTTGGAATTTTCACCTTCCTGGGGCAGGGGAAGGGCATGATTTACCATCGCTATCCGATGCTCGCTTTCCTGCTCTTGTGGGGAAGTATTCAGATCTCCATGGCGCTGCGTGGCGGCCGGTTTGCGCGCACGGTAGGCGTCCTTGCCATCGTCTACGGCATAGTGCTTGCGCCGTGTTATGTCCGGGAAGCCGATCGGAGTGTATGGAGCACGGCCTACATCGATTCGCTGAGCAAGAACCTGAACCAACTGGGAGGCAGCGCGCTGAATGGAAAGGTGCAGTGCCTGGCGACCGAGGCGGAATGCGCAACCACTCTCTACCGGATGCATCTGGCGCAGGCGACAGGTTTGTTTTACGACTACCTGGTCTTCGGACCGGCGGACAATCCTGCCATCCAGTTGAATCGTGCGCACTTCTGGAAGGAACTGCAGGAGAACCCGCCGCAGGTTTTTGTTGTGCACACGAATCTTTATCCCAACCGCGATGGTTATGTGAAGCTTGCGAACTGGTCGCAGTTTGCGGAGTACCTGGGCGACAATTACACACTCTACGCGGACCGCCAGCTTCCCATCTCCCACGGGCTCGATATGGCGTACCGCATCTATGTTCGCAGAGACCCGGCGGCGAAGATTCCGGAAGCGATAACGGCTCGTCTCCGTTAATCGTAACGAGCCAGGGCCGGAATCCAGGGAATCGTAATTGCCTTGGATTGACGGGAACGGTCGCGCGGGGAACGCATTCTGCCTGGTTGCTGAGAAGGCCGATTGCGCAGCCCTCGCGTACACTGATGCCTGCTCTGATATGGCCCTGCATCTGGATCTGAAATCCAACCCTGCGCGCACCCTGGTGGCGATCAAGCTGCTGCATACAGTGGTCTGGTTTTTCTTTGTCGTATGCATCGTAGCCGTTCCGATTGCCGGCGCCCTGCGCCGCTTTTCTCTCGCCGCCGTCCTTGCCGGGCTGGTCCTGTTGGAGTGCCTGGTGCTCGTGATGAATCGCTTCCGCTGCCCCATCGGCGATTGGGCGCGCTTATTCACGGACGAGCCGGTGGACAACTACGACATCTACCTGCCGGTCTGGCTGGCGCGGCACAACAAAACCATCTTCGGAACGCTCTTCGTGATCGGTGGATTATTCACGCTGGCGCAGTGGCTCATGGCCGGCCGCTGATTCTGTCGCCCCATAGATCTGCATCCGGGGGATGCTCCGCGTGTGAGGGAACCGCGCAACCTGGTGCGGGTGCTGCCGCTTCGAGCGTCATCCAATTTCCTCTCCGCCCCTCAATTACACTGGTTCATGGAGCCATTTATGCCCGGCCTATGGATCAGAACGCGCACCACTCTGGAGATGATCAAGTGGGAGCACTCCATCTTTGCGCTCCCGTTTGCGCTCACGGCAGTGCTGCTGGCGGCCCATGGATGGCCTGCCGGGCGCACCATTGCCTGGATTCTGGTGGCCATGATTTCGGCGCGCTCCTCGGCCATGGCCTTCAATCGCTGGGCCGATGCGGAACTGGACGCGGCCAATCCGCGCACCAGCAATCGAGCCATTCCCGCCGGACTGCTCTCCCGGCAATTTGTGCTCGGCTTCACCTGCATTACGGCGCTCGCCTTTGTGGTGGCGGCCGCTGAACTCAACCTGCTTACGCTCTACCTGTCGCCGCTGGTGCTGGTGGTTCTGCTTGGTTACAGCTACCTCAAGCGGTTCACCCGCTGGTCGCACCTGGGGCTTGGCCTGGCGCTTGGCCTGGCTCCCTCAGCTGCCTGGATTGCCGTGCGCGGCTCGCTGGACCCGCGCATCCTGGTGCTGACCGCGGCGGTCACGCTGTGGGCAGGCGGCTTCGACGTGCTCTATGCCTGCCAGGACTTTGAATACGACTGCAAGGCGGGGCTGAACAGCCTGCCCCAGGCCGTGGGCATTCCCGCTGCTTTTTGGGCGGCGCGGGCCATGCATCTGGCCATGTTGGGCTTGCTGGTCTGGTTTGGGTTTCTTTTTCATTTTCAAGCACTGGGCTGGATCGGCATTGCCGCCGTGGCCCTGCTACTGGCCTACGAGCATGCCATCGTTTCGCCGCGTGACCTGGGCCGGCTCAATGCCGCATTTTTTACCATGAACGGCGTCATTGCCATGGTGTTTCTTGTCTTTGTCGCGGCCGATCTGTGGCTGCTTCACTGAGTTCAATGGCGCGCGGGGGGATTTTTTCATGTCTGAGAACGAACCAGGACCGGATTTCCAACGCGACCTGTGGTATGGTGCCAGAAAGCAGTTCAGTGTTCCCCCACCCATTTTCCCGACAAACCAGACAGGAGCACCCGTCCCAGGTATGAGAATCGCGATCCAGGGAGAACCCGGCTCTTTCAGCCATGAAGCAGCGATGAAGCTGGTCACCGACGCGGTGATCGTTCCCTTTTCGCTTTCGGCGGAGGTCTTTGCTGCGCTGACTAGCGGAAAAGTCGATGCCGCGGTCATCCCTATCGAGAACAGCCTAGCCGGGCCGGTCTCGGAACACTACGATCTGCTGCTCACCCAGGACGTCAAAGTGGTGCGCGAGACGCTGTTGCGCATCCGCCACAACCTGATCGCCATCTCCGGCACTTCAGCCGGGGAGATTGACCGCGTCTTCTCTCATCCTGTGGCTCTGGCGCAGTGCCGGCGGTTCCTGGCCGAGCACCCCAGGATGGAGTCTTATGCCTTCTATGACACGGCGGGCAGCGTGAAGCAACTGGTGGAGCTACGCGACCGTCACGCAGCGGCCATCGCCAGCGAGGCTGCGGCGCATTTTTACGGCGCACATATCCTGATTGCCGATATCGAGGACAACCCGGAAAACTATACCCGCTTCTTCCTGGTGAAACGCACCGCGGACGCTGTCTTCGATCCCGAGTCCAACAAGATCAGCCTGGCGTTTTCCCTGGAAAACCGTCCAGGCTCGCTGGTTGCGGCGCTGATGGAATTTTCATCCCTGGGCACCAACCTCACCAAGATCGAGTCCAGGCCTGTTCACGGCAAGCCCTGGGAGTACATCTTTTACGTCGATTGCCAGATTCATTCCTCCGAAGAGGGAACGCGCGCCATCCAGGCGCTCAGCACCCATTGCGCCATGGTCAAGGAGTTGGGACGCTACCATGAAGCGCGAATCGAGAATGAAACCGGAAGCTAGCTCCTTGCATCCAACCCCTCCATCATTTGCAGATTATTACCCACCCCAGGCGCACAATCGTTCTATAGTATTTTTT
>JARLGF010000146.1 GCA_031296165.1 Occallatibacter sp. | reverse complement strand
GGCTGCTTGCCGCTGGTCAGGTCGCGGATGATCTCCACTTCCCTCTCGCGGTAGGGCTTGCCGTCGGCGTGGAAGACGTCGTGAAACCAGATGGTGGGCTGGTGGTCCACATACGGACGCTGCCACGAGTCCCAGGGCAAGTACGTCTGGCTCTTGCCGGCGACCAGGCCCCAGTTGATGGCGGCGACGTGGTACCGGTGGGCGATGGGCAGGATGGTGTCAAAGGTGCTGCCATTGCCGCGGGCCATGTACTCGGTGCAGAACAGCGGGCGGTGGAACTGCTGCAACTGTTTCACGCTCTGCTCGAAGGCCTCGGGCCAATCGTAGTTATGGAAACTGATGACGTCGGACTGCTCAATCTGGATACGGGCCAGAGGGGGCAGAGTGGCCTGCCCAGCCCAGTCGCCGAAGACCCCGCTGGTCAGCGGTTGCGTGGGATGCGCGCTGCGGGCCCAGGCAAAAACCTGCGGCAAGAGGCCAACCAGGATCACTTTCCCGGGCTCGCCCATCGCAGCAGTGCTCTTGAGATTGTTGCTCGGCTCATTCCACACGTCCCAGGCCAGAATCCGGGGGTCGTTGGCGAAGGCACCCACTACACCCTTCACATAGCTCTCAAGGCGCGGATATTGCGCGGGATCCTGGAGAACGTCCGGCCCCGGCGCTTGCACCCAGCCGGAGTTGTGGACGCCGGGGATGGGCGGATGTTGCGGGCCAAGCTTGGGATTGGCCTCCCAGCAGGAGTCGAAGAGCACAAAAACCGGCCGGATGTGATGACGCGCGGCGATGGTGAGAAAAGTGTCGATGCGTTGCTGGAATCCCTTGGGATCCTGCTCCCAGAGCAGATTGTGCAGGAAGACGCGCATGGTGTTCATGCCGATGGCCTGAGCCCAGCCCAGTTCGCGATCGATGGTGGTGGGATCGAAGGTGTCAGCCTGCCACATTTCCAGCTCGTTGATGGCATCGGAAGGCAGGAAATTGGCGCCCACCGGCCAGGGTTGTGCGGCGTACCAGGCATTGACCTGCGCCTCAGTCCAGCGCGCTTCAGGAGCCTGGGTTTGCTGGGCGTGGAGAGTGGAAATAAAGGCAAAAAGAAGCGCCAGCGCGGAGAGGCAGCGGCAGGACTTAAGAAAACAGAGTTTCATCGGTACTCCTTCCATGGAGGAAGGAGAATTTTACTTCACCAGATTGAAGCCCGTCGCGGGTCGTACTTGGAGGGCGACTGGGTTTTGCAGGCTTGTTCAAGGCCGCGTGGCAAAGCGGCAGTTTCTTCGTTGCCGGGATCAGGCTCGCTGCTCAGCTCAGTTTCACTGCTGGTACCAGTCAATTTGATTGCCTTGCCGGGCTTTTTCTCTGCCGGCACAATACGGGCTACGGGAACGCCGTTTTTGTGCAGGATGAAGGTGGTTCCCTGGTAGCGGGTGCGGTTGATGCAGTCAGAGAAGTTGCGGGCTGCCTCAGTAACGCTGATGGCCTGCTCTCTCATAGAATCCGATTATCAGATTATTTATCTGGCGGGTCAAGGACGGTTTTGCTTCAGTTCCGCAGACTGGGTGAAGAACTGCAGAATCATTGGCCAACTGTCTGCCTGCGCCCTGGCCGTACCTACTGGTGTGCCTCCGATCATGCCGTGCCCGGACCCTGCTGTGGGCAGATATTCGTACGGAATCCAGTGGCCGGCTCCGGCGTAGGACAGTTGCCGATCTGCATACGGATGCCTGTGCTGCCGCAGCCTTTCCATCAGGCGGGTCGCCATCATGGAGGACGGCCATTTTTGATCATCTTTTCCGGACAGAAGCAACACGGGACCGTGAATGTTTTCGACTGGAATCTCGAAGCGGGCAGTATCGCCCAAGGCTTGCAGATTGTGCAGGAAGAGAGGCGTATAAGGCACCGGCTCGCGCCACAAGGAATCCCATGCAAATCGCACGCCAAACCAAATAGGGATGTGGATGGGAGCATAGGCGAGCGGCTGACCGTGCCAGGTCCAGGCTGGACCTCCGGGAAGCTGTCTTGCGGTGGCGCCTTCCCAGCGGATATAGCTCGGCGATCGCGCCACAACGGCATTCACATCCGGGTCGATTGCGGCGAACTGCAGAGCTGCCTCCGCGCCCCGGGATGCACCCAGGACACCCACAAACCGGAGATCGATTTCAGGACGAGCGCGCAACCACGCAAGCGCCTGAACGAAGTACTCCAACGGAATGTTCTGGAGCGTGGCTGGAAGCCCTTTGGCGCCGAAGTAGGCAAGCGACAGGGTAGTAAAGCCGTGGGAGGCGAGGAGCAAAGCCGCATCGGGCTCGCCGAGCCCGCCTTCAGAGCCGCCGAGAACCATGACGCCGGGATGGCGGCGGCCATCGCCGGGATCGCACAAAAAACCGGAAAGGCCGGCCTCCGCAATTGCGGTGCAGCGCAAGCCTGGCTTGGCAAAGCGGCGTTCGATTACGGTCGATCCAAGAGACTGGCCGGCAATGCTTGCTTCAATCTCGGTCGCAATGGGCTGGAACCAGTCGGTAACGGCAAAGAACGCATGGTCTCCGCTTTTGGTGTCCGGGTCGGGCTGCATGGACCAGAAGAGCCCCATCCCGTCCACGCCCTGGTAGGCGCCGGAAACCGGAGCTTGCGTCTGGAGATCGACCACACCCTGCGGGCCGGAGTTGAAGACCGCCTCGCTGCGCCACCAGTGCTGGTCCTGCGCCTTCGACTGGGCCTTCACGGTAATCAGACGGTTGGGTGGCAGGCCAGACATGGAGATGGCGAGCCGGTCATCCATCAACGGCTGGGCAGGGCTGACTGCGAACGTGGCGCGCGGGACGGGGCTTGCCCCTGCAATTGCTGCGCCCAGCAAGAACGCCAGGAGACACCCATATTGGATTGTTGTGTGTTTCATCATGTCAGCTCTGCACGCGACTGCCGACTGCGAGCTTGGCGCGCACTGTGTCCTCTCAATCGCCAGCCAGTTGTTCCAGCAGTGTATCGAAATCTTCCAGGCGGGCGTACTCGATGATAACTTTGCCGCGGCCGTTGTGGTCTTCAACGTGGACTTTGAGGCCGAGAGCGCGCTGGAGACGCTCCTGAACTTCACGAATGTTGGGATCGATGGGAGGCTCGGGCTTTGGGTCTTTTTTCGCCGCCCTCTCAGGGTGAATGAGGCCTTGGACATAGTTTTCAGTTTGGCGAACAGAAAGCGAAAGTGCCAAGATTCGCTGCGCGGCCTTCTCCATCTCCTCGGCGTGCTCGAAGGCCAGCAGAGTGCGGGCGTGGCCAAAGCTCAGTTCGCCGGACTCGACGCGGGCCTGGACAGACGCCGGCAACTTCAACAGGCGCAGGAAGTTGGCCACCGTGGCGCGGTCCTTGCCGGTACGCTGCGCCATCTGTTCCTGGGTCATGTGGAACTCGCGGGCGAGCCGCTCGAAGGCTCGGGATTGCTCCATGGGATTGAGGTCTGCGCGCTGCAGGTTCTCGACGATGGTGATCTCCATCGCCTGCTCGTCGGAGACCTGGCGCAGAATCGCCGGGATGGTTTTCTTGCCGGCAAGCTGCGAAGCCCTCCAGCGCCGTTCACCTGCGATCAACTGGAAGCGGCCGTTGGCCTGCGGGCGCACCAGCACTGGCTGGACAACGCCGTTGGCCGTGATGGAGGCAGCCAGTTCAGCTAGCTGCTCCTCGTTCACCTGCGAACGAGTCTGGAAGGGGTTGCGATCGATCTGATCGAGGGGAATTTCGCGGGGCCTGCCACCTTCTGCCTCAGGGGAAGGGGCGGCGGCGGGAGCCTGTACCCGCGGTAAAAGGGAGTCCAGGCCTTTGCCGAGGGCGCGGCGTTTGGGGTCAATGGTAGTAGCGTTCATCCTTAAAATTCCTCTATCCGGCGCAAGAGCCGGTGCTTCATGGATCGGTATTTGTTTGGTTCTGGAGGCATTCGCGGTGGCCGGTAACTGCATGGACCTCAAGAATAAGGCCAGAAGCGGACCTTGGCTTCCGGGTTGTCGGCGGCGGCAGCTTTGCGCTCGACGCTGCGCGGAGTTTCAATCCGATTGCGCGCCATAAACTCCCCGGCCAGTTCAAAGTACGCCTCGGTTCCCCGGGAGCGGGCATCGTACAGGGCCACCGGCTTGCCGTGGCTGGGGGCTTCCGCTAGCCGGATGTTGCGCGGAATTACGGTGCGGTAGAGACGATCACGGAAGTATTCGCGGAGTGTGTCTGTCACTTGCTGAGCCAGGTTGGTTCGGTCATCATACATGGTGAGCAAAACGCCCTCGATGGTGAGGTCGGGATTAAAGGAGGCACGGACCCGCTCGAGGGTAGAAATCAGTTCAGAGATACCCTCCAGGGCAAAGTATTCGGCCTGCATGGGAACGATAAGGGTCTCGGCAGCGGACAGAACATTGAGGGTCAGCAGGTCCAGCGCCGGAGGACAATCCAGAATGATTAGGTCGTAGGCGTCGTGAATCGGTTCCAAGGCTTTGCGCAGGCGGAGCGCACGGTCACTGGCCGCAGCGAGTTCGATATTGGCCCCGGTCAGATTTTTGGAGCCCGGTAGTAGCCAGAGGAGATCGACCTCGGTGGGCAGGATGACCTGTTCCGCGGGACATTCACCCATGAGCACGTCGTAGACAGAACGGCGGTTGTCGTCTCGCTGGAAGCCGATGCCGGAGGAAGCGTTGGCCTGAGGATCGCAATCCACCAGAAGAGTTCTGAGACCTTCCAGCGCCAGGCAGGCAGCCAGGTTAATTGCAGTAGTAGTTTTGCCGACTCCGCCCTTTTGGTTGACGACACCGAGTATCTTGCCCATGGCAATCAAGAGTAAAGGGAAGAGCGATTAGAGGGTAGGCACTTGCACTGTGGAGAATCGGGCCGAGCTGTGGAAAGCGCCTGGGGAAAGAGGAGGATGGCGGAGTGGAAGCGGTTGAGGGGGAAGGGGTTCTAGGCGGAGAGTCTGTGAGGGGCCGGAAGGGCAGAAAAAGCGACATCCGGTGGAAAACCATGGAAAATATTAGCGGTTTACGAGATTTTTTGAGCGGTGTTCCGATTTGACATTAAGCCCAAATTGGGCTGGGCGGCATTAGTTCCACGTGGAACATTGCTTCCCATTTCGATTCTGGATCCCAAATTGTTCCACGTGGAACATGACTCATGGGTTGAGTGAGTTCTCACCAAAGACCCCACATACAGCGCCTTCTTCTTACGCATAAGGGCGCAAATCTATAGCCGCTGGACCTCTTTGCTGAAAACGGCAACCTCTTCATATTCGCCATAGCCACATCACAAAACCGCAGAGTATTTGCACGCATGGCTGCAGCGGCTTTTTGCTTATAGCAGGATGTACCCTCCTAGGCTGTTGGCGTGAATCACTGGTTGCGTCTGATGCTTGCGATGGATGCCTGTGCGCGTGCGGCTCGCAAGCCTACGAAATACTCGGCCATCCATGCAAAGAGCCACATACGGTCTCACCGCCGTTGCAGGTGTGTATATATCTCACGGTCGCTGATGACAATGCGGAAATGAATCAGCCGACCCGCTCGCCCAGCGCGAGCAGCCGCTCTTCGCTGCCAGGAAATTTCACTGTGCGGTTCCAGGAAAACTCCTCTCCGGCTGCTGCCTGCATCCGCGGGAGTTCGTTTTCTGTGGTCATCAGCTCCAGCCAACCACCGGGACGAACTAACCGGCCAGCCGACTGAACGGCCAGCTCCATCCGGTCTACGGCGCGGAGAGTCACACAATCGAACGGAACGGTCAGCAACTCGGCCCGCTGCGCATGGACCTTCACTGGGATCTTCAGCACACGGACCGCCTCGTTCAAAAAAGCGGCTTTCTTACCTTGCGACTCGGCCAAGGTCACGGCAATCTCCTGCCGACAAAGGGCGATAGGAATTCCGGGAAAGCCCGCGCCTGAACCGAAATCCAGCAGGGTGCGTATGTCAGCGGGCAATGCACGCGCGCAGGCAATCGACTCGACAAAATGGCGGGATAGAATGCCTTCCTCGTCCCGAATTGCCGTTAGATTTACTCGGGCATTCCAGCGAAGGATGAGCGAAAGATACTCTTCAAATTGTTGGGTCAATACAGAATCGAGCGGCTCCGATCCTGCCTCTACCAACAGAGCGTTAAGCCGCAAACCTGCAGATTTTGCTTCATCACTCATTCTGGAGCGACCGATTCTTCAATGAGCCGGGGTTTCCAGGCCGTCGACTCCTTCACGAAGGCAGCAAAGATGGCGCGGGAAAAGGCCTTCTGTGTATAGGTCCGCTCCGGATGCCACTGCACGCCAACAACAAAGTGGTTCTCTGCATCCAGTTCGACCGCTTCGATGACTCCGTCCTCTGGAGAAACCGCGCTCACCAGCAGATTGTCGCCGGGAACGCGGATTGCCTGATGGTGGCTGGAGTTAACCTGAACGTCAGCCTGCTCAGCGGGCGGTAGTATCCTGGCTAACCGCGAACCTTGGGCAATCTGAACCGGGTGTGCCTCAACAATCTCCCGGCCAGGCCGGTGATTCACTGAGGTCTTCAAGTCCTGAATCAGCGAACCGTTGCACCAGACATTCATAGTTTGCAGTCCCTGGCAGATAGCAAGAATCGGCTTGTGCAAGCTGAAGGCGTCCTGCAGAAGCAACTCGTCGACTGCTGTACGGGCGGGGTCGGGAGCGGCACACTCAGGAATCGGATCTTCGCCATATCTTTGCGGGTCAACGTCGTTGCCACTGCCGGGAAGCAGAATCCCCTGAACGCCTGCCAGCAACTTCGCCACGCGTTCCTGCCGCTCATGCAGCGGCACCACGAGCACCCTTGCTCCGGCAGCATGCAAGGATGCGATGTACATAGGAAGCGACCGCTGATTGTAAGCCGGGTCGCTGCTGGTGGGTTCGGGAATGGCAATGGTTACGGACATGGAAGCACCAGTGTAATGAGAAACGCTGCTTGATGGATAGAGGCTGCCGGCTTTGGCAAATCAAACCTGAACGCGGATTGCTGACTCCTCGACTGTTTCGTTAGCCGCAGTACCACTCGTCTTCAGGAGGCCTTCAATTGCCGAACGCAGTTGCACCGTGAGCTCGTCTGTCTGGCGCGGGGTCATGCCGGTGGTCACAATAGGCTCACCCACAGACAACGTGAGTTCTCCAGGAAACAAATGACGGGTATGAATGGGCAGCAGATCGTAGACCCCGCTGAGCGCAATGGGCACCAGCGGCACCTGCGCGCGAATAGCCAGGTAGGCTGCGCCGGAAAGGAACGGACGCAGTTCGCCATCGGATGTCCTGCCGCCTTCAGGGAAGACAAACAGGGGCATGCCGGAGCGTAAAGCCTTAACTCCGACGCCCAGGCTGGAGATAGAGGCACGCGGGTTAGCTGTATCGATAGGAATCTGTCCTGATCTGTCTAAGTACCATCCTATGAACGCAATAGGCCAAAGTTCCTTCCTGGCGAGAATGCGAAACTGAAAGGGTAGAGCGGCAAAAATGACAGGCGTGTCCATGTAGGACGTGTGGTTTGAGGCGTAGACGGCAACCGGATACTTGCGAAGGTTCTCCGCGCCGCGGACGGTGAGCGAGCAGCATGATCCCAACACCAGGGCACGCGCCCAGATCCGTGCTATCTGGTGCTGCACGCGGCCCCGCTTGTCCACGAAGGAAACCAAAATCGCAAGTGAACCGCAAATCACTGTAACCAGGGTCAGAACCGGAATCTGGATCAGATTCGTGCGCCAGCGATGGAGCCTGGGCAGCGGATTGGGCCGTTGGCTCATGGCTGTCCAACTTTCCCATTCAGCAGCAGAGGACGCGCCTCGCCCACCAGGTATACCGAGCCGGAAACGACAACCCTCCCGCCCTGCGCACGGTCCAGGACATGCTGCCTGGCCAGTTGCAGGGCCTGGCTCACCGACTCGGCGGCCACTGCCTGGGTTCCCGTAGCGCGGGCCGCGGCCAGCAAATCTTCCTGTGTAGTCGCACGGGCGCTATGAATGGGGGCTAGGATGACCTGCTCAAAGAGGGGAAAGAGAATCTGCGCCATCTCCGTCACCGGCTTGTCGCGCAGACAACTGAAGATGAGTGTTCCTGGACTCTCACCTCCAAGAGCCGTATTGAGTCCAGCCCGGAGAGCCCAGGCGCCAGCGGGATTATGCGCCACATCCAGAATCCACTCCACGCCACCCTGTGCAATGCGCTCCAGCCGGCCAGGCCAGCACGTCTCCCGAATCCCTTTGGCAAGAGTGGCTGGCGTGATCGGAAAACCATGTGTCGTTGCCAGCTCGACTGCCGCGGCAATAGCTAACGCCAGGTTCCTTTGCTGGTGCGCACCCAGCAGCGGCGAATCCACTTCGACGGCAGCACCCAGTGCCTCAATTTGATAAGGTCCGGCCGTATTGCCCACAAAGGCCGGCATATACGGCACCGCGCTCACGCCACAAACGTTCAACTCGGCTGCAACCTCGCCCAAAACCTGGTTGGCGTCAGGATGCTGCGGCAGTGTGATCAGTGTTCCACCTGGACGCAAAATGCCCGCCTTCTCCCTCGTAATTGCGGAGATGGTCGGGCCAAGCCACTCGGTGTGGTCGAGCGAGATGTCCGTCACGATGGAAACCAGCGGATCGACGATGTTGGTCGCATCCAGACGCCCGCCCATCCCCACTTCCAGCACGGCAATTCCCACGTTGGTTTCAGCAAAGTACAAAAGCGCCTGCGCCGTCAGAATCTCAAAAAAACTGGGAAGTTGCGGAAGCTGGCCTTTGAGCACCAGTTGCTGTGCGGCATCGTGGACACGAAAGTAAAGACCGGCAAAGTCATCGTCGGTAATCTCGACGGAATCCAGTCGAATGCGCTCGTTGGCCCGGGCAAGATGCGGCGAGGTATAGAGGCCGGTGCGCACTCTTGAGGCTGTCAGGATGGACGCCAGAGTGGCGGCGGTCGAGCCCTTACCGTTGGTTCCGGCAATCAGCACGGAAGGAAAACGGAGGTGCGGATCGCCAAGCGCACCCAGCAGGATGCGTATCTCATCAAGCGAGAATTTGCGCCGTGGCTGGCCGGTGCGCGTGTAGAGCTCCGGCGCCATTGCATTCAGTTGTTCGATAGCCGCTGCATAAGACATCGAAGTTCAGTATAAAAGCCGAGCGCCAAAACTGGAGTAAAGCACTCAGGCCCGCAACAGCAATTCCAGAGCCTTGCGTGAATTTTGCAGGCAGTCACGCGCCTCATCTTCAGACAAGAGACCCTGGTGAACCGCCTTCCTGCCAACGTCGTTCACTTTGTTGGCAACATGCGGAAAGTCGGCATCGATACCTGTTAACTGGAGGTTGTTGTTTACTTCGTGCAGCAGATTGCCCAGCGTGGCAGTTTTGCGATAGCGGGTCTGCACCAAGCGAGTGAGAGATGCGGGCAGCCTTTGCTTGATGGCCTCTTCCAGCACGGAACGGCACATGACGGCACAGGCCGTGAACAGCCCCAGAAAATAGCAGCGGGTCGCCTCGTCAAGATAGCGGTCAGCCTCCTCTGAGCTGGGGACAGACACAACACATTCGCGCAGATGAGTCGCTCGCAACACGGCTGGCTCCACAAGCTCCAGCAACTCCATTGCGAAGGCTGTGCGCAGCAGGTCGTTCTGCTGGCCGTCAAGAGCCAACTGAATTTCTTGCCAAGCCGGCGTGCTGGCAATGCTATCCACTTGCACGAGCCTGGTGAGCGAGGTCAGCCGCTGCCGCGCGTGCTGGATGAACCCCTTCTGCATCTCGTGAGCCAACATGTTCCAGTCAGACACAAAAGCGTCATTATCCTGCTGGTAGCGCGCCCAAAGCTCGTCATACACAATGCCGGGCAGCACATCGCGCAACTGCGCAAAGCGCCCGGTTCTGGCCAGCTCTGCAATGGACTCACAAAACTCCCGTCCCGGTGCTCCTTCCGCAGACATCTGCAGCAACTGGCTCTCCAGGCGCCCGATGTCAATCGTCATGTGCGATGCTCCTCTTCCTGTTCTGGTTCAAGTCTAGGAGATAAATATCTGCATGCTCACCGGTAAGAGCTAAACCAATTCAGATTCTGTACTGGAACGGGAAGCAATCGAGCGGGCAATCGCAGATGGGAAAGGGACACGCTTTCCTCTACCTCACCGCGCATTGTGGAAGCTGTGGAAGGCTCGTCCGCTGTGGATGACGCGTCTCTTCCAACCCCTTGCCCTGCAAGGCTCAGGACACGCTATTCACATAAACCATCGGCTTTACACAGGCCTTTTTGGCTCCCCTGTGGGAGACGTGGGAAACAGGGGTGACCTGGCGCGAGTCAGAAGCTGGATTTCCAAATCTCCTGAATTGCACAGCCTGGATTTAGAAAACTCAGCACACTCTCAAACTCCGGCCCCACAATGACTTCGGCTGAATTCCCACATTTCCTCGTCCTACTACGGGTACTACTAGCTTTTATTTAATCTTCTATGCACTTTTCCAGTACCCGTCGCACCGCGCAGGGTGTTGGTTGAAGTGAACCTTCAGCTCAAGTTTTCTGGCCGGACCAAACGGGTACAGGCCGGTTTTGCGGGTGTGGTCCCTGGTATCCAGAGAAGCACCCCTGTTTTCCACGCGCACTGGAACGCGTAGATGCATACAATCAAGAAGAAGAAAAGACAGCCACTTTCGCCCGGCCGTAGTTGTGTTGTAGAGTGTGGCCAGTGCGGGAATATGGCTTCTGGAGCGAGAGTAGGCCTATGCCAATCGTGGAAACTGAAGTGGAGAAGCCGGCCGCGCAGGGGGCAGCGATGGAGATTACCGTAAGCCGCCAGGACCTGGTTAAAGAACTCACCGCGACACAGAGTGTGGTCGAGCGCAAAACGACGATTCCCATTCTGTCCAACTTTCTTATCGAGGCAGAGGACGACCGGTTGAACATTACCGCGACCGATCTCGATCAGGCGATCCGCACCAGCGCTGAGGCCAAGGTCAAGAAGCCCGGTGCCTGCACCATTCCTGCGCGCAAGCTCTACGACTACGTCAAGCTGCTGCCTGAGGGAGACATCTCCATCAAGCTGCTTGAAAACCACTGGGTCCAGATCCGCAGCGGCCGCTCGAACACCAAGATGGTGGGCATGGCGCGGGCCAACTATCCGCAGGTACCTGAGTTCCCTGCCGTTGCGGCCACCAGCATCTCAGCAGTTGCGCTCAAGACACTGATCGCGCGCACCATCTTTGCCATCTCCAACGAGGAGTCGCGCTACACGCTGAACGGCGCGCTGCTGGTGATCAAGGCTGAGTCTTTGGCCATGGTGGCTACCGACGGCCATCGCCTCTCCTACGTGGAAAAGCCCAATGAAGTTCTCGAAGGCATCAGCGGCGAGAAGCGCGTACTGATCCCGCGCAAGGCGCTCCAGGAGCTGCAGCAGTTGCTCACCGTCTCCGAAGTGGAGAAGGTGGACTTTGCCGACGACGAGCACACCCTGTTCTTCCGCGTGGGCCATCGCACGCTGAGCACCCGCAAGCTCTCCGGGCAGTTCCCCAACTTCGAGGCCGTGATGCCGCGCGACAACACCAAGTTCGCCGTCGTCAGGTCCAGTGAGTTGTCAGCCGCCATCCAGCGCGTCGCCCAGTTTGCCGACGAACGCTCCGGCGCCATCAAGCTGCGTCTGGAGGGAAACGAGCTGAAGATCAGCTCCAACTCCGCGGAATCCGGAGAGAGCGAAGACACCATCGATACGCCGTACTCCGGCGACCCGATTATGGTGGGCTTCAACTCCGGCTATATTCTGGATTTCCTGAAGGCTCTGAGCAATGAGGGCGAGGTGAGATTGGAGTTCAAGGATTCGCAGTCGGCGGGACAGATGCGGCCCGAAGATCCAGATGCAGAGTACAAGTACCGCTACGTGCTGATGCCTATGCGGATCTGAGAAGCAGCGGAGTTAGCGGTGTTCGCCGCTCTCTGCGCGGGTTGGCAAGACAACGAAGGCCTGGCAGCGATGCCGGGCCTTCGTGCGTGTGGGCGAGGAGAGCTTTTGCAGCCTTACCAGGTTAGCGTGACGGTGATGGTCTTCCAGCCTTCGCCGGGTGGGAAATTGAGAATCAAAGGCAACGAGGCGCAAGCGTAGGGATCGGCGTCGCATCCACGGAACGAGATACTAGCATCTGTAGTGGCCCCAGGTTCAGTTTGAACCTGGGGAACGAAATGGCCGTGACGGATGAGACTAACGATGCCAGTGCTTCCAGCAAGACCTTCGGCGGTCAGCACAAGCTTGTGGTCTCCGTACTCGGTATGTGTGAATCGAAACTTGGAAGTTCGGGCGCCGGGCAGAGGTAGTCGGAGTGGTGTGACTGCTGCCACGCTCTCGATTATAGGCAGGTTTTCGACCGACTCATCAACCTCCAGCGCGGGCAATGGAATGCGAAGTCCCTCTTGCGGCGTTATGTGAATTTTCTTGGAAAGCTCAACATCCAGAGGTCCGATGGTCGCGCCGGGAAGATCGCTTTTGAGGTGCCAATCCTCTGTACCGCTGGGGTTGAGAAAAACCTCCAGACGATCGTTCTTGCGCTTGAAATCAAGCCACGCCGGGCCGCTAGGCAGCGGCAGATTAAGAACTTTCGCGTAGTCCCACCCCGCCGGCAGATGCGGGTTCACGGTGATGGTCTTTGTCTGCGCGTCGATGGTGATGCCGAAGAGGCCGCGGAGCGTGGGCGTAATGACCATGGCCGAGGACCACAACTGGTGGCTGGTGCTGCGGCCAAAGGGAACAAAAAAATCGCCGGAGAGCAGTTCGGTGTCGGCGCCCAGGTCTTGCGCGCGCGTCAGGTTCGCGTTCTCCATCAGCATCTGGTAGCCGGCAAGGGACTGGTTGGCGCGGTACTCAGCCAGCGCCGCCCAGCCCGTGAACAGAGGCCAGACCGAGCCCTGGTGGTAGCTCATGCCGTCGTAGAATTTCTCCTCGTTGGAGACGTCGCGCAGGCCCCAGTCGGTGTTGAGCGTGTGTGCGGCGAACTGGCGCAAACACCCTTCAGGGTGAGAGAGAACGGAGTTCCCGCTCCACCAGGCGATGGCCGGAAACACGGTGCTGGCACGGTCCTGAGTGCCGTCCGCATTGCGGCTGAAGGCGTAGCACGACTTCTCTTGATCGTAATACGCGGTATTGATGGTTTTAGCGATGGTCTCAGCGCGCTGCTTTGCGGCTGCCGACTTGTCGGGGTTATGGAGAAGATCTTCCAGCCGGGCCATTGCTGCCGAAGCCTGCTGGTCGAGCAGGGCTAGATAAATCTCCTGGTGCGGCATGTGTCCGGGCCAACTCTCCACCCAGCCTGTGCCCTGGGAGTTGTCGTAGATGCCGTCGCCGTCCGTGTCGTGGGTCGTCTCAAAGGCCCAAGCCTTCTCGATTGCGTCGCGGTGCTCGCCGAGGAAGGCAATGTCGCCGCTGGACTGTACGTAGTCGGCAACAGCAAGCAGGAAAAGCGGCGTTGCGTCGGCAGCGGCGTACATGTACGGGAAGGCTTGCCAGTCAATGGCCGCTGCGGTCTGCGAGTACTCGTGCATGATCTTGCCGTCGGCGCGCTGGCGGTGGATGAGGAACTCTAGCTCCGCCTTTGAGAGGGCGAAGTCGCCGTAGCCGTTGACGGCATAGAGGGTGTAGAGGGAGTCACGGCCAAAAAACCAGCCGAAGCCGGGACGCGCGGAGTCGGCAGAGGCGTAATAGCCGGCGACCAACCCTGTTTCGTTGGTGTCCTGCACCCGGGCGCGAAGCTGCTCGATGGAGACGACCGCCCATTGGAAGGCTTCATTGAGGGCGTGGTCCGGGGTCTCGATGGAGGTGGAGTTGGCCAGCAGTTTTTTGTAGCTCTCGGCGTGCGCCTGATAGCTGGCGGCAATGCCGGAGTTTAAGTGGGTCAAGGTTGCGCCCAGAGCGGCGTTGGTTGCCGCAGCCGGGTTGGTTCCAACAGCCATCAGCAACGGAAACAGCCTGCCGCTGTCGCGGGCCGGATCGATGTGCAGGTTCAGCTCGACCGGATGCACCTGGGGCCGTTCCTGATAAGGCGCGAGAATGCCGGGCGTTGCGCCGGGGATGGTGACGGCTCCGGCCAGGTCGGGGTAGTCCGCGTGCAGGACGTAATAACCGCCATGGTCCGCTGTCCCGCTCACCCACTCCGCGCCGGGAACGCCTTCGTTCCGCTCCGGCCACATCCAGCGCAGCTCCGGCGTGAAGCGCAGCGTGAAGTCGGTGGGGTGTAGGCAGTCGAACTCAAACAACACGATGGGGCCGGTTTTCGCACCTGTGCCTTGATTTGGGTCGGCATTGGGAGAAAACATGATCTGGCGGACGGTGAAACCGATGTGGGAATAGGTAATGACGGTTCGATCCGGGTGCACCTCAATCTCGGCAGCCTGCTGGTTCACGTCGATGGGGACGGAGTAGCCCTCGATCCGGGCCTCAATGGTGAGGTGCGAGAGCAGCTTGACGGGTAGCACCCACGCCTCGAAGGCGCCGTCCTGCTGGCCGAGCAGAACGCCGCGCTCGCCGGCCACGGTGAATGGCTTTTGCGCTTCGCTATTCGCTCGGAGCACGGGACCGGAGCTGTCGAACGCTATGGCCGGAATGGAAGTGAAGCTTTGGGCGTGGATTGCGGAAGCTGTGGCAAGCAGCAGGCCCGCGGCCAGGCAAAGATGGGTGCGACGGCTGTGCATCGTGTTGTCCTTTAAGTTCTGCTCAAAGGCAACAGTCTAAGCCATTCGTCTGATCGCCGCAGAGCGCAGCCAGCAGAGAGAATTCTGCGGCAAGTTCAGAGGGTCTCAGAGCCTGTCAGGCAACAGCCGGAGCCTTCATGAATTCCAGAGCGCGGATCAGGTAGCCCTTCAGATCGCGGCGATGCACCACGGCGTCCAGGAAGCCCTTTTCCAGCAAAAATTCAGAGCGCTGAAAGCCCTCAGGCAATTTCTGGCGGATGGTCTGCTCAATCACGCGAGGTCCGGCAAATCCGATGAGCGCGCCGGGCTCGGCGATATTGAGGTCGCCCAGCATGGCAAAGCTGGCGGTTACGCCACCGGTCGTAGGATCGGTCAGAACGCAGATGTACGGTACCTTGGCATCGTCCAGTTGGCCTAGCGCGGTGGAGATTTTGGCCATCTGCATCAGACTGACCACGCCCTCCATCATGCGCGCTCCGCCGGAGGCGGCAACGACGATCAGCGGCCTGCGGCCGAGCCGGGCGCGGTCCGCGGCGCGGGCAATGGTCTCGCCAACCACAGCCCCCATGGAACCGCCGATGAAGCCGTACTCCATGGCGCTGAGCACCACCGCGTGCGGCCCTAACTGGCCCACGGCGTTCAGAATGGCGTCGTCCAGGCCGGTCTGCTCGTGAGCCTTGAGCAACCGCTGCTTGTACGGTTTTACGTCGGTAAAGTTGAGTGGGTCCGTGGAGCGCAGGCCGCCATCCACCAGTTCATAGCCAGGCTCCAGCAGGAGGCCGATGCGCTGCCGCGCGCCAATCTTGAAGTGGTGCTGGCACTTGGGGCAAACGTTCAGGTTGGCTTCCAGGTCCGCCTTCCAGATGGTCTGGCGGCAGCCCAGGCACTTGATCCACAGACCCTCGGTGCGTACGGTCTTGCCGGCCGCATCGGCGCCAGCTTCCGCGCCGGACCCGGATTCGTACTCGCCGTCTTCACGCTTGAACCAGGACATGCAAACTCTTTCTCAAATCGGGGCGGACTCCCCGCTTTGCGCAAAGGGACTAAGGAAGTTTAACCCGTTTGGGTATCGTTGCATCAATACTCAATGCCGCGCTGCGCCAGAATGCCTTTCTGGTAAGCATGTTTTACCTCGCGCATCTCGGTCACCGTGTCGGCCAATTCCACCAGCAGTGGGTGGGCGTTGCGGCCGGTCAGGATTACGTGCACCATCTCCGGACGCCCGCGCAGCGCCTCAGCCACCACTGCGGGGTCCAGCATTCCGTAGCCGATGGCATAGTTGATCTCATCCAGAATCACCATATCCCACTCGCCGGAGTAGATGGCCGCGCGCGCCTCAGCCCAGGCCGCCTCCACCAGGCGAATGTCTTCCGGGTCGGTCTCAGCGCCGCCCACCTTCACAAACCCCCGGCCCATCTGCTTGAGGATGAAATTCTCTCCAAAGGCCTGCACTGCATCCAGTTCGCCGTAATGCCAGGAGCCCTTGAGAAACTGCAACATCAATACCTTCATACCGTTGCCCACGGCGCGCAGAGCCGTGCCCATGGCGGCAGTGGTCTTGCCCTTGCCGGGGCCGGTATTGATCAGGATCAGTCCTTTACGGGAGTCGGTCATATCAGTTATCAGTTACCGGCATTCGTCTCAAGAATGACAACCGACAACTGTTCTCAGTGCCCTCCGTGATAGGGGTGGCCAGTCAGAATTGTAAATGCCCGGTAGATCTGTTCGGCCATCACCAGCCGGGCTAGCGCGTGGGCCAGTGTCATGGGCCCCAGAGAGAGCAAAAGTTGCGCTCGCCCGCGAGCCGCCTCAGACCAGCCATTTGCCGGGCCGATGGCAAAAACGATGTGCTGCGCTCCCTCGTCGCGCCGCGCGCCCAGCCATGCCGCAAAGACCTCCGATGTCATTTGCCGGCCCCGGCTGTCCAGCAGCACGGCGATCGCTGGCGTCCGGCCCTGCTGCTTGCCCAGCCAATCGAGCAGGGCCTCCTCGCTCTTGAAAGCCTCGGTCCGGCAGCGCGCAAATCCCGAGCAGCGTTC
>JARLGF010000030.1 GCA_031296165.1 Occallatibacter sp. | reverse complement strand
CATGCCCGAGCCGGTCAAATGCTGGCTGACGAGTCCATTGTTCAAGGCGTCCTTCAGCCGCGATGCCGTCATAAAGTCGCCTGAAGATCGTGAGATGTATGTGGCGGTTGGCGCTCCTCCATCGGGTGTTTCAATCCACAGAAAGCCGTCGATCGCCTTGGTCCGGCTTTGTTCCACCAGAGTTGCGCGATCTTCCGGCCCGACTGGAGCGTCTACATCGATAACCGCCGTAGCATTCTTGTCGCTCATTAAACGGTCGCGAATATCCTCTGCCAGCGCGGCATTGCCGGCAGCAATCACCAGGTGCTTGTGCGCGCCCAGACCAAGGTTCGAGAAATAATTGACGCCAAGAATCAGCGCGAACGCCGCCGGCAGACCAACCGTGGACAGCTTGAAGGCCTTGCTCCGTATCTGCTCCATGTACTCGCGCCGGGCAATGAGAAGAATGTTATGCATTGGCCTTGCCTCCCACGGTCTGGATAAAGATCTCTTCAAGCGACGGCTCAATCAGTTCAAAGCGATATATTTTTGCCATCGACGCTGCTTCGTGCAGTAGTTTCTGCGCGTCCCCGTGCGGCTTGAGCTTGATCTCGGCATGTCCTGAGAAGTTTTTCGCATCGGCAATCTCTGCGCTGTTCAGAAAATCCGGGCTGCCCTCAAATTCGACAATCACGTGGTTGCGCTCATAGCGGCTCTTGATCTCGCGCAAATTGCCGGCCAGCACCGCCTGCCCATTGTCGATGAGGCAAATCGAGTCGCACAGCTTCTCCACCTGGTCCATGCGATGCGTTGAAAACAGAATCGCCCGGCCCTGCGCCTTCAGTTCAAGCAGCGTCTTCTCAACCAGCACTGCATTCACCGGATCGAGACCAGAAAAGGGCTCGTCCATGACGATGAGTCCGGGATCGTGCAGCAGCGTGGCAATCAACTGAATCTTCTGTTGCATGCCCTTTGAAAGTTCTTCGGTTCTTTTCGCCAGCCCATCGGCAATCTCCATGCGCCTGGCCCAGTCGAAGGCTCGCCGGTTCGCCTCTTCCGCAGTGAGCCCGTGCAACTGGCCAAAAAAGACAAGCTGCTCCAGAACTTTCATCTTCTTGTAAAGGCCGCGCTCCTCGGGCAGGTAGCCCACCCGCTCCAGACTCTTGCGCTCAAAAGGCTTTCCAAACAGGCTCACCCGCCCCGAATCCGGAATCGTGATGCCCATCATCATACGGATCGAACTGGTCTTGCCCGCCCCGTTCGGCCCCAGCAGACCGAACATCTGACCTGCTTCTATGCTCAGACTCAGATTGCTGACAGCGACTTTATTCTCGTAGGCCTTGGTCACTCCCGCGAGTTCGACAACTGGCATGGACTCTCCCGCCGCTCTTGTTGCAATTTGGTTCCTGGCAGACCAGGGGCTGGCCTGCCAGAAGTGTAGCAAAACCCGCTGCGCGCCAAAATGAAACAGGCTGTCTGAGAGCGAAACGGCTCACAGGCAGCCTGCAAATCAAAAGCAATCCTCGAAACAAATCTTCGGGAACGCTTCTCTTACAGCAGCTTCATTGCATCCGGATCCCAGTTCATGACCTTGCCGCTTTCGTAGCTTAGGTTGCTCAACAGCGCCGCTCCAGCCGCGCGGAAACCGAACACTGCATCTTCCACCACCGGCTTGCGCGTGCGCACCGCGTGGAAAAAGTTCTTGAAGTGGTCGAAGCTGTCGACGTATCCCTCCGGCGCAACATACTTCTCGTAGAGCGCAGGAAGCGGTCCCGACGGATGCTCCACCGGATATTCCTTGTGATACTTGGCCAGGAACTCCGCCTGCATGGCATTCGTGAATGAATTGATCAGGTAGCCCGGCGCCTTTTCCCGCGGCACGCGATTCAGAATCACCGCATTGCCGGCGATCTCCATCGTGCCTTCCGAGCCCGTGAACACGAAGCCTTCGCTCTCTTCGCCGCCGTCCACAAAGTTCACGCGCAGCGACAGGTCGAACTCCTGCGGATAGCTGAACAGGCCCATCATCACGTCGGGCACATCGCGCCCATCTTTCCAGTAGCGCAGGCCGCCAGTGGCCATGGCGCGGGTTGGGCCCGTGGAGTCGGTAATAAAGTGTGTGCCACTGAACAGGTGCACAAACAGGTCGCCGGCCACGCCGCTGCCGTAAGCCTTCCACTTGCGCCACTGGAAGAAGTGCTCGGGATTCCACGGAATCTGCGGAGCAGTGCCCAGGAAGCGCTCCCAGTCGCACGTCGTCGTATCGGCATCGGAGGGCACCGTGTAGCTCCACGCGCCCATCTTGCTGTTGCGGTCCCAGTGCGCCTGCACCATATTCAGCTTGCCGATCGCGCCGGCTTTTAGCAGCTCTTTGGCCTTCGCATAAATGATGGAGCTGACCCGCTGGCTGCCGATCTGGATAATCTGGTTCGTTTTCTTCGCGGTCTCGATGAACTTCGGTCCATCGGAATACTCATGAATCATCGGCTTTTCGCAGTAGACGTCCTTGCCGGCGTTCATCGCGTCGGTAGAGACCTTCATGTGCCAGTGATCGGGACAGCCGCAAATGATCGCGTCGATGTCCTTGCGCGCCAGAATCTCGCTATAGTCGCGCGTGGTGAAGACGTCCTTGCCCCAGCGCTCTTTGCAGTGTTCCAGGCGGCCTGTATAGCAGTCGGCCGCGGCCACCAGCTTCACGCCGGGAACCTGCACAGCCCAGTTGGTGTCTCCCTGTCCCTGGCCGCCGGCGCCGATCAAGGCAATCTGGATGTGATCGTTGGCCGCAATCTTCTTGTCTGGTTCGCTTTGCGCTGTGGTCAAAGCATGGATTTTTGAACCCAGCACCGTCCCCGCCGATGCCGCCCCAGCCGCCCTGAGAAAACTCCTCCGATTCAACTCGTGCATATAACCCTCTCCAAGGTACAAATTTTCCGACGCATACAAACATACACGAACCCGGCGGGTTTGGGCGTCCCGGCTTCCCTTCCGTTTGTCCCCTCTGGCATAAGCCCTTTGCGGCATTACCAGGGAACCTGCGCCCAAATCGAATCTTTGGAAGGTTGCCGCTCCTGTTGGTCGCGTCAACTTCAGGGCTTTGGCTTGGGATACGTCCTCCCCGGTAATGCGATAGCATCCTGAGTGTGCCCGGCCTCGATACCCCGGTAATGTATGTGCGCGGCGTGGGTCCGCGCGTTGCGGAGATGCTCGCCCCCAAAAGCATCCTGACCGCCGAGGACCTGCTCTACCACCTGCCGTTCCGCTATGAGGACCGCCAGAACCCGCGCAGCCTGGACGAACTCAAGCCCGGCGAAATGGCCAGCGTCATCGCGGAAGTGCGCGGTTCCCTGCTCTTGCGCACCCGCAAGGCGCCCATCTTCGAGCTGACCGTGGGCCAGGGCCGCCTGGCCCTCAAGTGCATCTGGTTCAACGGAACTTATCTGAACGGCAAGTTTCACGCCGGGCAAACAGTGGCCGTCTACGGCAAGGTCGAGCCGTCGCGCTCCACCGGCAATCTCAAAATGATCCAGCCCCAGTTCGAGGTGCTGCCCGACGCCAGCGCCGATGCCGAAACGCAGATGCTGGAAGTGGGGCGCATCACCCCGGTGTACGAGTCGCTGGGCGGAGCTCGCCTGGCCTCGCGCTGGCAGCGCAAAACCATCTTCAACCTGCTCGAATCGGTCCGCGGCGCCGTGCCGGAATGCCTGCCGCAGGAGTTGCTGACCAGACTCGGTCTGCCCGGCCGCGAAGCCGCCTTGCGCGAGGTCCATTTCCCGCCCGAGGGAACGCCTTTTGACCGGCTGCAAAGCTCCTCCACGCCCGCCCACCAGCGGCTCATCTTTGAAGAGCTGTTCTTTCTGGAACTGGGCCTGGAGCTCAAGCGCCGCCGCATGAGAGAGCGCGCCGGCATCGCCTTTGCCGCCACCGACAAGGTCCGCGAAGCCCTTCGCGAAGTCCTCCCCTTTCATCCCACCAGGGCGCAAAAACGCGCGCTGGGAGAGATTGTCGCCGACATGCGCAGCCCCAGCCCCATGCGCCGTCTGCTCCAGGGCGACGTCGGCTCGGGCAAGACCATCGTCGCCCTGCAGGCCATGCTGGTGGCCATGGAAAACGGCTACCAGGCGGCGCTCATGGCCCCCACTGAGATTCTGGCCACCCAACATTTTCTGGCCGCGCGCAAGCTGCTCGAGCGCTCCTCCCGCCACTACCGCATCGTGCTGCTCACCGGCTCGCTCGACGAAGACCGCAAGCGCCACACCCGCAGCCTCATCAACAACGGCGAAGCGCAACTGGTAATCGGGACCCATGCGCTCATTGAAGAAAAAGTGGAGTTCGACCGGCTCGGCCTGGTCGTGGTCGACGAGCAGCATCGCTTCGGCGTCATGCAGCGCTTCAAGATGATGAAGAAGCCCAACCAGGCCGAGCCCGACGTCCTGGTAATGACCGCCACGCCCATTCCGCGCACCCTGGCGCTCTCGCTTTACGGCGACCTGGACGTGAGCGTTCTGGATGAACTGCCGCCGGGCCGCACGCCCATCGTCACCCGCCGAGTCCCCGGAGAAATGGCCGGCGAGGTCTGGGATTTCGTGCGCAAACAGGTGGCGCGCGGCCGCCAGGCTTACATCGTCTACCCGGTCATTGAAGGAAGCAAGGACGACCAGCCGGAGCTGGATTTTTCTCAGGATGAGGAAGCCGGCACGGCCCCGCCCCCTGCCCCCGCCCGTAAATCCGCCCGCAAGGGCAAAACCGCGGATCTTTTCCCAAAGGCATCAGTGGAAGCCAATCCCGGCGCAAAGTCCGGGCTCAAGTCCGCCGTCGAAATGCATGAAAAACTCAGTGCAGGCCCGCTCGCCGGCCTGCGCGTGGGCCTCTTGCACGGACGTCTGGATGCCGACGACAAAGAGGTCGTCATGCGCCGTTTCCAGCGCGGCGAAATCGACGTTCTGGTAGCCACCACCGTCATTGAGGTCGGCGTCGATGTGCCCAATGCCACGGTCATGGTGGTCGAGCACGCGGAGCGCTTCGGGCTGGCGCAGTTGCACCAGTTACGCGGCCGCGTCGGCCGTGGAGCTGCCAAGAGCTACTGCATTCTCATCACCGGCCCGCGCGTCTCTCCGACCGGCGAGGAGCGCCTGAACGCCATGGTCCGCACCCAGGACGGCTTTGCCCTGGCCGAGCTCGACCTCAGCCTGCGTGGTCCCGGCGAGTTCTTCGGAACCCGCCAGGCCGGCCTGCCCGACTTTCGCGTTGCCAACCTGGTGCGCGACCGGCAATTGCTGGAACTGGCCAAACAGGAAGCCGCCCGCTTTGCCAACCCTCCGGCTCCCGGCAAAGCCGTCGCCGGCAAGATAACCGATGCGGAGCGCGCACGCGTCTGGGCCCGCCTCAAAGAGGCCTGGCAACGCCGCTACGGGCTGGTTGAGGCCGGTTGATCCTTGTTATGTCCAGGTTTGTCGTGTCCAGGCTCTTCGTGCCCAACTCATCGTGCACGGCTCATCGTGCACGGCTCATCCAGCCCGGTTGTCATGTCCAGGCCGTTTGAGACCGGATTTACATCGTCTCGGATGCACGCGCCCCCGGCCCCATCTCCGCGGGGTATGTCTGTATCTCCAGATCCACACTGGCAATCTCCGTGCCGCAATCCTTCGGGTGGCTTCGTGTGCACCGGCAAAGCTCGGTAAACCGGAAATGCCCGTTCTGGCTCAGTTCCAACCCCGCCGCGATCAGCAGGCTGTAAATATCCACGCACGCCTGCCGCTCGAACTCGAACAGCATGTTCACCGTCCCCGTATCGTTTGCGCCGCGGCTCAGCACCCACCCGCCACAGCCCAGAATTGCCCCGGTGAGGGTCTGCACCAGCCGCCCTGGTTCTTCGATGGAGATAGCCTTCATCTGCATCGCCCAGGGTATGCTCATCGACTCAGCCGCATTAAACCCCGGCATCGCGCTATTTCCCGGCATACTTTGCCTCACATTCGCCTTATCGGAACAGGAATAAACAACATAACCTCTGTGCAGGAGTCGAACGGTGCTTGACCGGCTTTGAAACATCTCTGCCCTCCTCAGGGCAATCGCGCCCTTGCGCTGGTAATTCAAGCCTCGCCAACCATTCTATTTCAGCCCTGTTTTCCACCGGGAAGCGGCGCTGCGGAATCCCAGCAAACGCTGCAAATGCAAAATGCTGTAGCTTTATACACAGCATGATCGTCGGTTCCGGTATCGATCTGGTAGAAATCGGGCGCATTCAGCACTCCGTGGATCGCTACGGCAAGCGCTTCCTTCGCCGCGTCTACACAGCAGCGGAGCAGGCTTACTGCCTGCGCAAGCGCAAGTCCGCTGAGAGCTTTGCCGCCCGGTTCGCCGCCAAAGAAGCTGGCGCCAAGGCCCTGGGTACCGGCATCGGTTTCGGCGTCAACTGGCTTGAGATCGAGGTCGTCCGCCAACCCAGCGGAAAACCTACTCTCCAGTTCCATGGCCGCGCCGCACAGATTGCCGGCCTGCTCGGTGTTACCCGCGCCGCTCTATCCATTACCCATACCGATGAGCTTGCCATGGCCAGCGTATTGCTTGAGGACTGACAATACCCCGAGCCGTTTCTGCTATCCTCAAGGCGTCTACTGGCTCATTTCAGCAAAGGGAGTCCCGTGCCAAGCCGCAAAGAGATTCAATGGTCGCAACTGAGAGTGGGCGCATTGGTCCTGTTGGCCATGGCCGTGCTCATCGGGCTCATTTTTCTCATGTCCGGCTCCACGGGTGGGCTCTTCGCCCACAAGCTCAAACTCCGCTCCTACTTTGAAAATGCCGCAGGGCTCAAGAATGGCGCGCCCGTCACGCTGGAAGGCGTCACCATCGGCAACGTCATCCGGGTCCGCGTGGTTCCCAGCCGTAACCCCACGCCCGTTGAAGTCACCATGCGCGTAGGCCGCGAATACCTGTATGCCTTGCACACCGATTCCACCGCCTCCATCGCACAGGCCGGCGTTCTCGGCGACAGCTACATCGATCTCAGCTCTGCCCATGCCAGCGGTCCCCCGCCGGTTGAGAACGCCGAGCTGCGGGCCGCCGGTTCACCCACCATTCAGGACGTAATCCGCACCAGCGAGGATTCCATCACGCAGGTGCAAAACCTGACCCGCAAAATTGAGACCCTGGTCGATACCCTGAATTCTAAAAAAGGCCTCGCCGGCCAGCTTATCAACGATCCCTCCCTGGCCGGCAAAATTACCCGCATCGCCGGCAACCTGGAAACCATCACCAACAGCATCGCCGGGGGCAAGGGCTCGCTGGGCAAGCTGGTCAACGACGACACCCTCTACACCCGCGCCAACTCGGCCGTCGACAAGCTGGACCGCATCACCACAGCCCTGGACCAGGGCAAAGGCACCGCCGGCAAGCTGCTCCGCGACGACTCGCTCTACAACAATCTGAACGCCGCCGTCGCCAATACCAACCAGCTCGTAGCCCAGATCAACTCCGGCCAGGGCGCCCTCGGCAAGCTCGCCAAAGACCCCGCCTTCGCAAAGAAACTCGACGACACCGTCACCCGCCTCGACTCCATCCTCACCGGCGTGGACCAGGGCAAGGGTTCGCTCGGCCAGTTGGTCCAGAACCGCTCCCTCTACGACCACGCCGACCAGACCCTCGACCAGACTCAGCAGTTGGTACAAAGCATCCGCGACAACCCCAAAAAGTACCTGGTCATCCGCTTGAAGCTCTTTTAAGTGGAAGGCAAATAGCCCACTCGTCGCAGTATCGGGGACTGTGCGCCATCCATCGCGGCTTTAAAGCCGCGATGGATGGCGCACAGATTCGGCTTTCTGGGATGCGCATGTAGATGGAGAGATTACAGCATTTTCGATTCAGCTCTTTACAGAATCCTGGAAACTGAGTGGCTTTTTCCTTAAGAAAAAGCCACCTTCCACGATCTCCAAACGTCAACATGTGAATCGAAAATGCTCTAGTGAGTGGTCCCCCTGGCACGCGAGGCTTGGCACAGGGTCAGTTGGGAAGGGTTGATGGCCTTGCGGGCTCAGCAGGCATTCCCATTTGACGGCGAAGCCGCGCCATCGCCCAGCACCACCAGGCCGTCTGTTCGCCGTTGCCGCTATCCTTCGTCGTCCAGGCTGCGTGTTCCAGTTCCGGCAGGTCGCTGTCGTGAAGGATGCTGGTCACGTCCCGATGCGCATCCTGTAACCACGCGCCTTCCATGTAGAGAGCGGAGGAACCGTTGGCTACCTCGATCAAACGGAGAATCTGCTCGATGCGTGTGTAGTCGCCGTGGGCGCGGGCGTAGTCCATCTCCCAGGCCTGGCCCTTGCCGATGATCTGGTTGGAGAAGCTGCCGTCGGCGTAACTGTCGGTCGGCATCCAGGGCAGGCCGTGCGTGACTTTGAGCAGGGAATGCTGCATGACGGCCACGGTGTTTTCCATGACCTGCGGATCGGCGTCGGGCTCCCACCCCGCGGCAATGGGAGCGAGAGCAACCCAGCCCAGGCCGAGATAGGGAACGCCGGCGGCGGAGTTGGGCAGGCGCATCTCAAGATACGTGAGCTTGCCGTCGCGCACCGTGGTCAAGTTCTTTGCGACGCCTTTGGAAAGGATGGCCAGCTTCGCCTCCCACACGGTTGCCTGCTGCGTGTCTCCGCGACGCCGCGCCACGGCCGCCATATCTTTCAGCGCGGCGCCCACAAAGCTCTGGGTGAGCAAATCGTAGGTGTCCCAGTAGCGGCCTTCGCGCGAGTGCTCCAGGGCGCTGTTGCGCACCAATCCAAGCTGCGAGGGAAAGCCTCCGTAATCCAGAAAGGCGCGGCCGCTGGTGCGCGTCATCAGAGCGCTGACCTGGTTCCACGTCTGGTCTTCAAAAGGGGTGCGGCCGCGTCTCTGCGCCAGCCGGGCCCAGCCGAGAATCAGATGCGCCTGGCCGTCGATTTGAAATTCGTCATCCCGGATGGTGTAGCCGCTGCCGGACTTGCCGACGACGTGCGGAACCATTTCTTGGTTGTTCTGTTCCATCGCGCGCAGGACGCAGGCGATGCTTTTCTGCGCTTCATCCAGGCGTCCGGTTTCAAGATAAAGCAGGCTGAGCGCACCGATGGTTCGAGGAAACATGCCGCCGTATGCGCCGGTCAGGGATTCAGGCACGAAGCCGCCTGGATCGGTGCGCTGAATGAGGCTCCAATAGGTTCGCGAGTAGAGGCCTTCAAAGTAGGGAGACTGAAGCAGCGCTCGGACGCGCAGTTCATCCGCGTGCTGCTGAGCGGAGAGATCCGCATGACCGGGCTGCGCGCACAATACAGCGGTTCCAAGAGCAAAGGGGACACAGGACAACAAGACGGCATGGACAAGTTTACGCATGATGCGGGTTCTGCCTTTCTATCGACATCTAACTCTACTATTTTCGACGAGTGGCTATAGACTGTTCGCATGGTGAAGCGAATTGGAGTGCATCTGGGCACGGCGGGCGGAGCTTCAAACGCCGTGGAGCGGGCGCGGGAAATCGGCGCCAATACTTTTCAAATTTTCTCGTCGAGTCCGCGGATGTGGCGCGCGCCGAAGGTGGACCCGAAGCAGGCTGTGCGCATGAAGGAACTGCGCGCGTCGCTGGATGTGGGTCCGTTGGTGATTCATACCAGCTACCTGGTGAACGTGTGCAGCCAGTCGGACGAGGTGCGGGAGAAGAGCGTGACGGCGTTTCGCGGGGAGATTGAGCGGGCGCTGACGTTTGGGGCCGAGTATCTGGTTCTGCATCCGGGGTCGTGGAAGGGGCTGACGCGGGACGAGGGGTTGAAGCTGGCGGCGGACTCGATTACGCGGGCCATTGACGGGCTGCCGTGGCAGGGAACGCCGTTCCACATCTTGATTGAAAACACGGCGGGAGCGGAGTTCTCGCTGGGCGGCAGCTTTGAGCAAGTGGCGGAGCTGGTGACGCGCCTAAGGGCGACGGCTCCGGTGGGCGTGTGCCTGGATACCTGCCATACGCACGTGGCCGGCTACGACCTGGTCAGCGCCGAGGGCTATGAGCAAACCGTGGCCCAGGCGGCCGCAACGGTGGGGTTGGACTCGGTGCGTGTGTGGCACATGAACGACGCCAAGGCTGAGCGCGGCTCGAAGCTGGACCGGCATGAGCACATTGGGCAGGGAACCATGGGGCTGGAGCCGTTCCGGCGGCTGCTGAACGATGCGCGCTTTGCTCATGCGGCGTTTATTGCCGAGACGCCGGTGGATGAGCCGGGGGACGAGGAGCGGAATGTGCGGGTGCTGAAGAGCCTGGTGGAATAAGGGAAATTGCAAAGTTGAATTGCTGGTAGCATTATGCTACCGTAGGTTCATGAGTCAGCCAGTCAAACTTTCCAATGCGCTGGTGCTGGATGCCCGGATTGCCGGAGAGGCGCAGGAGCGCTCCATCGCCGGCCAAGTTGAGTTTTGGGCCAAACTGGGACGGTCTGTGGATCTGTTGTTGGAAGGCAGGCAAGTTGTGGCATTGCGCAGGAGCGCGGGAACTGAGCCACTATCGGAGGCATTGGCTTCTGTCGCTACGCCGGAAGGCCGGAAGCGCCTGGCCAACACGCTTGCGAACCAGTCTTATCCTCACTTCAAGCAGCATCCAGATAAGCCCGGCTTGCTCATTCAAACAGATGAGGATGGCAAGCAGACAGTGGGTCGCTTTGTGAACCGTGTCTTTTCAGTTGTAGAAGCTGTAGATGGCGCGCGGAACCGGCCGGACAAGGTGTTCAAACTTAGAGCAGCGAAGAAAGGTTTGAAGACAAGAGAAGCCTCGACCGAGAGCAAAGCGAAGTCCAAGTCCGAGCCAAAGGCACGGGCAGCGTGGGCCTGAGTTCGCTGCTCGACCGTAGGCCGATTGTCGTTGCCCTGGCAGGCCCGAACGGGTCGGGGAAGAGTACATTTTTTAATGCCTATCTGGCGAACACAGGTCTGCGCTTTGTCAACGCGGATGTGTTGGCGCTTTCTCTTGGCATGGATGCCTACGCAGCAGCCGAGAAGGCAGATATACTTCGGCGCGAATTGGTGAAGTTACGCGAAAGCTTTATCTTCGAGACGGTGTTTTCCGATCCTGTCGGAGATAAATTAGCTTTTCTGAAAGCCAGCGAAGAAGCCGGCTACACCGTGGTGCTGATCTTCATCGGCGTGTCCGGGCCGGAGATCTCCGATGAACGCGTCGCCATGCGTGTCCTCCAGGGAGGCCATGACGTTCCGCCGAAAAAGCTGGTAGAGCGTTTTCCACGGACCATGAATAACTTGAAAAGATCACTGGCTGAACTCTCCAACATCTGGGTCTACGACCATAGCGAACTGGATCGGGGATATCGCTTGGTGGCTGCGATGGAGAACAGACAGGGAATCAAGTTACATGAGCCCACACCGGAGTGGTTGCGCGCCCTGCTGCCCTGAAGTAGACCTTATCCCGTTTACACTGAATAGGTGATGGCTGAAGAGAACGAACTGCGATACGACCCGGCGACGATTGAACCCAAATGGCAGCAGCGGTGGGCGGCCGATCCCACCATAGTATGCGGCTGAACTCGTGATCTGCTGCTGGAAGGTCACCGCTCCGATTCGATGAATGCAATCGGCTCTTTTCTATTGCAAAACCGTAAATGTTATTCCTGTATAGTGTCTTACTGATTGTCGTAAAATCTTGCGCAAGGAGCAAGATATGCACGGAAGCATCTGTGGCGTATTAATGCTGGTTACAGCTGCAGGTTTGGCCATGCCTGTTATGAGCCAAGTTTCAACGTCTCAGGCAGGAGCTACAGCAAACAGCAAGACGAGCCTTCCCGCGCGGTTGCCTTATATGGCAGAGTTCAAGATTCTACGGGTACAGACGCTCGCAGGTGGAACCGCCATCACGCACGAATCCACAGTCGTAACGGCCAGAGATGCACAAGGCCGCCAGATGACGGCAACGACGGTCATTCAACCCTCGGCGGATCAGTTGCCAATTACACATTTTCAGGTTTTCGATCCCATGGCACACTACACTTTTACCTGGAGTTTTCCAGGGAAGAACGCAACCGTGATGGCGATTCCTATTTATGGCGCGATTCAATCGGGCTGTGGGTTCGGGGTTGTGGGGAT
>JARLGF010000029.1 GCA_031296165.1 Occallatibacter sp. | reverse complement strand
GCGAGTTCCTTCTAAATTAACGAATCCCCGCTGTAGAAAAGCGATTATGAGCCGAAATAGTACTTATCGGGATGGTGCGCGACTGTCTGCGTAGTGTGCGGATACGGTGTCAGGAAAGCGGTCATGCCGTTACGGGCTCTGAATATATGGCGGAAAAATGGGGTACACCGACGGCGCCTGTTGAAAGGCAAAGCGGCAAAATGGCCAAACTGCCCTGGGCGCATCTGCGCCTGCCCCCGTTTCCTCAAGTGGCGATCCGGGTACTGCAACTGGCCAACAATGAGAATGTCCAGTTGCACCAACTGGCGGATTTGATCTCTACCGATCCAGCGTTTGCCAGTGAAGTTCTGACTGTTGCAAATTCCATTCTGTATGCTCCGCGTTTTCCTGCCAGCAGCATTATGCAGGCGATCGCCGTGCTCGGCGCCGACCACCTGCAGGGAATGTGCCTTACGGTTGGCGTGCGCGCCTACCTGGGAAAAGCGCTGAACCAGCCAGCCATGCAGAACCTGTGGCGGCACAACCTGGCCTGCGCCATGATCTCCCAGCAACTGGCATCCGTGGGGACTCTGGACGAGGAAATAGCTTACACTTCGGGCATTCTGCACGATGTGGGCAGATTTGCCCTGGCCGTGATCCAGCCAAAAGCGTATGCCTCCTTGCTGGAGACGCATCGCGGACCAGCCGGCAGCATCCTCGAGGGCGAACAGGAGTTGTTCGGAATGGACCACTGCGAGGCTGGAGAGAAACTGATTGCCGGCTGGAAACTGCCGGCCGAATTTACAGCCATCGTCTCCGAGCATCATCGGCCTGTGCGGCAGGATAGCGCCTGGGGCATGGCAGAGTTGACCAAGGTAAGTTGCCGAATGGCGGACACGGTAGGCTTTGCAGCTTTTCCGGGGTGCGAGGTCACGCCGTATGCCGAACTGCTGGACGAACTCCCCACCCGGGAGCGCTTGCAGTTCTGTCCCGATATGGAGACCCTGGCCAACGAAGTAGCCCGCAACATCCAGGCGATCGAGTCAGTTTAACGAACTCCCGCTGAGGCTTGCAGGCGGCGACACCCTCGCGCACGTCCCTGCACGATGAGCCTGGATAGCATCGCCTGCCAGGGAGGCGGCCCGTAAAATCCATGGCTACCGGCCATCCACTAAAGGAAGAAATTTCCTTAACTATAATAAAGCGATGACCGCCCGCATCCGCACCCGCTCCCAGGCCCTTCAGCAGCGCGCCGAACGCTTCTTCCCCGGCGGCGTCAACTCGCCCGTGCGGGCCTTTCGTGCGGTCGGCGGAGCGCCTCCGTTCCTTGAGAGCGCCCAGGGTGCCTGGCTCACTGACGCCGACGGCAACCGCTACATCGACTACTTCGGTTCCTGGGGCCCCATGATCCTCGGCCACGCCTTTCCCCCCGTCGTTGAAGCCATCGAGCGCGCCGCCCGCAGCTCCGCCAGCTTCGGAGCCTCCACGGCCGCCGAGGCCGATCTGGCAGAGCGCGTCATAAGTTGTTTTCCGGCCATTGAAAAAATGCGCTTCGTCTCCTCCGGCACTGAGGCCACCATGTCCGCCATTCGCCTGGCCCGCGCCGCCACCGGACGCAAAATCGTCGTCAAATTCGAGGGCTGCTATCACGGCCACGCCGACGGCCTTCTGGTCAAAGCCGGCTCCGGCGTCGCCACGTTTGGCATTCCCGGCTCGGCCGGCGTCCCGGAAGAAACCGCCCACCTCACCCTCGCCCTGCCTTACAACGATCTCGCCGCCGTCGAAGCCGCCTTTGCCGCCCATCCCGGTGAAATCGCCGCCATCATTCTGGAGCCTGTCGTCGGCAACGCCGGCTGCATCCCGCCCGCCCCCGGTTTTCTGGCCGGCCTGCGCAGCCTCACCACCCGCGAAGGCGCCCTGCTCATCGCCGACGAAGTCATGACCGGCTTCCGCGTAGCCCTAGGCGGCGCATGCCAGCTTTACTCGCTTGACCCCGACCTCATCACATTGGGCAAAATCGTCGGCGGCGGCCTGCCCGTCGGCGTCTTCGGCGGCAAGCGTGTCTTCATGGACCTGCTCGCTCCCCTCGGCCCCGTCTATCAGGCCGGAACCCTCAGCGGAAACCCGCTCGCCATGGCCGCCGGCATCGCCACTCTCTCCTACCTTCAGGAACACGCTGACCATGTCTACCCGCAGCTTGAAACCACAGCCAAGGCCGTCACGGAAGGCGTAGCCGCTGAAGCTGCAAAGGCCGGCATCCCGCTCACTCTCAACCGCGTAGGCGCCATGTGGACCTGGTTCTTCACCCCCGGCCCGGTCACCGACTACACCCAGGCCGCCATGAGCGACACCGCCGCCTTTGGCCGCTTCCACAACGCCATGCTCAATCAGGGAGTCTGGCTACCGCCCAGCCAATTTGAAGCTGCCTTCATCAGCACGGCCCACGGCAAAGAAGAAACTGCCGCCACCATCGCCGCCGCCCGCGAGGCCTTCAAAGCTGTTTTGGTGTCCTGAGTTTTTAGTCCAAATTACAAATGAGCTGTCATCCTGAGCGACCGTAGCGAAGCGAAGAGAGTCGAAGGATCTGCGGTTGCTCTTTTTTTCGTACTAGCCGCGGTTCGGTCGCTGGGTGCCCCCGGTCTCGATTTTGAGACCGGGGTTAATACGAACTACATCGTACCGAATCGCTACCCCCAAGCCTCCACCGTCACAAACCGGTGCGTAGCCTTGTAATGCGCAGCCAGTTGCCCGGCAGCCGCAACCGACGCCTTCCGGTCGGCGGCCATCTCCAGGTGCCCGCCGTCGTGCAGCACAATATTCGCCGCCCACCCCCGCCGCTCCAGCCCCTCGATCTTCGCCGTCTGCCGCTTCACAATCGCGTCCGCCGAGGGATCGCTCCAGTCCGACGTCATCGCATTCCACAGCACTGAAACCAACCCCAAAGCCCTGGCCTCGCGCAGCACCGCCGGCCGCCGCGCCCCAAAAGGCGGGCGAAAGTATCGGATGGGCGCGCCCGTAATCTGTTCCAGCGTCTCCTTGGTCCGGATCAGTTCCTCGCGGATGCGTTTCCGCCCGGCGAGCGCCAGGTTGGGATGGCTCCAGGAGTGATTCCCGATCAGGTGTCCCTCCGCCGCAATCCGCCGCACCAGTTCCGGCTCTGCCGCGGCATGAATGCCCAGCATGAAAAACGTCGCCCGCACATCGTGGCTGGCCAGAACCTCCAGCAGTTGCGGCGTCCACGCCGGGTTGGGACCGTCGTCAAAGGTCAGTGCCAGTTCGCCCGGCTGTCGCGGCGCAATCAGCGCCCGCCCGAAGATGCGCGATCCCGGCCACATCGCCGCATACGCGCACCCGCCCACCGCCAGTCCCAGGCCGGCCGCCGCGCCAAGTCCCTCTGTAATCCCCGTAGCTAAAGGTGAAAGCATTCTGTCTTCCAGTGTGCAGCCCCATACGAACGCACTGCAAGCCGATCTCCCGCCGCAGCCCGGTCAAACGGCAACAATGGAACCCGCCGTCGAGGTTCGCTACAATCGACCCATGAGCAAAATCGTCATCGCAACCGGCAAAGCCCCCGCCGCCATCGGCCCTTATTCCCAGGGCGTGCGCGTGGGCAATCTTGTCTTCACGGCCGGTCAGATCCCCATCGATCCGGCCACGCAGCAGGTAGTCGCCAGCGGCATCACGGAGCAGACCACCCGCGTCTTTGAAAATCTCAAGGCCATCCTCGAAGCTGGCGGCAGCAATCTCGCCCGCGTGGTCAAGGCCACCGTCTTCCTCAAGGACTTCGGCGATTTTGCGGCCATGAACGCCGTCTATGGCGCCTATCTTGGGGCCGACGGCATGACCCCTCCGGCACGCACCACTGTAGAGGTCTCCCGCCTGCCCAAGGACGTGCTGGTGGAGATTGAGCTGATCGCCGAAGTCTAAAGCCGGCCCCCCGGTCACAGCCCCATTCCCCTGGAGGTCACCATGAGCGAGACGCCCGAGAAAATTGTGCGCACTGAGGCTGAGTGGCGCGCGCTGCTCACGTCCGAGCAGTACCAGATCCTGCGTGAGAAGGCCACAGAACGGGCCTTTACCGGCACCCTCACGGAAAACCACGACACCGGCAACTACCACTGCGCCGGCTGCGGAGCGCTCTTGTTCCTCAGCGGCGCCAAGTTCGACTCCGGCTGCGGCTGGCCCAGCTTCACGCTGCCTGCCGATTCCAGCACCGTCGCCGAGCACGAGGACCGCAGCTTCGGTATGCGCCGCGTCGAGGTCACCTGCGCCCGCTGCGGCAGCCATCTGGGCCATGTCTTCCCTGACGGTCCCGCGCCCACCGGCCTCCGCTACTGCATCAACTCCGCCTCGCTCACCTTCACCAGGCAGGAGCCGTAATCCAGCGTTCGCACACTCGTCATCAGCTTCATCCAAGGACAAAAAACAGGCACAACAAAACCCCGTCCGGGCGGGACGGGGTTCGCGTCGATCCTGAATTTTGCCAATCGTGCAAACAAAGCAGGCGGTCAGCCCACCGCGCTTACGCCTTGGCGATCTTGCCTGTCTTGATGCAGCTGGTGCAAACCCTGATCCGCTTGGCGTGACCGTCCACCAGCGCCTTCACCGCCTGCAGATTGACGCTCCAGCGGCGCCGCGTAATGTTGTGCGCGTGAGAAATGTTATTGCCGAACTGCGGGCCTTTCCCGCAAATATCGCATACCTGTGCCATGACTTCGCTCCAAACTCGTGTGTTTCGTTTCCGCCGGCAGCGTAGGGGCACACCAAGAGTCAGGCCACCGGCAGCTTGCCGAATCTCCAGTATACGCGGAATTCCCCCGCAGGCCAAACTGACGTCGTCAGCAAGGCCAAGCCGCTACTGAAAGCGGGAAAAAGGCCCCGGAATTGTCTATGCCTTTTTTCGTAGCGTAAACACGACAAATGTGAATTCAAGATCGACCTGCGTCCAGCGGACCGCTTTTTCCGTGCAATCCAGCCCGACCTCTCCCGTCAGTTCAAAGCCGCACTCCGTCGCCAGCCGCAGCATGTCCTCAATCTCGGCACGCGTGAAAACTTTGATGGCTGCCCCATGCGCCGTCTTGCCGCGCGTATCAATCGGCGTCGGGAAGTAATCGGTCGAAGTGATCAGCAGCCCGCCAGGCTTCAGAATCCTGTGCATCTCCCTGAAATAGCCTTCCAGCGGAACCCCGTGCTCAATCACGCTCATGCAGGTTGCGGCGTCGAACCAGGCATCGGGAAAGTCGGTTTGCGTAATATCGCCGTGCTGGTAGCGGATAGGGCCGCGCCGCGCCGCCGACGTAAACGACAAATTAATCCCGATCAGGTTGCGGTATCCGTACACAAACAGCGCCGGCAGCACATTGCTGTAATACTCCGCGCCCGCATCCAGCACGCGCGCCTCAGTCGACGTGCGGCCCAGAATGGCGTTTACCGCCCCCAGGTGGTCCCAGTTCTTTTCGTCGCTGCGATGGCGGGGAACGCCCAGTCGCCGCGCTTGCTCCGTCGCCGCCTTCCATTCCGCGGCGCTCTGCAGCGTTCCATTGGGCAGCGGCGCGTCCGGAATCTCCGTCAGCCTACCCGCTCCGAACTTCAGCCGGAGATACAGGCGGTACGCGGCATCCGTCCGTAGAACAACGCTCCTCAGGCGGCGAAAAAATCTCCTCGATACAGGCGGCACAGTAGGGCTTCAACCTCGCGTTTCAACAGACTTTTCTAATGCCCTGTGTCCAAGAAAGCTTAAAAGTAACCTGTCATCCTGAGCGGAGTTGGGCGCGTTTTTTGCGCCAAACGCAGTCGAAGGATCTGCGGTTGTACTTCGTCGTGGATGCGATGAACCTTTGACTTAGGGCGTTAGGACTGCTCCGACTATAGGTTTTGCCGGAACGCTTTGCAAGCAACCGCCGCACCCCTCCAGGTACCTGTTTAGGCACAGGGTTCACACAAAATCAATATCCCGTGCATTGACGCCGCCCGCCGTTGGCGCTACTCTCAAGCCCAGATACCGGATTTGGTCGCCAACGCCATCCCGCGGTCTCGCCACACAGCCAAGAGCTTCGGCTCGGCCCTGCTCCGCGCCCGCAATCTCCCTTCAAAATCAAGCGCAAAACACGCAAGATCAAGCCCGCTCTTTCCGCGCGCACTCAAGCCGCGCCCCCGCAACTCCAAAATATTTATGATGGAATCAATCTCATTCCAGCCCACGCCGGTTCCAGCCGCCTGCGGTCGCATCCGGTTCACCTCAACCACTCAACGCCGTTCTGGAGGTCAACAAACCCATTGAAGATCGCTCTGGAGATCACGCCCAACCTTGAGCCCTTGTTTGGGACTCGCGATGAAAACCTCAGGCTCATGGAAGACTCGCTCGGCGTCCGGATCGATCTCCGCTCCGACGCCGTGCATGTGGAGGGACCGGAAGCAGGCGTAACTCGAGTCCAGCGCGTCTTTCAGGACTTCGAGGCCATGCGCCGCCAGGGCATCCATCCCCACAATGGCGAACTCAACGGCATGCTCCGTCTTGTCGTCTCCGATCCCGACACCACGCTCCGCTCCCTCGCCGACTCCGGCAAGCAGCGTTCCGCCGGCGTCAAGCGCACCGTCCAGCCGCGTTCCATCAATCAGCGCAAATATGTTGAGGCCATCGAGCAGAACGATATGACCTTCGGCGTGGGCCCGGCCGGCACCGGCAAAACCTACCTCGCCGTAGCCATGGCCGTCTCCGCCATCAACTCCAAAAAAGTGAGCCGCATCATTCTGGTCCGGCCCGCGGTTGAGGCCGGTGAGCGCCTGGGCTTTCTGCCCGGCAGCCTCCAGGAAAAAGTTGACCCCTACCTGCGCCCCCTTTACGACGCCCTCTACGATCTGCTCGAGCCCGATAAGGTCGACAAAATGCTGGAGAAAAACATCATTGAGGTTGCGCCCCTGGCCTTCATGCGCGGCCGCACTCTCAATGACGCCTTCATCATCATGGACGAGGCCCAGAACACCACCATCGAGCAGATGAAGATGTTCCTCACCCGCATGGGCGCCAACTCCAAGGCGGTCATCACCGGCGACATCACCCAGATCGATCTGCCCAACCCGCGCAAGTCCGGCCTGCTCGACGCAATCAATGTCCTCGACGGCGTGGAAGGCATCCAGTTCTGCCATTTCGAGGACGGCGATGTAGTCCGCCACGCCCTCGTGCAGCGCATTGTCCGCGCCTACGAGTCGGTCAAGTCCCAGCAGCAGGAACTCCCGCTCTCCCTCGGCGAAGCCATCCAGGTCGGCCCGCAAACCCACGAGGACCGCCCGCTGCCCCAGCCGCTCCACCCGGCTAAACCGCAATAAAACCAGATTTCGCGTAGAATTGAAGATGAATCGGGGCCGCCAACACAGCGGCCCTGAGCAAGATGATCCTCCTCGACCCAGATTTGGACCCCGACCCCGCGCCGAAGGCAACTTCGACGAAGCGGGCGGGCGCGTCCGCCTCCCCATCGAAATCCCGCGACATTCGCCTCCCTTCCGCGCGTACGCTGTCCCGTTTCCAGGGCTTGGCGCAGAAGGCCGTCCGCCTCAAGGGCCAGGTCACGGTGCTGCTCACCACAGACGCGGCCATTCGCAAGCTCAATCGCCAGTTCCGCGGCAAAAACAAAGCAACGGACGTCCTCTCGTTCCCGGCCGCAGGCATCGGCGCCGAGCACATCGCCGGCGATCTTGCCATCAGCGTCACCACGGCCTTGGGCCAGGCAGCCGAGCAGGGCCATTCCCTCTCCACTGAAATCAAGGTGCTCATTCTGCACGGTCTCTTGCATCTTGCCGGCTACGACCATGAGGCCGACACCGGCCAGATGGCCCGCCGCGAACGCCTCCTCCGCGCCAAGCTCGGACTCCCGCAAGGCCTCATCGAGCGCGCCGCCGCCAACGCCCCTTCTCCCGTCAGGGAGAAAGCGAAATCGAAGACTCAAGCCCCGCCTCTGGGACCTGGGAACCTGAAAAATCCAGGCCGCACGCTACCCCGCCGGAAACCTCGCCCATGAGCCCGCTTGCCATCTTCCTGGTCTTTCTGCTGGCCCTGGTTGAAACCCTGGCCTCCTACATCAGCCGCGTCTACGCCGAGTTCGGCAAAATCCTCACCCATGAAATCGAGGAGAACCTCGACGCCTGGGAGGAACTGGTCGAGCCCCAGCTCGGCCTCAGCCGCGAACACGCCGCCATCTCCGCCGCCGTGCTGCAGCAAATGGCTCTCGGCCTCATCGCCATCGAGTTCGGCGCCGTTCTCTTCGACCGCGTTCCTCATCTCGTCCAGCCCACTTATGGAGAAATCGCGCAGGCGGTTCTCGCCGTGGTGCTGATTGTGGTTTTCTGCAACCAGCTTCTGCCCTCCCTGCTCTTCAACCGCACTCGCGGCCGCTGGGCGGGCCGCCTCATCTGGCCCATCCGCCTCCTGCTCTGGCTCATGTCGCCGATTACCGTCTTTGTCCGCTTCTTTTTCTCCGTCGCCTCGCTCGCCGAGCAGCCGGCCAATGAGCAGGAAGATGCCGCCGTCGATGTCGAGGCGCTGCTCGATGCCGGCGAAGAAGAGGGCATCCTCGAAGAGAACGACATTGACCTGGTCCGCTCCGCTGTCGAGTTCGGTGACAAGCTGATCCGCGAGGTCATGACCCCGCGCCCCGCGGTTTTCGCCATCCCCGCTACCATCACGCTGGAAGAGTTCCTCGTGCTGCTCCGCGAACACAACTTCTCCCGCGTTCCGGTCTACTCCGGCTCGCTCGACAACGTAACCGGCCTCGCCTTTGCTCACGACCTGTTGCAGATCGCCGACGAAGAAGCCTGCACCCGCACCGTGGCCAGCATCCAGCGCCCGGCGGCCTTTGTCCCTGAAACCAAGCGCGGCTACGAGCTGCTGCGTGAGATGCAGCGTGAAAAGCAGCACATGCGCATCGTGATCGACGAATACGGCGGCGTGTCCGGCCTCGTCACCATCGAGGATTTGCTCGAGCAGATCGTCGGCAACATCCGCGACGAGCACGAGGAAGACGCCAACATCGAGGAGCCGCAGCGCGAGCCCGGCGGCGTCTGGCTGGTTCCCGGCAGCTTTCCCGTCGACCGATTGTCGGACCTCTTCGGCGACTCCGTCGAACTGGGCAATCTCGCCAACGGGTATGAAGCCACAACCCTCGGCGGCCTGGTCAGCGAAATCGAGGGCCGCATCCCGCTGGTCGGCGAAGTGGTCCTGCTTGAATCCATCGGCCTCCGCATTGAGGTCGTTGCCTCCACTGACCGCCGCGTCGATCGCCTTCGCGTCTTCCCTCCCGCCGCGATAGACACCGACTCGTCCGCCACCTGAACCGATCGCAGCAGGCGCCACAATCGTCACGTATCACCCGGATGCCCGCCCGCGTTCTCTCCTGCTGTCTCGCGTTTGTCTTCTCGCCACCCGCTTGCTTGAGAGCCGCGCTCAATCCCAGGTTGTGCGCTGCTACGGCAGCACGTAACGAAGGTTCATGAACTCCATGAATACGTGCGCATCTTTCGGTTGCCCAGTTGCCACATACCAGGGCGCGCGGTTTACATAAGAAGTTTGCGTTACGATCTGCAGAGCCCCGTACGTCTTGCTCTGCCAGAATGTCGAAATGCTGGCAAAGGATGCTTCTCTGATAATTCGGTTATTGGTGTTCGCGCTGCCGGGAAATCCATAGCCCACATACGTCGGCGTTTTAACTGAGGGGTCCAGTGCAAACCTGCGCTGGAAATAAGCGCCGCTCACGTAGCTGGCAATCGTCGTGCGTTTGTCGAGTATCCACTCGAAACCGCCGATTCCCGATCCAGAGTGGATCAAAGCTGCGCTGAACGGCGCAGTCGCCGCCCCCTGCTGCAACACGATGAATCCCGGCCCTGTTCCCCCAATATACCGTCCACCGCCGTCGCTCCAATAGGCGGTCGTAATTAAATGAAACCCTTTGAATAGTTCCAAATTTGTGTTGGCCACTACTCCACCGCCCTCACGCGTATCCCGCGCTAAAACAGTCTTGGTGACCGATGCCGGTGTATCGATGCGCACCGGCGTAAGCAGTCCGGCCAGTCCCAGGTGCCAATAAAGCCCGCGTACGTTGTGGTCCCACGTAGTCTTTGCAATCACGTCCGGATGCAGATTGGGCGTCGAGGTGCAGCCCCCGCTGCTGGTACTGGAACCGATATCGGTCTCCGCATTGCTGAATAACGCCGGAAATGTTGCGGCGCCGCCGCTGTACTGCTCTGGTTCCTCAACGGAGAGACCCATGGTCCAGTGAGGTGTCGCGTGATAGACAAACCGCAACTGCGTTTGACGCGCATAGGTCAGGCCCAACTGGTAACTCGTGTCCAGGTGGAAGGTGGTGAATAAATCGGCGAGAAATGGTGAAAGAGCTCTGCGGGTCGGTGTCAATAGCGACCAGCCCTGCCCTCCAAGTACTTCCCAGTTTCCGCGCGCCAAATTGAGATAGTAAACCCGCATGCGGAATGTATTGCTATTGGTGCTGACATACGCATTGCTGGGTTGGTAGCCGTTAAAATCCGCCTCGGTATAACCATAGGCCTTGGTCTTGCCCACCGACTCATCCACGCGGATACCCAGACGCGAAGACTGCGCCGTCAGACGGAACTCGCTCAGCCCGCCCAGTGCGGTATTGCTGAAGGGTATCGACTGAAAGTTAGTGCCCAAACCGCTGCCAACGTCCGTCGAGCGCATGTAAGCCGTAAAATCCACCCAGCCGCTTGGCGTGAAAGTCGCGTTGCCAATCCGAAAGTACAACTCAGCGGGTTCGTTCTTCTTATCCTTTGCTGCTTCTGCCGCTTGAGCCACAGCGGCGTGCTCCGGTGCGCGCAAGGTGTAAACCGCACTCTGCAGCCGCGCCGCGCCTTCTGTCGCATCGCTGGTTGTCAGAGCCGTCGGCGCCTGCGGTAGCCTCTGGCGCAACGACTCAATCTCTTTTCCCTGCCGCTCAATCTCCTGGTGCATGGTGCGCATCAGTTCGGATTGTTCGCGAAGAATCTTCTGTGTCTGCTCAAGCTGCTGTCCGATCTCCTGCGAACTCGGCGCTGCGGCGCTGCTCGCGCCACTCTCTTCCGCTGTAGCGCAGCCTGGCATGGCCGTAACTGTCATCGTCGAAAATACAAACAGCAACATAATTGGAACAAAGGTCTTCATAGGCCAGCTTCTTTCAAATCGCTAAGTATCCACCACCCGCTTGTGGCGCGGAAAGATCGTCCGCTGCTTGCGCACCCCATCAATTCGTCAGGCGAAACATCCTGATCTGTCGCTCCAGTTCTCCCGCCAGTTCTGAAAGTCCGTGGCTGGCCTGCAAGGTTTCCTCTGCGCCGCGAGAGAAACCGGCAGAGACATGAGAGATTCCCGTAAGCGCTTTGCCAATCTCGCCTGCCGCCGAGGATTGCTCCGTTGAAGCCGTGGCGATCATTGAAATCTGTTCCTCCGCTTTGCGCGCAAAGGCGATAATCGTGTCCAGCGTTTGCCGGGCGTCTTTGGTCTGCTCAAGTCCAGCGGTTACACTCGTTCTTCCCGACTCCATCAGCTCAAGCGTTTCCCGTGTCTCGGCCTGGATGGTCGTAATCGTGCCGGTGATCTCTTCTGTGGCGGACTTTGTGCGTTCTGCCAAGCGCCGCACCTCGCCCGCAACCACTGCGAAGCCCCGCCCTTGTTCGCCGGCGCGCGCCGCTTCAATCGCTGCATTCAGCGCCAGCAGATTGGTCTGTTCTGAAATTTCGCGGATTGCCGTTACTACATTGCCAATTTCCTGCGACCTCTGCGACAGACCGCCCATCTTGTCCACCGTCTTGTTGGTAAACTCGCTGATCCCGCGCATGTGCTCGATGGTCTGGTTGATAACCGCCCCGCCCTCGCTCGCGGTTCGGGCCACGTCCTGGCTAGCCACGCACGCCTGTTCCACGTTCTGCGAGACTTCGGCAACCGTCGACGCCATCTCTTGTGTCGCCGTCGCAATTTGATTGGTTTCCTGGGATTGCTGTTGTGCGTCTGCCGCACCTTTGTCTGCGCATGTTGAAAGCTCGATTGCGGCTGATCCCAGTGTCTCGACACTCCGCTCCATAGTCCTCAACAGTTCCCGTATCGTGTCTATGCCGGAATTCAATGCAATCGCCATCTGGCCGATTTCATCGCTGCTTTCCACCGCCACGCTCTGCGTCAGATCTTTGCTGGCCATCGCCTGAAGTACCTCGATCGCCCGAAGCAGAACGGGAACAATCGCTTGCGTCAGTACCCACCCAATTCCTCCGCTCAAAAACAAGGTGAGGCCAATCATTAACCAAATCGTCAGGCGAACCGATTTGAAGGTCGACGTCGCCTCTACACAAAGCTGCCGGCTCGATGCCGTATTGGTTGCAATGGCTTTGGACATGTCGGCATCGGCCTTCCGGAATAGAAGGGCGTTGGCGCCCACTGTCTGTCCCGCTGCAAGCGCTTTTTGCCCACCCTGTAATAAGGCAACTGTCGCGTCGCTCGACGCACAATAGGCAGACATATCCTGGTGGACAGAATCTGCCAGCGCCTGCTCGTCGGAGCCCGTCTTGGCCGTCATATATGCGGCAAGCGCGGTGTTGAACGATTCGGCCGTCCGCTGCCGGGTTTTGATGTAGTAATCCGTGCAATCTGCCGTGTCACAGAGCAAAATGCCCATATCCGCGCGGCGGTATATCTGCATGGCCGACTCCATCTCGGCCAGATGTTGCGCGGAAGGAAGCGCAGTCTCAGCCAGGTTGGTGGTCGATCCATTGATCTTGTACATTCCGGTCAGTGCAACCACACCTAGAATTGCGCAAAGCGCACAGACCAGGCCAAACGCAGCCAGAAATTTGCCTGCCACAGGCAGATTGCGAAACATGCTCATTGACAACTCCACTGGACCCGTCAAATTTATCGATGGAGTCCCAGGTTCCCATTACTCCCATCGGATTTTTTGGGCGTGATCGTTAACTCCATCCATGTGGAGTTGCTCTAAAAGTTCGCTCTCCGGTTGAATTCCCGTTATGGGTATCCGCAGCGATCACTGCCGTAAATTTTCCATGTTTGCTGCTTTTTCTCTATTTGCAGATAATTGCCCTAACCTGGCGCACAATCTTTCTAGGGTGATTTTTTAAAGCCCTGGGATCGACTTCCAAAGTGAGTACCCATCGGACCCTGTGGGCCACCCACCGCCATGAAAATCACGGCTTTCCGCCCAGACTTTCAACGGAGCATACCGGGGTGGCAGGGAACTTCGGCCCCTGGCCTTCGCCGCTTTTCCAGAGCAGGAGGAATGCCACCGGAACGCCATTTCAACCCGAGGCAATGTGCCCCAAATTTCATATTGCGGTACATAAACCTCCAAAAGAGCCCAAAAAGCTCCCATAACTCCTTTGTTATCTAATTTTTGACATATAACCCCTTTAGAATCTAATTTTTGCGGCGATGCGCACCTCGCATCTCGTTGAAACTGGAGAACTTGACTAAATACATAGGGGGAGGGGGGGGAGGGTACCGAGATATGGTACGGTCCGTCCGTATCCCTGGCGCATCGAACCTCCGTAGGCTGCCGGTTGGGTGCGTAGTCGCACACCCCGCCATCCACGAATGCCGTAAACTCAATCAGGAGCTACACCCCTGTGAAATCTGGATTTGTCGCCATTCTGGGCCGGCCCAACGCCGGCAAAAGCACGCTGCTCAACGCCCTCACCGGCGAAAAGGTAGCCATCGTCTCCGCCAAGCCGCAGACCACTCGCAACCGCATCGAGGGCGTGGTCGAGGTTCCGGCGCACAAGGGCGTGCACCCTGCCGCGCAAATCGTCTTCGTCGATACCCCCGGCGTCCACAAGCCCGGCTCGCATCTTGACCGCCGCATGTTGCAGGAAGTCTATGAAGCCCTGGAGACTCGCGACCTGGTCCTGCTCCTGATGGATGCCACCCGCCGCGTGCAACTGGAAGAAGCCGCCGCGCCCGCCACGGAACCGGATTCCACAACCCCACCCGCCTCCAAAAAACACGAGCGCACCAACTGGGCCAGCGAAGATGAATTCCTCTTCGGCCTCATCCGCAAGCTCGACTGCCCGGTCTTCCTTCTGCTCACCAAAATCGATCTCGTCCCCAAGGATCATCTCCTTCCCCTCATCGATACCCTCACCCGCCAGTTCAGCTTCGCCCAGATCATTCCCGTCAGCGCCCGCAAGCGCGACGGCCTCGACATCCTGACTCGCAAGATCGTCGAAGCCCTCCCCGTCGGTGAGCGCTATTACCCCAAGGACCAGTACACTGACCAGCCCCAGCGCTTCATGGTTGCCGAGCTGATTCGCGAGAGCATTCTGGTCGAGACCGGCGAAGAGGTCCCCTATGCCTCCGCCGTGGTCATTGAGCAGTTCGAGGAGCCAAAGCCTTTTGTCCCGCGCAAAAAAGGCGCCGTCCCCGCCCGCCCGCCGCTCACCCGCATCGCTGCCGCCATCTACTGCGAACGCGACGGCCAGAAAGCCATCCTCATCGGCAAGGGCGGAGCCAAGCTGAAGGAGATCGGCACCGCCGCCCGCCGCCAGATCGAGTCGCTGCTCGGAACCCGCGTCTATCTTGAGCTGCATGTCATCGTCGAGCCCAACTGGCGCGAGTCCAAGGCTTTTGTCGAGTCTCTGGACTGGCGCAACCAGTTGGAGCGCCTCGCCGGCGACCAGATCACCACGAAAGACGACGCAGACGATTCCGTGTAGAAGCCGCTCGCGCCGCCGTTCCATCTGACTCGACAAAAATGCAATTCATCCTCTGGAAATGCAATAAACTCCAGGAAAGGATGACGCCCACCATGCACCTTGACCGCCGAGCCTTTCTGAACGCCTGCAGCCGCGCCGGTATTGCCTCACCGCTGCTGCCCGGAATTCTCTACACCCTGGCCGCGCAGGCGCAGGAAGCCGCACCCGCCGACAAGCCGGCCGCAAAACCGAAAATTACGCCGGAAATGCTCGACCAGGCTGCCATCCTTGCCGGCGTCGGCCCTTTCACGGAAGACCAGAAAAAGTTGATGCTCGACGGGCTGAACCAGCAGCGCGGTTCCTACGACGCCGTCCGCGCCCTCAAGCTGCCCAACTCCGTCGCACCGGCTTACATCTTCCATCCGCAGCCCGCTCCCCAAGCTGCCACACAGCAAGCGATCATGGAAACCCGTGCCTCTGGCTGGAGCCCCAATCCGGCGGCAAGCGCTCCGGCGCGTATTGAAGACCTCGCCTTCGCTACGGTGAGCGAGCTGGCCAGCCTCATACAGGCACGCAAAGTCACCTCGGTCGAGCTTACCCGGATGTATCTCGCCCGCCTCAAACGCTACGACCCCAAGCTCCACTTCGTCATCACCTTCACGGAGGACCGCGCGCTGGCCCAGGCCAAAGCCGCCGACGCCGAGATTGCCGCTGGGAAATATCGCGGCCCGCTTCATGGCATTCCCTGGGGCGCCAAGGATCTGCTCGCCGTCAAAGGCTATCCGACGACTTGGGGCGCGGGCGGCTTTGAGCACCAGTCCTTTGACGAGGACGCGACCGTCGTCCAGCGCCTCGACGCTGCCGGAGCCGTGCTCGTCGCCAAGTTCACCCTCGGCGCTCTCGCCATGGGCGACAAGTGGTTTGGAGGCCGCACTCGCAACCCGTGGAATCCGCATCAGGGCTCGAGCGGTTCCTCGGCTGGCTCCGCCAGTGCCGTCTCTGCTGGCTGCGTAGCCTTCGCCATCGGCTCTGAGACGCTGGGCTCCATCTCCTCGCCGTCCACCCGCTGCGGAACCACCGGCCTGCGTCCCACCTTCGGCTTGGTGCCTCGCACCGGCGCCATGGCCCTGAGCTGGACCATGGACAAGCTCGGCCCGATTGCCCGCTCCGCCGAGGACTGCGCCCTTGTGCTTAACGCCATCCACGGCCCCGACGGCAAGGATGCATCGGTGTATCCCGCGCCCTTCCAGTGGCAGCCCGGCTTCGACTGGCGCACCCTGCGCATCGGCTACCTGAAGAGCGAGTTCGACCCACAGCCGCCGCTCAAGCTCCACGAACCCGCAGCCGACGAAACCGCCGGGCAGAAGGCCCACCGTGAGAAGCGCAACGCCCAGATGAAGGTCTCCCGCGCCCGCCGCGATTACGATCGCCGCTACGAACTGGCCGCTCTGGACAAGCTCCGCGCCATGGGCATCGAACTCATCCCGGTGGAGCTGCCCAAGTTGCCTTACGACGCCATGACACCGCTGTTGACCGCCGAAGCAGCCGCGGCCTTTGACAGCCTGACCATGACCGGCCGCGACTCGCTGCTCACCGAGCAGGGCGTCGAGGACTGGCCCAACGACTTCCGCATTGCCCGCCTCTACCCGGCGGTCGAGTACATCCAGGCCAACCGCGCCCGCACTCTTGCCGTCCGGCAGGTCTCGGCGCTCTTTGAGCAGGTCGACATCATCGTCACCCCATCGGCCGGTACGCAACTGGTAGCCACCAACCTCACCGGCCATCCCGCGCTCATCCTGCCCAACAGCCTGCGCGGCGCCGACGCTCCCAAACCGCCCGCCATCGACGACGGCGACAACGACGACATCGGCGGACCCGGCACCCCGGTCTCGCTCACCTTCCTCGCAGCCCACTACCAGGATGCAAAGCTGGCCGCCTTTGCCCGCGCCTATCAGCAAGCCACCACCTTCCACACCCTCCACCCCAGGCTGGACTGAAGGATGCGCTGCTCCCTGAGCTGACGCCCGCCAGCCATGTACCATTTATCCATGGCGCTGGTTGAGGTCAACTCGGTCTCAAAGAGCTATCCCCGCCGTGCGGGCTTCCGGACGGAACAGAAAACCGTAGTCGAAAACGTATCGCTCAAAATCGATGCGGGAGAAACCCTGGGCCTGGTCGGCGAATCCGGCTCAGGCAAAACCACGCTGGCGCGGATGATTCTGGGGCTGGTCACGCCCAGCAGCGGCACAGTCCTCGTAGACGGCGTCGATGTGGCGCAAGCGTCTGCGGCAGCATTGCACCGCCTGCGCCGCCAGATGCAGCCGGTCTTTCAGGACCCCTATGCCGCCCTCAATCCCCGCATGAACGTGCTGCAGATTGTCACCGAGCCCTGGCTGATCCATGGTCGCGATATCGGGATTGCCAAGGGCCGCGCGGCTCTCCGCAACGCTGCTGTCGAGCTGCTGGGCCAGGTAGGACTGGACGAGTCAACGCTCCCCCGCCACCCGCACGAGTTCTCCGGCGGCCAGCGGCAGCGCATCAACATTGCCCGCGCGCTGGCGCTCAGGCCCAAGCTGCTGATTCTGGATGAGCCGGTCTCGGCCCTGGATGTAAGCGTGGGAGCGCAGATTGTGAACCTGCTCCGCCGCCTGCAGAGAGAGTACAAACTGACTTACTTGTTTATCTCCCACTCCATGCCCCTGGTGCGCTACCTGAGCACACGCATCGCGGTCATGGAGCACGGACGGCTGGTAGAGACAGGCGAGGCCGTCGAACTCTGCGCACATCCACAAGAGGAATACACGCAACAACTGCTGGCAGCCACGCCGGAGTTGCCTGCCGGCGTGGCCTGAGCCATTCGCGAGAATCCCAAACTTACTTCGGTTGCGCCGTTGTTGCAGGCGCTGCCGGAGCGGGCACCGATGCTGGAGCTGACGATGCTGCCGGAGCCGCGGGAGTTGCCGGCGAGGCCGGGGCCGCAGGCGTCGTGGGCGCGGCTGGCGGGTGATTGGCCTGGACAGTAGTTCCGGGCCGCGGCGTCATACCGCCCGGCATCGGGTGTCCACCGGACATACCGGGCATGCCCGGATGATTCGGCGCCATGGGCAGATCGGTCACGTCCAGCAATTCCACGTCGAAGATCAAATCGGCCTTGGCAGGAATCCCCGGATGCGCTGCGTCGGGACCGGGACGGCCCTTTGCCCCATAGGCCAGTTGCCAGGGAATCAGCAGACGGCGCTTGCCGCCCACCTTCATGTCGGCAAAGCCCTGATCCCATCCTGGAATCAGGCGGCCAAAGCCCTGGGGAAAGCTGAAGGGCTGTGGATCGCCCAGCGTTGGCTTGCCGTCGGCGCCCAACACTGGCTTGCCATCCTTGTCCAGAACTGGCTGCCGGTGATCGTAAGAAGAGTCGAACTTGCGCCCTCCATCTGCCAGCCAGCCGGTGTAGTGGACCTTGTACAGCTTGTTGGGCTCGGCATCGGCGCCCGTACCAATCTTGATGTCCTGGTATTGCAAGCTGAAAAGCGTCTTCCGAATGCCCTTCACCGGAGGCAGACCCGGCGGAACCTTGACGCTGCTCACTGTCGGCTTGGCGGCGCTGGCAGCCGACTTGGTTGCGGTACTAGCCGGCTTTGTAGCGCCAGTAGTAGGCTTTGCGGTGGTTTGTGCACTTGCAACGGCTGCGCTTGCAGCCAGCAACAGAATCAGAAATTTGTATTTCATTGCGTGGTTAAACTCCAGCAGGTTTCTAAACGGGAGTGTATCAGGCCTGCCGCAGCGGAATCACCTCGCCAGCAATCCCGCCAGCAGAGCCGTTCTCGGTGCCAGGTGCTCCACCACAATCGATTCGTTCCGCGCGTGCGCTCCCTCGCCCACGGCTCCCATGCCGTCCAGCGTGGGAATGCCGAGCGCCGCGGTGAAGTTGCCGTCGGATGCGCCGCCGGTCGAGGCTTCCTCCAGCGCCAAACCAAGTTCTGCGGCCAACTCCCTTGCACGTCGATAAAGCCGGACTGTTCCTCGCGTGCGCTCCATCGGCGGCCGGTTGATGCCGCCCGTCACAGTCAGCGTGCAGCGTTTGTCCACCGGTTTCAGCCCGGCAAATTTCCGCTCGATGCGCGGCCCGTCCGCCTTGCGCGCAATCCGGACATCTACCTCGGCCCAGGCTTCTGCGGGAATCACGTTACTCTTGGTCCCGCCTCCAGCTACCCCTACGCTCACCGTCAAACCGCGCTTCAAATCGGTCCAGCCGCTTACCGTCTCCACCACGCGGGCCAGCTCCCTGATCGCATTCGCCCCTTTTGCAAAGTCCACGCCCGCATGAGCCGCCACTCCCTTTACGTCGATTCTCCAGTTACCGGTGCCTTTGCGCGCAGTTTTATAGGCCAGCCCCTGCGCGGCCTCCAGCACGTAAACCGCGGCAGACTCGGCGGCCAGCCGTTCCGTAATCGGCCGCGAAACCGGGCTGCCCACCTCCTCATCGCTATTCAACAGCAACACAATCTCGCGTTCCAGCATCCCGGCCTCCGTGAGCATCTCGATGGCAGTGAAAGCCATGGCAACTCCGGCTTTCATATCCAGCGTTCCCGGTCCCCATAGCCGGCCGCCAGCCATCCGGCAGGGCATGGTCTTGAGCGTACCCAGCGGCCAGACTGTATCCAGATGGCCAAGCAGCAGAATGCGCTTCGCGCCTCGATCTTCACCTTTGCCAGCCCTTGGCGGCTTTGGCCCAAAGCGCGCTTCCAGCACATTGCCGAACCCGCGCTGGCGGTGCAGTTTCACGCGTCCGCCCAAAGCCTCTGCATGTGCCGCGGCCAGTGCAATGCATGCATCCACGGCAGCCTTGTTGTCTGAGGGCGACTCCGCCCGAACCAGTTGCTCAATCAGGCTCAGCAGCGCCCGCTCCTTGCGCCTGGCCCCAGCCAGCAGTGCGCGCATCGGGACAGAAAGATCGGAAACGGCATTCATAATGTGATCCTTTCCGGAGGGGAGACTTTGCAACAGCACATGCAGAGACCCCTTGATTCTACGATGGTTAAAAGACCTGCTCCTGCCTCATTTCAACCCGGAAGGTGTCCTGATAAGCGCAAAGTGTGGCTAAAATGCCACAAGACGAATATCGCTCTGCACGTCTAATCTATCCGTGCTACTGGTTTATTCATTTGGAGTAGGTTGATTGGTTCATACCGCGCACTTGGAACAAACCATTTACGCGCCCATTGAATTCACGGGCGTCGGGCTACACTCCGGTGCACCAGTCACCATGCGCCTCATGCCCGCTCCTGCCGGTTCCGGCATCGTCTTCCGCCGCACCGACCTCGACAATTTTGAGATTCCCGCCACCGGCCGCAACGTCGCCAAGGTCAGCTACGCTACCAGCCTCATGCGTCAGGGCGTGCTCATCTCCACCACGGAACACCTGCTCTCCGCGCTCATCGGCATGGGTGTGGACAACGTGATCGTCGAACTCGACAACCTCGAGTTGCCCATCCTCGACGGCAGCGCACTGCCCTACGTCGAGGCCTTCCTTAGCACCGGCATCCGCACCCAGCGCCGCCGCCGCGAGACCATCCGCGTGCTGCACCCTGTCGAGGTGCGCGAGGGCAACAAGTTCATCGGCATCTATCCCGGCTCCGGCTACAGCATCCAGTACGCCATCGATTTCCCCGCGCCCATCGGCCGCCAGATATCCAGCATCGATCTCGCCGCCGAAACCTACGGAACATTCATTGCTCCTGCCCGCACCTTTGGCTACAAGGCCGACGAACAGCGTCTGCGCGACATGGGCCTCATTCGCGGTGCCAGTCCGGAATGCACCATCGTTCTGGGTGCGAATGGGCCGGAAAATGGCCCCCTCCGCTTTGCCGACGAATATGTACGCCACAAAGTCCTCGATCTCATCGGAGATCTGGCCCTGGCCGGAAGGCGCATTGAGGGCCACGTGGTGGCAGAGCGAGCCGGTCATGCCATGCACACCGCCCTGGTTTCCCGCCTGATTAAAGACCGCTCGGCCTGGGAACTGGCGCACGTGCCGGTTGAAGCTGAACCAACTGAAGATACGATCCTGGCAACCCTGCCTGGAAACCCCATTCAGCCCCCGGTGCTGGTGAGCGCATAAGCCATCCAGCAGTGCGATCCACAATGTGCCGCATCTTGGTACAAAAGTACTATTGACTGTGCCGATAAACTACATTAGGTTACTTTCGTGCGAAGATTGCGGGCACTACTGCCAGTAGCACGGGCAGCTTGGGCCATCTGGATCTGCCTTGAACTCTCAAACGGCAGGAATTCCCCTATTCAGGAAAACCGATGATCTTCATTCTGCTTCCCATCGCCGCCTCTACGGTTTACTTAGGCAGTTGGAGAGTCGGCGTTCGCCGCCGCAATGCTCAGTCGTGGGATGCGCTTCTGGCGCGGTTGCGGCCGGAATGGAGCGCACGCGCATTGAGTGACCGTTCCTTGTGGAAAGAGGGCCTCTGTGCCACTCCGGAGGATATCTGGCAGCGCATGGAAGGTCCCAGGGGACTCTGCGTGATGTACCAGAACGCTGGCGTGATGATGGAGATGGCAGACTACGCAGCCCGAAACTGCCGCTCGGTTGACCGTGAGCTTCTCGCCGCTTTCACCCGCGACGTCATGCATATCCGCGTTTGCGTCCTCATCGCTCTTGGGCAGTATGCCTTCGGCCAGGTCAATGAAAGCATCTCTGCGCATGCGTTTCACGCCGCATCCATTTACGTCGACATGGCTGCGCGAATGACCCAGTTGCTGCAGGATCGGGCAGCCGCAATCGTCCCCGATTTCGTCGCAGCCCTGTAATTCGGAACCTGCTACTCCAACTCCACCTCCCACATGACAGCCATCGTCCAGTGCGGTACGACTGTCCGCCGGATTTTCTACCTGCTCATCGGGCAGAGTAATCAGGACGGTCACCATGCCAGGGCAATCGCATTTGGAATTCTCTTGACAGCCGAAGTGCGGAAAAACTCCGGGTCCGTCGGTTTTCGACTCCATCTGGTGTTAATTTGCCTACACACTGCCCCCGAAATGGCAGTTTTCGGCATCACAAAATTGGATTATGTCTCCCAAATCAGTTTC